>NZ_FOMM01000002.1:0-438130 GCF_900112625.1 Methylobacterium sp. 13MFTsu3.1M2
TCGAGGTGCAGGCACGCCGTACTCGCACGCCGTGCCCGCACCTCCGGAACCCGCATCGGCGCCGTGGCCTTCCAGCCGTCCCCCGCCTCGTAGTGGGCGGGTCCGCAGGTCGCTCAGGGTCGGCCCAGAGGCGGGTCGGCGCGGGGGCATTTCCTCACCCCGCCGGGCAGAGTGCCGCCCGGTCTCACGCCCGCGTCCGAGGCACGCCCCGCACCGGTCCGTCGCCCGGGGCGATGGCGGCTGAGAGCCACCGACGCGGGCGCCGCCCCGTCCCCGGACCCGCGCGGTCAGCCACCGGGCGGGCCCCCGAAGGACGCCCCGGGATCGCTCCCGGGCCGCCGCGGACAGGTGCGGTCAGGAAGCACAAAATAGGAACATTGTCAAGGCAAACTGAGCCGCGTGCCGCTCTCGACGACGCTTCTCCGTCATCGCGAGCGCAGCGAAGCGACCCAGGGTCGCGCAACATCGGCAGGCGTCGCGCTGCTGGCTCGCTTCGCTCCGCTCGCAAGGACGTCGGTGCCGAGAAACCATCGGCCGCGGGCACCGTCACATGGGCCGAGCCCTGCCGTCACTCCGGGACGCTGCGGCGCGACTTCGGGATGACGGGCAAGCCGTCGCATCTGCTATGTCGGCACTCCGATCCTCCACCGAACGCGACGCCCGTGGCCATCGACCATATCGATCTCAGCCGGATCGACCTGAACCTGCTGGTCGCCCTCGACGCGCTGCTCGACGAGCGCAGCGTCACGCGGGCCGCCGCGCGGGTCGGGATCGGCCAGTCGGCGATGAGCTCGAGCCTCGCTCGCCTGCGCCGCCTGTTCGACGACGAGCTCCTGACCCGGGCGCCGGACGGGATGCGACCGACGCCCCGCGCCCTGAAGATCGCCGAGCCGCTGCGCGCCACCCTCCGGCAGGTGCAGGCGCTGGTGCACCGAGAGGAGCGGTTCGACCCGGCCACCGTCGAACGCGTCTTCACGGTGAGCCTGCCGGACAGCGTCGAGGCGCTGCTCGGGCCGCGGCTGATCGCGCAGCTCCGGCGGGAGGCGCCCGGCATCCGGCTGCTGCTGCGCTCGGTCGACCGGACCCGGATCCTCGACGAGCTCGACGCCGACCGGGTCGACCTCGCCATCGGCCTGTTCTCGGAGGGGCAGCTCCACCACAAGCAGCGCCTCCTCTACCGGGACAGCTACGTGGTGCTGTTCAACGCCGCCCTGATCGGCCTGGAGCCGCCGATCGGGCTCGACGATTACCTGCGCTTCCCCCACGTGCTGACGTCCCTGCGCGAGACCGCCCACGGGGTCGTCGACGACGCCCTCGCGCTGATCGGGCGCTCGCGCACCCTGGCGGTGACGACCCCGCGCTTCCTCGTGGTCCCGTTCATGGTCCGCGCGGCGCCGGTGATCGCCACGATGCACGCCCGGCTCGCCACCTCCTTCGCCAGCGCCCTGGCGCTGAGCGTCAGCCCCGTGCCGGTGCCCCTCGACGACGTGCCCGTGTCGATGCTGTGGCACGCCTCCTACGACCACGACCCGGCCCACCGCTGGCTGCGGGACCTCCTGGTCCGGCTGGCCCACGAGCCGCCGGCGCCGGGCATCATCTGATACGCTTTCCGCTTGAACGCGACGGTCGACGCATTCCGTGCCGTCCTCACGAGCGGAGCGAAGTGACCCAGGACAGCGCGAGGCTGGCCGGCGTCGCGCGATCTGGATCGCTTCGCTCCGCTCGCGAGGACGGACGTGCGGACGGCATCGACCGGCCGCGAGCAGACCGCACCGTCACAGGCACGGATCCGCTGCGGCCTCCAGGCGGCCGCTCGCGATCGCCGCGCGGAACAGGGCGAAGTCGGCCGCATTGCGCTCCGCGTAGGCCGCGGCCCAGTCGGCGATCGCCCCGCTCAGGTCGTGGTGCTTGCCGCTGCCGCAATAGCCGGCGATCGCCGCCGCGTCCCCGGTCCGCGCGTGGGCGCGCGCCAGCAGCGTCCCGTAGGCGTACGAGAAGGTCAGGAGCGGCGCGCCGGACATCCGCGCCAGCGGGATCGCGCCCTTCAGGTTCTTCATCTGGCGCACGTAGAACGGCCGGCCCGCGATGCTGGTCCAGCCGAGCAGCGGGTCGCCCACCGCCTGGAGCAGGCGCTGGCCGTAGATCACCCGCTCGCCCTCGTGCCCGGAGAACGGCGCCGGCACGCCCGGCAGGTACGGCGCGTGCGCCGGTCGGACCGCCTCCTTGACCTGCAGGAAGAGCGCGTCGGCGTCGGAATTGCCGAACAGCAGGGCGAGGTAGGCCCGGGTCCCGACGCTGCCGACGCCGACGACGCGGTGGGCGACGTCGACCACGTGGTAGCGATCGAGCATGAAGCGCCGCTCCCGCGGCAGGGTCTCGGCGTAGCGCTCCAGGCCGGTGACGACGCCCTCGCGGGTCGCCGCGTCCACGGGCGCCAGGATCGGCGCGTCGGTCTGCAATTGCCAGGTGCCGTCGGTGCGCCGCTCGGCCACCTGGGCGAGCAGGCTGCGGTTGTTGCGACGCCGCGCCTTGTCGACCGCCCGGCGGACCACGGCCCGGGCCTCCGCGTTCATTTGTAGCCCGGCGATGTGCGGGCCGTCGGCGCGGGTCGTCTGGTACCAGACGTCGAGGGAGCCCTGCGGCGCGAGGCGCCGCATCGTGTGCTGGTAGCCGGAGACCGCCTCCATGACGGCCGCCCGCCGCTCGCCTGCCGGCAGGCCCGCGTCGTCGGTGGCGACCGCCAGCCCGGCCGCGAGGCGCTTGAGGTCCCACTCCCACGGGCCGATCGTGACCTCGTCGAAATCGTTGAGGTCGAGGACGATGTCGCGCTGCGGCGTGCCGAACAGGCCGAAATTGTCGGTGTGTGCGTCGCCGTTCATCACGACGTCGATGCCGCTGCGCGGCCCGCGCGACAGGTCCCAGGCCATGACGTGCGCGGCCCCGCGCAGGAACGCGAAGGGCGAGCTCGCCATCCGGGCGACCCGCAGCGGGATCAGGTGCGGCTGGCGGCCCGCGTGGGCGGCCTCGATTAGGGCGACCGGGTCGGGCCGGTCGGGATCGGAAGCCAGCGCGGCCTGGCCCGCGTGGGGCACCTCGGCGCGCAGCCGCTTGCCGGCCTTGCGCCGCTTGTCCCAGGCCTCGACGCCCGCGCGGAGGTCGATCCGCGGGAAATCGGCGACCGGTGCCAGCACCGAGTCCACGGCCGGGGCATCCGCCTCTTGGTCCTCCGGCGGCACGGTCTTGTCGCTCTCGATGCGATCCATCGCTGTCCCATCGCGGCAGCCGGGTCGGCCCCGCCGGTGCGCTCGACCGGCCCGAAGCCGGGGCGGCGGACCGCACGTTAGCATCCGGCCGGCTCTGTGACGTCACGGGCCCGGACGGCCCTTGACCACCCTACAGGGGGGCCCTCTAACGAACCGAGTATTCGGGGGGTGTTCCTCCGTCTCGTGTCGTTCACGGCCTCGCGATCACAGTGCCGGAATCGACCCGGACGGCCGGGGAACACCGTTACATCAGCGAGACGTCGCATGCCCAAAGGTTCAGATCTCCTCGTCGCGGCCCTCGAGAACGAGGGCGTCGACCGCATCTTCGGGATTCCCGGGGAGGAGAACCTCGACGTCGTCGAATCTCTGCGCAACTCCAAGATCGAGCTGGTCCTGACCCGCCACGAGCAGGCGGCGAGCTTCATGGCCGCCACCCACGGCCGACTCACCGGCCGCCCCGGCGTCTGCCTCTCGACGCTCGGCCCGGGCGCCCTGAACTTCTCCACCGGCGCGGCCTACGCCCATCTCGGCGCCATGCCGATGATCATCATCACCGGCCAGAAGGGCATCCTGTCCTCGCGCCAGGCCAAGTTCCAGATCGTCGACGTGATCTCGTCGATGAAGCCGATCACCAAGATGGCCCGGCAGATCGTCTCGGCCTCCTCGATCCCCACCATCGTGCGCGACGCCTTCCGAGTCGCCACCGAGGAGCGCCCCGGCCCGGTGCTGCTGGAGCTGCCCGAGGACATTGCCTCCGAGGAGGCCGAGGCCGACCTCGTCCCCTCGCACCCGATCGACATCCCGGTCGCCCACCCGACCGCCATCGCGCGCGCCGCGGACATGATCCTGAAGGCCAAGCGCCCGCTGATCATGCTGGGCGCCGCCGCGAGCCGCCCCCGCGCCACCGGCGAGCTCGGCGGCTTCGTGCAGCGCACCGGCATCCCGTTCTTCACCACCCAGATGGGCAAGGGCACGGTGGCGGGCGGGACCGACCTCTACATGGGCACCGCGGCCCTGTCCGAGCGCGACTACGTCCACGAGGCGATCGACAAGGCCGACCTGATCATCGCCATCGGCCACGACACGATCGAGAAGCCGCCCTTCTTCATGGGCCAGGCCGACCAGAAGGTCGTCCACATCGGCTACATGCCGGCCAACGTCGAGCAGGTGTACTATCCGGATGCCGAGGTGGTCGGCGACCTCGGGCCGACGCTGAAGCTCCTGGCCGACAAGCTCGACGGCAAGCTCCCGAACGCGGGCGCGCTGCTGCACCTGCGCGAGCACATCCTCAGCCATATCGGCGACCGGGCCGGCGAGGACCGCTTCCCGGTGACGCCGCAGCGCCTCGTGCGCGACGTGCGCCGCGTGATCCCGGAGGACGGCATCGTCTGCCTCGACAACGGGATGTACAAGATCTGGTTCGCCCGGAACTACCGGACCTACGTCGCCAACACGCTGCTCCTCGACAACGCCCTGGCCACGATGGGCGCCGGCCTGCCCTCGGCCATGATGGCGGCGATGCTCTACCCGAAGCGGCGCGTCATGGCGGTGTGCGGCGACGGCGGCTTCATGATGAACAGCCAGGAGATGGAGACCGCCGTCCGGCTGAAGCTCAATCTCGTCGTGCTCGTGCTCGACGACTCGGCCTACGGGATGATCCGCTGGAAGCAGGCGGTCGACAAGTTCGCCGATTACGGGATGACCTTCAGCAACCCGGACTTCGTCCTCTACGCCAAGTCGTACGGGGCCACCGGCCACCGAGTCGAGTCGGTCAACGACCTCGTGCCGACGCTGGACCGGGCCTTCGCGGCGGGCGGGGTGCACCTCGTGGCGGTGCCGATCGACTACTCGGAGAACACCCGCGTGCTGGTCGACGAGCTGCGCGCCAAGGTGAAGGATTTCGAGCCGGCCGAGTGAGGCCGGTTTCGCAGATGGTCGGCACGCAAGACAGGGCAGCGCGATGAACCCGTTCACCTTCCAGACCACGCCGAACGTGCTGTTCGAGGCCGGCGCCGCGAAGAAGCTGCCGGAGATCGTCGGCAGCTTCGGGGCCAAGCGCGTCCTCCTCGTCACCGACAAGGGCGTGCGCAGCGCCGGCCTCACCCAGGCCGCCGAGGCGGCCCTGGCCGCCGCGGGCGTCACCCTCGACGTCTACGAGGACGTGGTCGCCGACCCGCCCTCGACGGTGATCGAGGCGGCGGCCAAGCGCGCCCGCGAGCTCGGGACCGACCTCGTCCTGTCGATCGGTGGCGGCTCGGCGCTCGATACCGCCAAGCTCGTGGCCTACCTCGCCAAGTCCGACGAGCCGCTCGACGCGATCTACGGCGTCGGCCTCGCCAAGGGCGACCGCCTGCCGCTGATCCTGGTGCCGACCACGGCCGGCACCGGCTCGGAGGTGACGCCGATCTCGATCGTCACGACGCCGACCACCGAGAAGAAGGGCGTCGTCGCGCCGAAGCTCCTGCCCGACTGGGCGGTGCTCGACCCGGAGCTGACGCTCGGCCTGCCGTCGCACGTCACCGCGGCGACCGGCATCGACGCCATGGTCCACGCCATCGAGGCCTTCACCAGCAAGAACAAGAAGAACCCGATCTCCGACCAGCTCGCCAAGCAGGCCCTGGCGCTGCTCTCGGCCAACATCCGGACTGCCTGCACGGACGGGAAGAACCTCGAGGCGCGCTCCGGCATGCTGCTCGGCTCGATGCTCGCCGGCATGGCCTTCGCCAACGCGCCGGTGGCGGCGGTGCACGCCCTCGCCTACCCGGTCGGCGCGATCTTCCACGTGCCGCACGGGCTCTCGAACGCCCTGGTGCTGATGGGGGTGATGCGCTTCAACCTCTCGCACGCGGAGGCGCTCTACGCCGAGCTGGCGCCGATCCTCGACCCCGCGGCCGCGGACCTGCCGCAGCCTGAGGCCGCCCAGCGCTTCGTCGAGAGCCTCGACGCGATCTGCCGCGACTGCAAGGTGCCGGCCTCGCTCGCCGAGGTCGGCGTCGCCCGGCAGGACCTGGAGCGCATGGCCACCGACGCGATGAAGCAGACGCGGCTCCTCGTGAACAACCCGCGCGAGGTCACCTACGACGACGCCTTCGCGATCTACGCCGAGGCGCTGGGAGAGGCGCGGCCGGCGGCGTGAGCATGACGACGGCGGTGATGCTGGGGCTGTCGCCCGATCAGTCCAGCCCACACCGTCATCGCGAGCGCAGCGAAGCGACCCAGGGCGGCGCGCCCTCGCCGAGCGTGGCGCTGCTGGATTGCTTCGCTCCGCTCGCGGGGACGGGGGCGACGGTTTCAGCCTCGGGGCTGTGAGGAGAGACGCCAGCATGGACCAGTTCGACGCGTTCCGGGCGATGAGCGAGTTCTGGACGCGGGCCGGCGCGGGCTTCTTCACCCCGGGCGCTGGGCAGTCCGCGCCCGGGTTCGGCTGGCCGACCTTCCCGGGCGGCGACCTCGCGGATCTCGCCGCGGCGCAGGCCAAGCTGACCGAGGCCTGGACCGCCGCCAGCGCCCTCTCGCAGACGCTGACGCGCTCGCTCCAGGGCGGCCCCGGCGCGCCGGACCCGACGGCCGGAGCGGTGCTCGCCCGGATCTTCGATCCACAGGCCTGGCTCGGCGGCTCGGCCGAGTTCGACGCCGCCCTGACCCGCATGGCCGAGGGCCCGCAGCTCGCCGACCTGTGGCAGACCGAGCGGCGCTACGCGGCGCTGTTCACCGCCTGGGCGAGCCTGCGGCGGGCGCAGAGCGAGCATCAGGCCGTGATGCTGCAGGCCTGGACGCGGGCGGCCGGGACCTTCGCGAAGGAGGCCAATGCCCGCGCCGAAAACGGCGAGAGCTTCGCCTCCGCCCGCGAGATGATGAGCCGGTGGATCGAGACCGCCAACGCGGTCCTACTGGAGGTCCAGCGCTCCGACGCGTTCCTGGCCTCGCAGCGGGCGGTCCTGCGGGCCTCCACGGACCTCCGGCTCGCCCAGCAGGACGTCGCGGCCTTCCTGTCCGAGTTCTACGGCCAGCCGACCCGGGCCGAGCTCGACGACGTCCACAAGAGCCTGACCGAGCTGCGCCGGGAAGTCCGGGCGCTCCGCCGCGAGCGTCGGCAGGCCGGCAAGACCGCGAGAGCCGGCGGTTCACGGGTCGGGGAGGACGCCCATGGCTGATCAGGAGAAGCCGAAGGGGCCGGCCGCCCCGCTGAATCTCACCCCGGCCGCGTTGCTGGCCGAGGTCGGCACCCTCGGCCGCCGCATCAGCGAGGGCGCCAGGCTGTTCGCCGATGTCAGCGACGCCGATGTCGAGATCGCCACCACGCCGAAGGACCTGGTCTGGAGCCAGGACAAGGTCAGCCTCTACCGCTACCGGCCGCTCGCCGAGAGCAAGGGCCTGCCGCCGGTGCTGATCGTCTACGGCCTGATCGGCCGCTACACGATGGCCGACCTTCAGGAGGACCGCTCGCTCGTCCGCAACCTGCTGAATCTCGGCCTCGACCTCTACGTGGTCGACTGGGGCAATCCGGGCCGGGCCGACCGCTACGTCACCATCGACGATTACGTGGACGGCTACCTCGCCGAGTGCGTCGCCTTCATCCAGGAGGCGGCCGGGCGGGAGAGGATCAGCCTGCTCGGCATCTGCGAGGGCGGCGTCTTCACCACCTGCTACGCGGCGCTCTACCCCGAGACCGTCAACGCGATGGTGCTGACCATCACGCCGATCGACTTCCACGCCGACACGCGGGAGAACCGGGCCGGCCACGGCTTCATCAATGTCTGGACCCGGTCGCTCACGCCCGAGGATGTCGACCGGCTGATCGAGGCGCAGGGGTCGCTGCCCGGCGCCTTCATGGGCTCGGTGTTCTCGATGATGACGCCGATGCGCACCATGACGAAGTACAACCTCGACCTGCTCGACGCCCTCGACGACAAGAAGAAGTTCCTGAACTTCCTCCGCATGGAGAAGTGGATCGCCGACCGGCCGGACCATCCCGGCGAGGCCGCCAAGCAGTGGTTGAAGGACCTCTACCAGGACAACAAGCTGGTCGAGAGCGCCTTCGAGCTCGGCGGCCGGCGGGTGGACCTGAAGGCCATCACCTGCCCGGTGCTGAACGTCTTCGCCCAGGATGACCACATCATCCCGCCGGCCACCTCGCAGGCGCTGAAGGATAAGATCGGCACCACCGACTACACCGAGATGGGGCTGCCCGGCGGCCATGTCGGCGTCTTCGTCGGCGGCAAGGCACAGAAGCTGCTGGGCTCCGGCATCGCCGACTGGCTCGGCAAGCGGGGATAACGTGCAGGCTCGGGGGAGTGCCGCATGGGCAGCCTGAAGAACAAGATCGTCAGCGCCGATGAGGCCGCCGCCATCCTGCAGGACGGCGACATGGTCGCGGTCTCGGGCTTCGTCGGGATCGGCACGCCCGACGAGCTGATCCTGGCGCTCGCCCGCCGCTTCGAGTCCGGCAACGGCCCGCACGGGATCGGCCTGATGTTCGCCGCCGCCCCCGGCGACGGCAAGGAGCGCGGCCTCAACAAGCTCGCGATCCCGGGCCTCGTCCGCCGCGTCGTCGGCGGCCACTGGGCGCTCGTGCCGAAGCTCGGCGCCATGGCGGTGGCGGGCGAGATCGAGGCCTACAACTTGCCGCTCGGCGTGGTCTCGCACCTCTACCGCGAGATCGCCGCCCACACGCCGGGCCACATCACCAAGGTGGGCCTGCGCACCTTCGTCGACCCCCGTCTGGAGGGCGGCAAGCTCAACGCCGTCACGAAGGAGGACCTCGTCAGCGTGGTCGAGCTCGGCGGCGAATCCTGGCTCCACTACAAGGCCTTCCCGGTCAACGTCGCGCTGATCCGCGGCACCACGGCCGACCCGGCCGGCAACATCACCATGGAGCGCGAGGCGCTCACCCTCGACAATCTCGCCGCCGCCATGGCGGCGAAGAACTCGGGCGGCTTCGTGATCGCCCAGGTCGAGCGGCTCGCCGAGGCCGGCTCCCTCAACCCGCGCGAGGTGCAGGTGCCCGGCGTGCTGGTCGATTGCGTGGTGCTGAGCACGCCCGAGAACCACCGCCAGACCTACGGCACGCCCTACAACCACGCCTTCACGGGCCGCCAGCGCGTGCCGCTGGACCGCGTCGCCCCGATGGCGCTCGACACCCGCAAGGTCATCGCCCGGCGCTGCGCCTTCGAGCTGCCGCCCGGCGGCGTGGTCAATCTCGGCATCGGCATGCCCGAGGGCGTCGCGGCGGTCGCCGCCGAGGAGCGGGTGCTCAAGTACCTGACGCTCACCGCCGAGCCGGGCGTGATCGGCGGCCTGCCGCAGGGCGGGCTGGATTTCGGCGCCGCCCTCAACCCGGCCGCGGTGCTGCACCAGAACCAGCAGTTCGACTTCTACGACGGCGGCGGCCTCGATCTCGCCTGCCTGGGCCTCGCCCAGTGCGACGCCGAGGGCAACGTCAACGTCAGCCGGTTCGGCAAGAAGCTCGCGGGCGCGGGCGGGTTCATCAACATCTCGCAGAACGCCAAGAGCCTCGTCTTCGCCGGCACCTTCACGGCCGACGGCCTCAAGGTGGCGGTGGAGGACGGCGGCATCCGGATCCTCAGCGAGGGCCGCTCGCAAAAATTCATCGCCGCGGTCGAGCAGGTGACGTTCTCGGGGGCCTACGCGGCCGAGCGCGGCCAGCCGGTGCTCTACGTGACCGAGCGCTGCGTGTTCCGGCGGACCCGGGCCGGCATGGAGCTGGTCGAGGTCGCGCCGGGCATCGACATCGCGCGCGACATCCTCGGGCAGATGGGCTTCACCCCGATCGTGCAGGATCCGCAGCCGATGGATCCGCGCCTGTTCCGCGAGTCCGTGATGGCGCTGGAACCCTGGCTGCTGGGCCTCTCGCTGTCGGAGCGGATCAGCTACGACCCGGAGCGCAACATCCTGTTCTCAAACCTCGAGGGCTTCCAGGTCCGGACCATCGACGACGTTGAGCTGGTGCGCCGCGAATACGAGCGCGCCTGCCAGGAGATCGGCAGGAAGGTCCACCTGATCGCCAATTACGACGGGTTCGAGATCGACCCGACGGTGAGCGACGCCTACTTCTCGGCGATCGCCTATCTCGAAAACCGCTATTACGAGACCGCGTCCCGGTATACCACGAGCGCGTTCTTGCGATTGAAACTCGGCGCCTCGTTGGCGAGCCGCGACCTGGCTCCCCATGTCTTCGAGACAAAAGCCGAGGCGCAGGCGAGGAATACGGCCCAGAGCGTGCCTCTCAAGCCGCGGCCCGGCATGTCCCAGCCCGACATGCCGCGGCCGCCGAAGGAACCGTTGGATGCCTGAGTTCGAGACCCCCTCCCTGAAGGACCGCGCCCTGCTGGTCGATGCCTGCCTGATCGGCGGCGCATGGTCGAAGGCCGGTTCCGGCAGCATCGACGTCACCAACCCGGCGACCGGCGCGCTGATCGCCAAGGTGCCGAATGCCGGCGCCGACGAGACCCGGCAGGCGATCAAGGCGGCGCACGAGGCCTACCCGGCGTGGCGCGCCAAGACCGCCAACGAGCGCGCCGTGCTGCTGCGCAAGCTCGCGGCGCTCGTGACCGAGCATCAGGAGGATCTGGCGCAGATCCTCACCGCCGAGCAGGGCAAGTCGCTGACCGAGTCCCGCGGCGAGGTCGCCATGTCGGCCGCTTACGTGCTGTGGTTCGCGGAAGAGGCGCGCCGCGTCTACGGCGACGTGGTTCCCTCCCCCTGGGGCGACCGCAAGATCCTCGTCACCAAGGAGCCGGTCGGCGTGGTGGCGGCGATCACGCCGTGGAACTTCCCGTCCTCGATGATCGCCCGCAAGATCGCCCCGGCGCTCGCTGCCGGCTGCCCGATCGTGATCAAGCCCGCCTCGCAGACCCCGCTCTCGGGCCTCGCCTGGGGCGTGCTGTGCGAGCGCGCCGGCTTCCCGGCCGGCACGGTCTCGATCCTCACCGGCTCGGCCCGGGCGATCGGCGCCGAGATGACCGGCAACCCGCTCGTCAAGAAGATCACCTTCACGGGCTCCACCGAGGTCGGCAAGGTGCTGCTGGAGCAGGCCGCCCACACGGTGAAGAAGGTCTCGATGGAATTGGGCGGCAACGCGCCGTTCATCGTGTTCGACGACGCCGACCTCGACAAGGCGGTGGCCGGCGCGATGCTCGCCAAGTACCGCAATTCGGGCCAGACCTGCATCTGCACCAACCGCTTCCTGGTGCAGGACGGGATCTACGACGCCTTCGCGGAGAAGATGGCCGAGGCGGCCAACCGCCTGAAGGTCGGCAACGGCGTCGAGGACGGCGTCGCCCAGGGGCCGCTGATCGACATGGCGGCCGTGGAGAAGACCGAGGCCCATATCCGCGACGCCGTCGAGAAGGGCGGCCGGGTGGTGGCGGGCGGCCACCGCCACGCGCTGGGCGGCCAGTTCTTCGAGCCGACGGTGATCACCGGCGCCACCCCCGCCATGGCGGTGGCCCGGGAAGAGACCTTCGGGCCGCTGGCGCCGCTGTTCCGCTTCCGCGACGAGGCGGAGGCGATCCGCATGGCCAACGACACCGAGTACGGGCTCGCCTGCTACTTCTACACCCGCGACCTCGGCCGCACCTTCCGGGTCGCGGAGGCGCTGGAATACGGCATGGTCGGGATCAACGAGGGGATCATCACCACCGAGGTGGCGCCCTTCGGCGGCGTGAAGGAATCCGGCCTCGGCCGCGAGGGCTCGTACCAGGGCATCGAGGATTACCTGAACACCAAGTACCTGTGCGTGGGCGGCCTCGGCGCGTAGGGCCGGGGCACACGCCGGTCCGGATCGGGACCTGACGGGTTCTCCCTCCCCCCACGGCGGCGGGAGGGAGAACCGGCGGGGCCTACTTCCCGCTGGGCGCAGCGCCGCTGCCGGTGGCGCCGTTGCCCGAGCTGCTGCCGGCGGGGGCACCCGGGGTGCTGACGCGCGGGCCGCCGCTGGTGCCGGGCGCCATGCCGGCGCCGGTGGACCCGGTGCTCTCCATCGAGCCGGTCCCGGTCCCGGTGCCGCCCACCGCGCCGGACTTGTTGACGTTGCCCTGGTTGGCGCCGCCGGTCTGCGGCGCCTGGGCCAGCGCCGCCCCGGACGTGGCGAGTACGAATGACGTGGCGAGGGCGAGGATCGTCTTCGACATGGGGCCTCCTGACAGGTCGTTGGGCTGTGGTGTGAGGCCAACCCGGGCGCGCCCGGATGGTTCGGTCGCGCCTTCAGCGGGTGCGCGCCTCGCGCCACCCCGTCCAGGGCCAGCGCAGGGCCTCCCCGCCGGCCGCCGGCGCGATCGAGACCGTCGCGGTCCGGCCGCTCACCAGCCGCGGATCCGCCGTGCCGCCGTCGAGGCTGATCCGCACCGGGATGCGCTGGGCGAGGCGCACCCACGAGAAGGTCGGGTTCACGTTCGCGAGCAGGTTGGAGGCGTCGCTGCGGCCGGTCTCGCCGATGCCGCCGGCGATGCTGGCGACGTGGCCGCGGAGCGCCCCGTCCTCGCCCATGAGCTCGATGGTCACGGGCGCGCCGACGCGGATCCGCGGCAGCTTCGTCTCCTCGAAGTAGCCCTCGATCCGGACGGTGTCGCTGTCGATCAGCGCCATGACGCCGCGTCCGGTGGTGACGTAGGCGCCCGGCCGCAGCTCCATGTTGGTGATCCGGCCGTTGACCGGGGCGCGCACCGCCGAGCGCTCCAGGTTGAGCTTGGCGAGGTCGCGATCCGCCAGGCCCTGCTCGTAGGCGGCCCGCGCCGACAGGTCGGCCGCCTTGGCGGCCTCGACCCGCTGCTGCGACACCGCCGCGTCGGAGAGCCTGCTGTAGCGGGCGTAGTCGGCCGCCTCCTGCTCGGCGGTCGCCTTGCGGCCCTCCACCATCGCCTCCGCCTGCCGCAGCCCCAGGCGGAACCGGTCCGGATCGATCCGGAACAGGATGTCGCCCTTCCGCACGACCTGATTGTCCTCCACCAGCACCTCGGTGACGAGGCCGGAGACGTCGGGGGCCACCGCCACCACGTCGGCGCGCACGCGCCCGTCCCGGGTCCAGGGGGCGTCCATGTAATAGTCCCACAGGCCGAGGCCGACGATCAGCGCCGCGGCGACCATGCCGAGGGTGACCAGGAGGCGGCCGAGGGCGGAGAACAGGGCGGTCATGGCAGGGTCCGGTGGGCGAGGGTCACCACGCCGCCGAGCAGGACGACGTAGAGGGCGAGGTCGAAGAGCGGCCGGTGCCAGACGAGGCGGTAGAGGCCGGTCGCCGCGAGCAGGCGGCACAGCGGCAGGCCGAGGGCGAAGGCCAGCGCCATCCAGAGGGCGAGGCCCGGTACGAACACGCCGCAGAGGTCGATCTCGCCCATCATGCCGCCATCTCCCGGTGGTCCAGGGCTGGCGCCGCCCGGTAGGCCGGCGCGTCGGCGAAGAGCCCGCGGCGCAGGCCGGTGAGGCCGATCAGGGCGGCGCGCCGCTCCGGCGACGGGGCCGCGCCCGCGACGGCGTCGAGCGCCTCGTCCAGCGCCGCGAGCAGCGCCGCGTCCGGCCGGTCGGTCCGGCCGCGCAGCTGGCGCGCCGCCAGCGCGAGGACCCGGTCGACTGTGTTGCGGGCCGGGCCCGTCAGCCGCCGGCGCACCCGGCGGACCTCCACGAGGTTGATGCCCACCCGGACATCGGCCAGCAGGTCGCCCACGGAGGCGGACGTGTCCGCGGGCAGGCTCGCCAGCCGCGGCGCGATCAGGCCGACGCGGTCGAGCATGAGGGCCGCGAGTTCGAGCCCGTGGCCGGCGCCGCGCCCGGCCGCGGCGGCCGCGAGGCTGCGCCGGTTGATCCCGATCAGCCGCCGCGCGCTCCAGCCGGCGCCGACCGAGCGGATCACCCGGGTCACCGCGGCGGCGATCCACATGCCCACCACCGAGGCGATCACCCCGTTGGCGAAGGGCGCGAAGTCCCCGCTGTAGCCGTTCTGGAGGGCCAGCAGGGTCGCGCCGTTCAGCGCCGCGCCCATGCCCATCGGGGCGGTGCGCGGCTGCGTCATCATCAATCCGCACAGGATCAGGGCCGGCGCGAGCGCGAGGGCCAGCATCTCAAAGGAGGTGGCGAGCGGCAGCACAGCGAATAGGTAGAGGCCCGCGCCGAGGGCGCCGACGATCGCCGAGTTGGCGAAGCTCAGGATCTGCGGCGCGGGATCGTCCTGCGCGGCGAACAGGCAGCAGGCAACCGCGCCCATCATCGGCGCCGCGGAGCCGTCCGGCCAGCCGGTGGCGATCCAGATGGCGCAGCAGGCGAGCAGGCCCGCGAACACCCCGAAGGCCGAGAACGCGGCCAGCCCGTGGTCCCGGTGGCGGATCGACCGGACGCGGGCCGTGTAGGCGAAGGCGAGCGGCGCGCGGGGCGCGGTGCCGGCCGCGAGGTGGCCGCGCAGTGCCCGCAGATCCTGGCGCAGGTCGATGACGTCGCGCAGGCGCGCCGCGAGGCTCGCGAGGAGGAGCGTATTCCAGTCCGGCGCCCGGCCGAGGGCGGGCTCGAACCCGTCGATCCGGTCGCGCAGCCGCGCGGCGCGATCCGGATCGTCGACCTCGTCGGCGAGCCAGGCGATGAGGTCCGACAGGAAGGCCCGGACCCGCGCCGGAACCGCGCCGGCTTGCTCGAGGGCGGCGACGCGGTCCGCCACGGCGGCGACGATCGGCAGGACCATCAGCATGTGCTGACGGAGGGGCGCGAAGGCCTCGGCGGCGCGCTCCGCGCCCGTCGCCTCGTTGCGCAGGGCGAGGCCGAGGGCGTCGAGGCCGATCGCGTCCGAGGCGAGGCGCAGGCGCCGGCCCTGGCTCGGCCCAACGGCCTCCGGCGCTCGGGCGGCCGCGAGGGCGCTCCGGATCCAGGCCCGGGCCTCCGCCGACCAGTCGTTCAGCCGTCCGACGATGAGCGGGGCCGCCGATTGCGGCAGGATCAGCGTGGCGGCGAGGCTGGCGCAGACGATACCGAGGGAGATCTCCTCGGCCCGCGCCACCGCCGTGTCGAAGATCGCCCCGGGATCGTCGACGGCGGGGAAACCGATCAGCGCCGCCGTGTAGCCGGCGAGCATCGGCAGGTAGCTCGCGGGGGTCCGGTCTAGGAGGGAGACGTAGAGGCAGAGCGCGACCCAGAGCGCCACCGCGAGGCTCAGCAGGAGCGGCGCGTTCACGAGGTTCGGCACCAGCACGACGCTGACCGCCGCGCCGAGCACGGTGCCGCAGACCCGGTACGCGGCCTTCGCGCGCGTCGCGCCGGAGAGGACCTGGCTGGTGATGTAGACGGTGCCGAGGGCCCAGTAGGGCCGCGGCAGGTCGATCCAGAGCGCGAGGTACAGGGCGAGCATCGCCGCCGCGTAGGTCTTCAGCGCGAAGGCCCAGTCGCGCCATCCGGGGAGGGTCACGGCACCGGCTCCGGCTCGGGCGCGGCCCCGACGGTGGCGCGGCGCCGGTGGCGGCCGGTGGTCAGGAGGGCGTGGGTGTCGATCTGCTGATGTCGCCCGCGCGTCGTCGGACCATCGATGCCGGTCACAACCTGATCCACCGTCGCGAGGAGCCGGCGAGGTCACCGGATCAATCGGCTCGCACGCCGATAGATAGCCTCATATCGATCTCGATTGAGGGATGCCGCGAGGGGGTCAGGACTGCGTCAGATGAATGAGTCGACCCATAACTTGGGTTTGTTCTGCGGCAGGCGCATATGATCCGGTCGCTTCACGGGGCGGGTCCGGACGCGCAGCCGCGGTCGCGGCGATCCCCGAGCCGCAGGCCGGATCCCGCGATCGCGTCGTCAGGCCGAGTGGCTGTTGTGGATCTGGTCGAAGTCGAGGGACGCCGTGTCGATCACGATCTGCGTGCGGCTGATGACCTCGAGCTTGCGCAGGATCTCCGAGACGTGCGCCTTCACGGTCGAATCGCCGACCTGGAGCTCGTGGGCGATCTGCTTGTTGAGCTTGCCCTGACGGATCATCATCAGGACCCGCAATTGCTGCGGCGTCAGCCGGGCGAGGCGCTCGGCCAGCGGCGCCTTCTTGGACCGGGGCGCGGGCGCGCCGGCCTCGGCGAGCCCCGGCGGCAGGAACAGCGCCCCGCTCATCACCTCGGTGATCGCCCGGGTGAGCGTCGCCTTGTCCATGGCCTTAGGGACGAAGCCCGCCGCCCCGTGCTGCAGGGCCTCGCGGACGATGCGCGGATCCTCGTGGCCGGAGACGATCAGGATCGGGATGCGCGGGAAGCTCGCCCGGATGGTGATCAGCCCGTCGAAGCCGGTGACGCCCCGCATCGACAGGTCGAGGAGCGTCAGGTCGATGCCGCGGTTCGCGGCCAGCACCGCGCAGGCCGCCTCGATCCCGTCGGCCTCGTGCAGCACCGCGTCCGGGTGCGCGAGGCGGATCGTGGCCGCCAGGGCGTCGCGGAACAGCGGGTGGTCATCGACGATCAGGAGATGCACGGAGACCTCGGTCCTTCGCTCGAGATCCTCACAGGATCCGCCGAATACGCGGGCGGGAGGTCCGAAGGTGATCGATGCGGCCCCGGGGCGCAAGCGGGTGTTGAGACGACAGCCCGGCCCCGGGACCTGGGCGTGCCGGCCCGCGGGGACCGGCACGCTTTCGGTTGCGGGCCCTCAGCGCGACGCCACCGTCTTCGGCAGCTTGAACGCCCAGAAGCTGCCGCCCTGGTTAATGCCGGCCGTCGACTTGGCGACCTCGCCGCCCCAGAGCGGGACCGCGCCGCCCCAGCCGGCCGCGACGCCGACCCACTGCTCGCCGTCCTGCTCCCAGGTGATCGGCGAGGAGACCACGCCGGTCCCGACCTGGAACTTCCAGACCTCCTCGCCGGTCTTGGCGTCGAAGGCCTTCAGGAAGCCCTCCGGTGTGCCGGTGAAGACGAGGTTGCCCGCGGTGGTGAGCACGCCGGCCCAGAGCGGGGCCTTGTTCTTGTACTCCCACACGACCTTGCCGGAGGCCGGGTCGATCGCCTTGAGCGAACCGATATGGTCGTCGAAGACCGGCTTGATGGTGAAGCCGGCGCCGAGGTAGGCGGCACCCTTCTTGTAGTTCACCGGCTCGTTCCAGATATCCATGCCCCACTCGTTGGAGGGCACGTAGAACAGCTTGGTGTCGGGGCTGTAGCCGATCGGCATCCAGTTCTTGCCGCCGAGGAAGCTCGGCACCGCGAAGACCGACTTGCCCTTCTTGTCGTCGCCGGTCGCCTTGCTCGGGTCGCCGGGGCGGTTCTCCTCGTTGTAGATCGGGCGGCCGTTCTCATCGATGCCCTTGGCCCAGTTGATCTTCTCGACGAACGGCGTCGCCGAGATGAACTTCCCGTTGGTCCGGTCGAGGACGTAGAAGAAGCCGTTGCGGTCGGCGGTGGCGCCGGCCTTGATGGTCTTGCCGCCCTTGTTCAGGTCGAACGGCACGAACTCGTTGACGCCGTCGAAGTCCCAGCCGTCGTGCGGGGTGGTCTGGAAGCCCCAGACGATCTCGCCGTTGTCGGGGTTGAGGGCGAGTCGCGAGGAGGTCCACTTGTTGTCGCCCGGCCGGAGCCAGGAGTTCCACGGGCCGGGGTTGCCGGTGCCGAAGTAGATCAGGTTGGTCTCGGGATCGTAGGTGCCGCCGAGCCACGTGGCGCCGCCGCCGAACTTCCACATGTCGCCGGGCCAGCTCTCGTTGACCTTGCCGGTCATGGTCGAGGGCTTGCCGTTGAGCTCGCCCATGTGGCCTTCGATCACGGGCCGCTTCCACACGACCTCGCCGGTCTCGGCGTCGCGGGCCTCGATGCGCCCGATCACGCCGAACTCGCCGCCCGACACGCCGGTGATGATCTTGCCCTTCACGATGATCGGGGCGGCCGTGTAGCTGTAGCCGGCCTTGAAGTCGTCGATCTCCTTCCGCCAGACGACCTTGCCGGTCTTGGTGTTGAGCGCGACGAGCTTGGCGTCGAGCGTGCCGAAATAGACGTTGTCTTTGTAGAGCGCGGCGCCGCGGTTCACGACGTCGCAGCAGGGCAGGATGCCCTCCGGCAGGCGGGCGTCGTACTCCCACTTCTTCTCGCCGCTGCGGGAATCGATCGCGTACATGCGCGAGTACGAGCCCGTGACGTAGATGATGCCGTCCTTGACCAGCGCCTGGCTCTCCTGGCCGCGCTGCTTCTCGCCGCCGAACGAGAACGACCACGCCGGGACGAGGCCCTTGATGTTGTCGCGGTTGAGGGTCTTGAGCGGGCTGAAGCGCTGGGCCTGCGGGCCGAGGCCGTAGGTGACCACGTCGCCGGGCGTCTTGGCGTCGTTGATGATGTCCTGCTCGGTGACCCCCTGGGCCATGGCCGGCAGGGCGCCGCCCGCCACGAGGGCGGCGACGCCCACCGCGGCGAGGAACCGGGTCCGCATTCTCATGACGTGTCCTCCGTGGTCGGCCCCGGTCCGTGTGGCCGGGGCATCCGGGTTTCGACGCGGGCCGCACGAGTCGCGGGGCGCCCCCTTGGAGGACGAAGCTATCGGGCTTCTCAGAGAAGTCTTATTGGCCATTGGTCCAATAAGGCCACTCTGCGGACCGGCGAATGCAATGTATTCGTCGAGATCGGCGCTCGGATTGGCGCGAATCCGAGGGAGGTCTCGTTCGGGAGATCTGATGTTCGCTCTTACCGTCATCGCGAGCGCAGCGAAGCGACCCAGGGCAGCACAGCATCCCACGATGGCGCGCTGTCTGGATCGCTTCGCTGCGCTCGCGATGACGTATGCGCTCAATACCCCTTCGGCGGCGCGTAGGTGACGCCGTAGCTCTCGCAGATCGCCCTGAGCCGACCCTCCGCGTTCAGTGCCGTGATCGCGTCCCCGACCGCGTAGGCGAGGTCGCGGGAATCGGTCCTCACCGCGCCGCCGATCTCCCAGCGCGTTTTCACCAGCCCCGTCGACGGGGCCGTGGCGATCGGGTTGTCGTCCTTCGGGGCCTTCGCGGCGGACAGCGCCGCCTCGATCGCCGCGCGGGTTCCGGCCAGGATCGGAGCCTCGCCGGCGAGGTAGGCCTTCGCGGCCTCCTCGAAGCTCCTGTAGTGCTTCAGGTTCGGGCGGAAGCGGCCGCCCTGGGCGGTCAGCAGCATCAGGTCGGCGGCGCCCGTGCCTTCCAGCGCGACGCTCCGGTCGCCGATGTCGTCGAGGCTGTCGAAGCCGTCCAGCACGCCCTTGCGGTACGCGAAGGCGATCTCCTGCTCGAAGTACGGCGCCGTGAAAAACACCTGCTCGTTGCGCAGGGCGAGCTGCCGGTCGGTCGGCACGTGCAGCATCAGGTCGGCGAGGGGCGTGCCGGCGAGGTCGCCGCGCCACAGGTTCAGGCGCAGGTCGCCGTCGACGTTCTCGCCGGCGTCGACCACGCGCAGGTCGAGCTTCACCTTGAGCCTGTCGGCGATCGCGCGGGCGAGATCGACGTCGATGCCGCGGGGCCTGCCGGTCTCCTCCCCGGAGAACGGCGCGTTGTCGCCGTAGACCGCCACACGCAGGGTGCCGTCGGCCACGACCTGGTCCAGGGGGCGCGCGGCCGCCTCCGGCTGGAACCGGAGGGCCGCGAGCAGGCCGCAGGCGAGGAGGAGCCGCGCGCTACTCCTCATGCTTCGACTCGATGTAGCTCCGGATCGCCCACAGGCCCTCCTGCGAGATCACACCCTCGAAGGCCGGCATCTTGGTCACGCCGTTGATGACGGCGCCATGCTTCATGCGCTCGACGAAGTACTCGTCGCCCTCCTTGCCCTGCGGCAGGTAGCGCAGGTCAGGGGCGAGTCCGCCGGAGATCATCTCCAGGCCGTGGCAGCGGGCGCAGTTCTGGTTGAAGCCCGAGGCGCCGATCGCGATGGCGTGTTTGTCGTCCTTGTAGGGGTTCTCGGCGACCCACTCGGCGCCCAGCGGCTTGAGGCCGTCGGTGTTGACCGGCTGGGGCTGGACATCGCCGTGCCCGAGGGCGCCGCCGGCGGCCAGGGCCAGTCCCAGCGCCGCGATCACGCCGCCCGCCGCCGTCTTCATCGTGCGCATCCGCCCCTCCCGTCGTCGTTGCACGACGGTTAGCAAGTACCGGGCGGCGGACCCATTATGCTTTGGTACGGATCGGCCAGATTAGCGCCATCGACGACTTGTGTTGCACTGCATCAAACCCGGTTTGTGCACCTTGGTATAATATCGGAGGGCGCTACTCCGCTCCTAGACTCCCGGCCAAAGACGAGCGCCGCGGGGCTGGAGGAGACGGGCGGGGATGGTGTCCTCCGGTGCGCGGCGGCCCGGGATGCGCGGCGGGCCATGGGCCGGCCTGCGGCGCGCCGTCGTGCTGACGGCCGTGGCGGCCATGGCGACCCTGGCGCCGCTCGCGCAGGGGCAGGCCGCGCCCGCGCCGGCCGGCCCGCCCCTGACGATCCGCTACCTGGAGCGGCGGGTCGAGCGGTCGGCGCCGCTGAACAACGAGGACCCGATCCCCGACGACGAGGGCGCCAAGGGCGCGGAACTCGGCCTGCGCGATTCCAACGCCACCGGCCGGTTCCTCGGCCTCGGCTTCGACCTCGGCACCACGATCGTCGAGCCGGGCGCCGACATCCGCCAGGCCTTCCGGGACCTCGCCGACCGGCGCTTCGTGGTGCTCAACGCCCCGGCTGCCGACGTTCTCGCGCTCGCCGACCTGCCGGAGGCGAAGGGCAGCGTGCTCCTCAACATCGGCGCCCCGGACACGCGCCTGCGCGACGCCGATTGCCGAAGGAACCTGCTCCACGTCCTGCCGTCCCGCGCCATGCTGTCCGACGCGCTGGTGCAGTTCCTGGCGTTCAAGCGCTGGTCCCGGATCCTGCTGGTGACCGGGCCGGCGCCAGGCGACGCGCTCTTCGCCGAGGCGTTGCGGCGCAGCGCGAGGAAGTTCGGCGCGCGGATCGTCGCCGAGTCGCGCTACGACCCGCAGGGGGGCGACGTCCGCGACACGGCCCTGCGCGAGTTCGCCCTGCCGACCCGCGGGCCCGAGCACGACGTGGTCGCGGTGGCCGACGAGGCCGGCGCGTTCGGCGCGAGCCTCAACTACAACACCGCCTCGCCCCGGCCCCTCGTCGGCACGCAGGGCCTCGCGCCGGCCGCCTGGGGGCGGCCCGTGGAGGCCTGGGCCGCCGTGCAGCTCCAGGGGCGGTTCCGCAAGCTCGCCGGGCGCGCCATGCGGCCCGTCGACTGGGCCGGCTGGATGGCGGTGCACGCCGTCGGCGAGGCGGCCGTGAAGGCGCGCAGCACCGACCCCGCGACGGTCCGCGCCGCCCTGACGGCGCCCGGCTTCGAGATCGGCGGCTTCAAGGGCCGCCCCCTGAGCTTCCGCGCCTGGGACGGGCAGCTGCGCCAGCCGGTCTTCCTGCTCTGGCCCGGGGCCGTCACCGCGACGGCGCCGATCGAGGGCTTCCTCCACCACCGCACGGAACTCGACACGCTCGGCCTCGACGCGCCCGAGAGTGCCTGCCGCGCCTTCTCGGGGACGTCAGAATGACCCGGCTCGCCGCCCTCGCGCTGCTGCTCTGCCTCGCGGGCCCCGCGTGGGCCGAGGAGATCTTCGTCTCGAACGAGCGCGACAACACCGTCTCGGTGATCGACGGCGACAGCCTGGAGGTGCTGCGCACCTTCCCGGTCGGCCGTCGGCCCCGCGGGCTGACCTTCTCGCGCGACGGGCGGTCGCTCTACGTCTGCGCCAGCGACTCCGACGCCGTGCAGGTGATCGACCCGGAGACCGGGCAGGTCCGGCACGACCTGCCCTCGGGCGAGGATCCGGAGCAGTTCGCCCTGGCGCCGGACGGGCGCACCCTGTTCATCGCCAACGAGGAGAACGCCACCACCACGGTGGTGGACGCGCAGACCCGCCGGGTGCTGGCGCAGATCGACGTCGGCATCGAGCCGGAGGGCGTCGCGGTGAGCCCGGACGGGCGCACGGCCGTCACGACCTCCGAGACGACCAACATGGTCCACTGGATCGACACGCAGACCCTCGCGGCCGTGGACGCGACGCCGGTCGGGCAGCGACCGCGCTTCGCCGCCTTCACGGCCGACGGGTCCCGGCTGTGGGCGTCCTCGGAGATCGGCGGCACCGTGTCGGTGATCGACGTCGCCACCCGCGCGGTGATCGCGACGATCGAGTTCGCCGTGAAGGGGATCGCGGCCGACCGGATCCAGCCGGTGGGCATCCAGATGGCCAAGGACGGGCGCCACGCCTTCGTGGCGCTGGGGCCGTCCGACCGGGTCGCCGTGGTGGATACCGCGACCTACCGGGTGGAGAGCTACATCCTGGTCGGCCGCCGGGTCTGGCAGCTCGCGCTCAACGCGGCGGGCACGCGGCTCTTCACCACCAACGGCGTCTCCGGCGACGTGACGGTGATCGACGCCGCGACGTTCCAGCCGATCAAGTCCGTGAAGGTCGGCCGCTTCCCCTGGGGCGCGGCGGCGCGGCCGATGCCTTCGGCGCAGGCGACGGACGGGCGCGCCGCCGGTGCGGTGCCGTGACAGTCTGGCTGACGCGGACCCAGGCATCCGCCTCCCTCGTTGGAGGTTTCCGGATCCACACTGGGGGCTGGGCCACAGCGGAGCCGAAGGACACTCGGGTCCCCTCTCCCGTGCGGGAGAGGGACAGGGTGAGGGATCAGGGCCGTCGGGACGAGGCGCGAGGCGACCGCGGGTCAAGACCGTGCTCCATCCTGAAACTCATCGTCCCTCACCCCGACCCTCTCCCGCTCGGGAGAGGGGGCCCGTCGCGCATTGCCGCCGGCGTCGGTGCGCGACCCGGGCCTGTGACCGACGCGGCCTGGGGCGGAGGCAGCCAGATGACTCGGCCGCTGCGGAGCGCACCGTCTCCCAGGCCGCCCGCGCCGTGCACCGCCCTGGCCCGGGGCGCGGGCCTGCTCCTGCGCGCCGCGCTGCTCCTTCTCGCCCTGCTCCTGCCGACCCTCCCGGCCCGGGCCGGCCAGCTCGATCGCGCGGGCGTCGAACGCCACTTCCCGCCCCCGCTGGTGGTCGGCGAGAAGGACGACAGGCTCCCGGTCTGGCCGATCCTGAAGCAGCAGGCCGGGTCCTACGAGGTCTTCGCCTACGCGTTCGAATCCGTCGACCTCGCGCCGATCCCGGGCTTCGGGGGCACGCCCCCCGACCTGCTGATCGCGCTCGCCCCCGACGGGACCTTCCGGGACGTGACGGTGCTCTCGCACCACGAGCCGGTCTTCCTCGAGGGGCTCGGCCCGGAGCCGCTCCTCGCCTTCGTCGAGCAGTATGCCGGCCTGTCGGCCCGGCAGGCGATCCGGGTCGGGCGGCCCAACGCGCGGGCCGCCGGCGCCGCGCCGCAGACCACCGTCGACGGCATCTCCATGGCCACCGCCTCGACCCGGGTGATCAACCAGTCGATCCTGGCCTCGGCGCTGGCGGTCGCCCGCGCGAAGCTCGGCTTCGGGGCGGCCAATGTCGGCCTGAAGGTCGAGGCGAGGCCCGACCTCTATGAGCCGCTGACCCTGGCCGACCTGCTCGCCCGGGGCTGGGTCCGGCGGCTGACGGTCACGAACGCGGACGCCGCCGCGGCCTTCCGGGGCACCGGCGTGGTCGATCCGTCCGAGGGTCCGGCCGACGCCGTGCTGACCGACCTCTACGTCGCCGCCCTGGACCCGCCCTCGATCGGCCGCAACCTGCTGGGGCCGGCGCGCTACGACGCGCTCATGCGCGAGCTCGGCGCCGGCAACCACGCCGTGATGGTCGTCAGCGCCGGGCCGGAGGACGCGCCCGAGAACCCGGTCGGCGACCGGTTCGTGCTGGGCGCCGTCCCCGACCGGCTGGCGATCGGCCAGGCCGGCCTGATCGTGAACGCCCGCGACATGGCGGTGGAGCGCCGCGACGCCGGCCTTGCCGAGGGGCTGCCGCCCGGCCCCTGGACGATCCTGCGGATCGACCAGGCCGCCGGCTTCGACCCGTCCGCGCCCTGGGTGCTGACCGAGACGATCGTCCGCGACCGCGGGCAGATCCTGTCGGAGAAGATCGCCCGGACCTTCACGGTCGAGACCGCCCTGCCCGCCGACCTGTTCACGCGGGTCCGGCCCGATGACGGGCCGAGCTGGACCGACCTTTGGCGGGCCCGGGCGCCCGAACTCGCGCTGATCGGGCTGATGCTCGCGGTGCTGGTGCCGGTCCTGAGCCGCCAGCGCGGGCTGGTGGCGGACCAGCGCCGCTTCACCCTCTTCCGCCTCGGCTTCCTGGCGCTGACGCTCGGCTTCGTCGGCTGGTACGCGCAGGCGCAACTCTCGATCGTGACCCTCGTCGGCCTCGTGCGGGCCGCCACCGTGACCCACGACCTCGCCTTCCTGCTCTACGACCCGCCCTCGCTGGTGCTCTGGGCCTTCGCGCTGGCCGCCCTGGTCGCCTGGGGGCGCGGGACGTTCTGCGGCTGGCTCTGCCCCTTCGGCGCGCTGCAGGAACTCGTCGCGCTGCTCGCCCGGCCGCTGCGCATCCGCCCGATCGCGGTTCCGCCCGGCCTCGACCGGGCGCTGCGGTCGCTGAAATACGTCGTGCTCGCCGGCATCCTCGGTGCCGCCGCCGCGGGGTCGCCCCTCGCCGACACCCTGTCCGAGGTCGAGCCGTTCAAGACCGCCATCACCCTGTACTTCGTCCGGGCGTGGCCGTTCGTCGCCTACGCGGCCGGGCTGCTGGTGCTCAACCTGCTCGTCTACAAGGGCTTCTGCCGCTACCTGTGCCCGCTCGGCGCCGCCCTCGCCCTCCTCGGGCGGGTCCGCGTCCTCGACTGGATCCCGCGCCGGGCGGAGTGCGGCTCGCCGTGCCAGCTCTGCAAGGTCCGCTGCCGCTACGGCGCCATCGCGCCCTCCGGCCGGGTCGACTACGCCGAGTGCTTCCAGTGCATGGAGTGCGTGACGATCATCCACGATCCCGGGCAGTGCGTGCCGCAGGTCGTGGCGCGCAAGCGGGGCCGCCGCGCCGCGCCCCGGCCGGTGACCGTCGGATGAGCGCGCCGCCGCACTTCGCGCCGGCCCGGCGCCGGCTCCTCGTCGGGGCCGCGGGGCTGGCCGCGCTCGGCGGCGTCGCGGCGTTCCGCGCCGCCGCGGCGTCGCGCGGGCTGGCGCTGCGCACCCGCGCCGGCCTCGCCTTCGGCACGACCGTGGCCCTGACCGCCGCCGGGCCCGACCCGTCCGCGGTCGAGGCCGCGCTCGACGACGGGTTCGCGGCGATGCGCGCCGTGGAGGCGGCCGCCAGCCTGTTCCGGGCCGACAGCGCCCTGGCCCGCCTCAACCGGGACGGGTCCCTCGAGGCGCCCGACCCGCACCTGCTCGCCCTGCTGCGCTTCGCCCTCGCCCTCGCGGCCGAGACCGGCGGCGCCTTCGACCCGACCGTCCAGCCGCTCTGGCCGGTCTGGGCCGGCGCGGCCGCCCGCGGCGAGCGCCCCGGGGCGGAGGCCCTGCGGGGGGCCCTGTCGCGGGTCGGCTGGCGGCGCGTGCGGGTCGCGACGGACCGGATCGTCCTGGAGTCCGGGACGGCCCTGACGCTGAACGCCCTGATCCAGGGCTACGCGGCCGACCAGGTCATGGCGGCTTTCCGGGCGCGCGGCATCGACGACGCCTTCGTGGATACCGGCGAGTTCGGCGCTGCCGGCGCGCATCCGGACGGCGCACCCTGGCGCCTCGGGCTGGCCGATCCCCGCCATCCCGGCGACATCGCCGCCGTCATCGCCCCGTTCACCGGCTTCGCCGCGACCTCGGGCGACTACAACATGAGCTTCTCGCACGACCGCACCGACCACCACATCTTCGACCCGGCCACCGGCCGGTCGCCGCGCGGCCTGTCGTCGGTGACGGTCACCGCGCCGACGGGGCTCGTCGCCGACGGGCTGTCGACCGCCTGCATGGTCCTGGGCCGCGCGCGCGGCGCGGACCTCGTCGCGGCCCGTCCGGGCTGCGCCGTGCGCTTCACCGGGAAGGGCTGACACATCCGGCCCCGTCGTGCGGGGCGAGCCCCGAACCGCGGCGCGCGCCCTGCCCTCGCGGGGCCGATGGCTCTACGGAGGGTCCGATCCGCGGCGCAGGCCCTGCATGCGCCCGGACCGGAGAGGACCGTCAGGAGACGCGCGTGACCGAAGCGACCGGGCCGTACTGGCCTACGGATGACTGGGCGGAGCAGGACCCGGGTGCGGCGGGGCTCGATGCCGGGCGGCTCGCGGACGCGGTCGCCTTCGCGCAGGCCCACGAGAGCGCGTGGCCGCGCAGCCTGTACTATCCCGACGGGCGCTACGTCGGGATCGTCGAGTGGAACGAGACGGGGCCCTGGAGCACCGTCGACGGGCCGGTGCGCCCGCGCGGCGGCCCGGCGGGCGTGATCCTGAAGGGCGGCCGGCGCGTCGCCGCCTGGGGCGACACGGCCCGCCCGGACATGACCTTCTCGATCGCCAAGAGCTACCTCGCGGTGCTGGCCGGCCTCGCCCACGACGACGGCCTGATCCCCGACGTCGACGCGCCGGTGCGCGACAGCGTACCCGACCCGCTCCTCGACGGCCCGCACAACGGCGCGATCACGTGGCGCCACCTCCTGCAGCAGTCGAGCGAGTGGCAGGGGACCCTGTTCGGCAAGTCCGATCAGGTCGATCATTTCCGGCAGATCGGCCCGAGCGCCGACAACAGCCGCAAGGGCGAGGCGCGGGCGCTGCGGCGCCCCGGCACCTACTACGAGTACAACGACGTCCGGGTGAACCTGCTGTCGTACTGCCTGATGCGCCGCTTCGGCCGGGCCCTCCCGGACGTGCTCCGCGAGCGGATCATGGATCCGATCGGCGCCTCCCGCGACTGGGCGTGGCACGGCTACGACACGGCCTGGGTCGCGGTCGACGGCGCGCGGGTCCAGTCGGTCCCCGGCGGCGGCCACTGGGGCGGCGGCCTGTTCATCGGGGCCGACGACCACGCCCGCTTCGGCCTCCTCGTCGCCCGCGGCGGCGCCTGGAACGGGCGGCAGCTGCTCTCGGAGCGCTGGATCCGCGCCATGCTGACGCCCTCTCCGACCCTCGACAACTACGGCTACCTCTGGTGGCTGAACCGCGGCGCGGCCGCCAAGCCGGAACTGCCGGCCTCGGCCTTCAGCGCCCTCGGGGCGGGCAACAACGTGATCTGGTGCGATCCCGAGCACGACCTCGTCGCGGTCCTGCGCTGGATCGACAAGGCGGCCCTCGACGGCTTCCTGCTGCGCCTCGTGGCGGCCCTGCGCCCGTAGGCGGGCCGGCGGCGCTAGCGGCCCCGGACGTGATCGACGAAGCTCCGGAGGACCGGCCGCATCAGGCGGCGGCTCGGGTAGTAGAGGAAGAAGCCCGGGAAGGGCGGGCACCACGCGTCGAGGACCCGGATCAGGCGGCCGGCCGCGATGTCGGCCGCCACCTGCGCCTCGAAGAGGTAGGCGAGGCCGGCGCCGCCGCGCGCCGCTTCGGCCACCAGCCCGTCATCGTCGAGGACGAGGGTGCCGGTGACCGGGATCGACTGGGCGATCCCGTCCTTCTCGAGTTCCCAGAGGTAGAGGCCGCCGCTCGGGAAGCGGCGCCGGACGCAGACATGCCGGTGCAGGTCCTGCGGGTCCGCGGGCGTCCCGTGACGGGCGAGATAGTCCGGCGCGGCGACGATCGCGCCGCGCTGCGGCGGGCCGAGCGGCACCGCGATCATGTCCTGGTCCAGGCTCTCGGCGAAGCGGACGCCGGCATCGAACCCCTCGGCGACGATGTCGCGGAAGCCGTCCTGCGCGCGGATCTCGATCTCGACGCCCGGATGCGCGCGGGTGAACGCGACGGCGAGCGGCACCAGCAGCATCTCGGCAGCCGACCGCGGCACCGAGATCCGCAGCGTCCCGGTGAGCCGCCGCTCCGCGGCGGTCGCCGCCTCGACCGCGTCGGCGATCGCCGCGAGGGCGGGCTCGAGACCGTCGAGCAGGCGCTGGCCCGCCTCGGTCGGGGCGACGCTGCGGGTCGTCCGCGCGAGGAGGCGCACGCCGAGGCTCGCCTCCAGGCCGTTGATCGCGTGGCTCACCGCCGAGACCGAGAGCCCGAGATCGCGCGCGGCGCCGCGGAAACTCCGGCGCGCAGCGACCGCGGCGAAAAGCGACAGAGCGGGGAGGTCGGCGCGTCTCACTGTTGAGCCGCATAGAACAGCCTGCGCCGCAGGTCACGGATTATCGCCGCCGGCGCCCCGTGCGAAGTCCGGCCCGCATCACGGGAGGCCCGCATGGATCACCGCCGACTCGGAACCGAACTCACCGTCTCCGCCCTCGGCCTCGGCTGCATGGGCATGAGCTACGCCTATGGCGGCCAGCCCGAGGGCGAGGCCACCGCCACCCTGCGCCGCGCCGTCGACCTCGGCATCACCCTCTTCGACACGGCCGAGATGTATGGCCCCTTCGAGAACGAGAAGCTGGTGGGCAAGGCCCTGGCGCCGGTCCGCGACCGGGTGATCATCGCCACCAAGTTCGGCTTCAAGATCTCCGAGACCGGCCAGGGCCCCGACCGGATCATCGGCGTCGACAGCCGGCCGGAGCACGTCCGGGCGGTCTGCGACGCCTCGCTCCGGCGCCTCGGCGTCGACGTCATCGACCTGTTCTACCAGCACCGGGTGGACCCGGCGGTGCCGATCGAGGACACGGTCGGCGCCATGGCCGATCTGGTGCGGGCCGGCAAGGTCCGGGCGCTCGGCCTGTCCGAGGCCGGCGCTGCCACGATCCGGCGGGCCCACGCGGTCCACCCCATCGCCGCCGTGCAGAGCGAGTACTCCCTCTGGAGCCGCGATCCCGAGGCCGAGGTGCTGCCGACCTGCCGCGAACTCGGGATCGGCTTCGTGCCGTACAGCCCCCTGGGGCGCGGACTCCTGACCGGCGCGATCCGCGACCGCGACAGCCTCGCCGCTGACGATTACCGCCGCACGATGCCGCGCTTCGCGGCGGAGAACCTCGCGGCCAACCAGCGGCTGCTCGACACGCTCGCCGTCCTGGCGCGCGACAAGGGCGTCACGCCGGCCCAGCTCGCCATCGCCTGGGTGCTGAACCAGGGCGACTTCATCGTGCCGATCCCGGGCGCCCGCAAGATCCGGAACCTCGAGGAGAACGCGGCGGCGGCCGGTCTCGTCCTGGCCGAGGCCGACCTGCGGGCCATCGCGGACGCGATGCCCGCCGAGGCGGTGACCGGCGACCGCTACGGCGCCGCCGGGCTGGCGATGGTCGGTCTCTGAGCCGTCAGAGCGCCGCGATGGTCTCGGCCACCGCGCGCGCCCGCGGCACGAGGCTTCCCACCTCCAAGTACTCCTCGGGCGAGTGGGCCTTGCCGCCCACCGGGCCCACGGCGCAGAGCGTGGGGCAGCCGACGCTGGCGGTAAAACCCGAATCGGCGCAGCCGCCGGCGAACTCGCCGGTGACGGGGTTGCCGCCCTCCGCGCTCACCCTTGCGTAGGTCTCGAACAGGGCCCGCGAGGCCTCGTCCTGCACGAGCGGCAGGAACTCGCCCTTGATGGTGAGATGCGCGGTCGTGTCCGGCACCGTCGATCCGGCCACGATCGCGGCGATCCGGTCCATGGCGGCCTCGCGGTCGGGCGGGGTCACGTAGCGCAGGTCGATCTCGCAGGTCACCCGGGGCGCCACGGTGTTCACCGACTGGCCGCCGGAGACCAGGCCGACATTCACCGTGGTGCCGCGGTCGAGGTCGGTGAGCGCGTGAAGCGCGACGGTCTTGTGGGCGAGCTCCAGAATGGCGCTCCGCCCGTCGGCGTAGTTGCCGCCGGAATGGGCCGCCCTGCCGAGCACCTCGAGGTGCATGAACACCCCGCCCTTGCGGCCGGTGACGACGTTGCCGGTCGGCCGCCCCGGCTCGGAATTCAGCACCGCGCGGGCGCCCCGGGCGGTCTCCTCGATGATCGGCCGGCAGGCCGGCGAGCCGATCTCCTCGTCGCTGGTGAACAGGCCGACGAGCGGCACCGGCGCGCCGCCGGCGCGGTGATAGGCGGCCAGAACGAAGGCGTTCATCACGAGGCCCGCCTTCATGTCGGCGACGCCCGGCCCGTAGGCGCGGCCGTCGGCGACCCGGAACGGCCGGCGGGCCGGCTCCCCCTTCGGGAAGACGGTGTCGCGGTGGCCCATGAGCACGACCGGCCGGTTGCCGCCGCCCGACCCGGCCACGCTCGCCTTCAGCGCGTCGCCGTAGCCGTCGACCGGGATCGTGGTCACCGGGATGCCGTGGCCGGCGAGGAACTCCGCGATGCGGATGCCGACCGCGTCGACGCCCGGCTTGTCGTAGGAGCCGGAATCGATGTTCACGAGCTCCTCGAGGAGCGCCAGCATCGCGCCCTCCTGCCCGTCGAGCCAGCGGAGGACGTCGGTGTCATGGGCGGTCATGGGGGCCTCATACCGGGGTCAGCAGGATTGCGCAGACCGTCTTTGCGAGCGCAGCGAAGCAACCCAGCGTCGCGCAACCTCTGGCAGCATAGCGCAGACTGGATTGCTTCGCTCCGCTCGCAAAGACGGCGCAGCGTCCGAATCGACCGCCGATGTGGTCGGCGGCGCCTACTCCACAGTGACCGACTTGGCCAGATTCCGCGGCTGGTCGACGTCTTTCCCCATGAACACCGCCGTGTGGTAGGCGAGCAGCTGGATCGGCACCGCGTACACGATCGGCGCCACCGTCGGGTCGAGCGCCGGCATGGTGAAGGTCGCGAGCGTGTCGAGCCCGTGCTCGGCCGCGCCCTTGGCGTCGCCGATCAGCACGATGCGCCCGCCGCGGGCGGCCACCTCCTGCATGTTCGAGACGGTCTTCTCGAACACCGCGTCGTGCGGCGCGATCACGATCACCGGCACGCTCTCGTCGATCAGCGCGATCGGCCCGTGCTTCAGCTCGCCCGCCGCGTAGCCCTCGGCGTGGATGTAGCTGATCTCCTTGAGCTTCAGCGCGCCTTCCAGCGCCATCGGGTAGCTGGTGCCGCGGCCGAGATAGAGCACGTCCCGCGCCTTCGCGACCTCCCGGGCCAGACCCTCGATCGCCGCCTCGTGGGTGAGCGCCTCGGCCATCAGGCCCGGCGCCTTGATCAGGCCGTCGATCAGCCGCCGCTCGCCCGCCGCGTCGAGGGTGCCGCGGGCCCGGCCCGCCGCGATGGCGAGGCAGAGCAGCACGGTGAGCTGGCACGAGAACGCCTTGGTGGAGGCGACGCCGATCTCCGGCCCGGCCAGCGTCGGCATCACCACGGAGGATTCCCGCGCGATCGTCGAGGTCGGCACGTTGACCACGCTCAGCGTGTGCTGGCCCTTCGACTTCGCGTAGCGCAGGGAGGCCAGCGTGTCGGCGGTCTCGCCCGACTGCGAGATGACCAGCGTCAGCCCGTCCTTCTCCAGCGGCGCCTCGCGGTAGCGGGCCTCGGAGGCGACGTCGATCTCCACCGGCAGGCGGGCCACCTGCTCGAACCAGTACCGGGCGACGAGGCCCGCGTAGTAGGCCGTGCCGCAGGCGGTGATGTAGACGCGGCTGAGCTTGGCGAAGTCGAAGGGCAGCGCCTCGGGCAGCGCGACTCGCCCCTGCGCCATGTCGACGTAGTGGGCGAGCGTGCGGCCCACCACCTCGGGCTGCTCGTGGATCTCCTTGGCCATGAAGTGGCGGTACTCGCCCTTGTCGATCCGGTAGGCCTGGGTGGCGATCGTCTGCCGGGCGCGCTCGACCGTGGCGCCCGACGCGTCGCGGATCTCGGCGCCGCCCCGGGACAGGATCGCCCAGTCGCCCTCGTCGAGATACGTGATGGCGTCGGTGAACGGGGCGAGCGCCAGGGCGTCGGAGCCCAGGTAGGTCTCGCCCTCGCCGAAGCCGATGGCCAGCGGCGCGCCGTGGCGGGCCCCGATCAGCAGGTTCTCCTCCCCGGAGAAGAGGAAGCCCAGCGCGAAGGCGCCGCGCAGCCGCGGCAGGGCGGCGGCCACGGCCTCCACCGGCCCCATCTGCCGGTCCATGTTGCGGCTGACGAGCTGGGCGACGACCTCGGTGTCGGTCTCGGTCTCGAAGACGACGCCGTCGGCCTCCAGCTCCTGCTTGAGCTCGCGGAAGTTCTCGATGATGCCGTTGTGTACGACCGCCAGCCGCTTGGTGGCGTGCGGGTGGGCGTTGGTCTCGTTGGGCCGGCCGTGGGTGGCCCAGCGGGTGTGGCCGATGCCGATCGTGCCGGTGAGCGGCTCCTGGGCGAGCCTGGCTTCCAGGTTGACCAGCTTGCCCGAGGCCCGGCGCCGCGCCAGCCGGCCGTGCTCCAGGGTGGCGATGCCGGCGGAATCGTAGCCGCGGTACTCGAGCCGCCGCAGGGCCTCGATCACCTGCCCCGCCACCGCGTCGCGCCCGACGATGCCGACGATGCCGCACATAGGAGTGTCTCTCGCTGTCGCGCCCGGATGGCCGCGCGCAGGTCGTGCGCAAGGTCCGGGCCGCCCCGCGCCGTGCGGGGCCGAGCGGGACTTCTACCGGATCGGCACGGCGCAGGGCCAGCCCCGCCCGCGCGGCGTGCCCGGCCTCACGCCTTGCCGCGCCGCGCCTTCTCGGCCTGCAGCGCCGCGCGCTTCTCCCCGGCCCAGCCCGGCTTCACCGCCTGCCGGCCCCGGGCCACCGCCATGGCGTCCGCCGGCACGTCGTCGGTGATCACCGAGCCCGAGGCGACGTAGGCGCCCTCCCCCACCGAGACGGGGGCGACCAGGGCCGAGTTCGAGCCGATGAACGCGCCCGCGCCGATCGTGGTCCGGTGCTTGAGCACGCCGTCGTAATTGCAGGTGATCGTGCCGGCGCCGATATTGGCCTTGGCGCCGACCTCGGCGTCGCCGAGATAGGTGAGGTGCGCGGCCTTGGCGCCGGCCCCCATCCGGGCGTTCTTCAGCTCGACGAAATTGCCGAGCTCCGCGCCGGCCTCCAGAACGGCGTGGCCGCGCAGCCGCACGAACGGTCCGATCTTCACGCCCGTCTCCAGGCTGGTCTCGGTGAGATGCGCGAAGGCCCGCACGGTGCAGCCCTCCGCGACCCGCACGCCGGGGCCGAACACGACGTTGGGCTCCACGATCACGTCGCGCCCCAGCACCGTGTCGTGGCTGAGGAACACCGTCTCGGGGGCGATCAGCGTGGCGCCGCCCAGCATCGCGCTGCGGCGCAGCTGCGCCTGGATCGCGGCCTCCGCGACGCTGAGCTGCACCCGGTCGTTCACGCCCTGCGCCTCGGCCTCGTCCACCGGCACGACCGTGACGGGCAGCCCGTCGGCCACCGCCAGCGCCACCGCGTCGGGCAGGTAGTACTCACCGGCGGCGTTGTCGTTGCCGATGCGGGCGAGCAGGGCCAGGGCGTGCTGTCCGGCGAGCGCCATCAGCCCGGCATTGCACAGAGTCACGGCCCGCTCGGCCGCGCTGGCGTCCTTCTCCTCGCGGATGGCGAGCACGCGGTCGCCGTCGGTCAGCACCCGCCCGTAGCCGGAGGGTGTCGCCGTCTCGAAGGCCAGCACGGCCACCGCGGCGCCGTCGGCCAGGGGCGCGCGGAGACGCAGGAAGGTGTCGGCCGAGACGAGCGGCGTGTCGCCGAAGGCGATCACCACGTCGTCGTCGGGGTCGGCCAGGATCTCCCGGGCGGCGAGCACCGCGTGGGCGGTACCGAGGCGCTCGGCCTGCGGGAAGACCCGGGCGCCGGGGGCCGCCCGCGCGATCTCGGCGGCGACGTCGTCGCGGCCGGGCTCGGCCACCACGGCGATCCGGCCCGCGCCCGCCGCCTGGACGGCGGCCAGGACGTGGCCGAGCATGCTGCGCCCGGCGATCCGGTGCAGCACCTTCGGCAGGTCCGAGCGCATCCGCGTGCCCTTCCCGGCCGCGAGCACGATGGCGGTGAGGCTGCGCGAGGGCGTTCCGGTCGGGGTCATCGCGGGTCCAGGCATCGATCGAGGGCCAAGACGGATGGGCCGGACGGGCGCCCGGCGCAACCCCGTCCGGGCCGATCAGCGCAGCGCCAGGGCGACGTGCTGGCCCGAACCGTGGGCGAAGCGCTCCCGGCGGCGCTCGATCGAGCTCGGGATCCGCAGGGATTCCCGGTACTTCGCCACCGTGCGCCGCGCGATGTCGACGCCCTCCCCGCGCAGCTTCTGCACCAGGGCGTCGTCGGACAGCACGTCGTCCGGCGTCTCGCCGTCGACGAGCTGCTTGATGCGGTGGCGCACCGCCTCGGAGGAGTGTGCGGCGGCGCCGGCCGCCCCGGGGATCGCCGCGGTGAAGAAGTACTTCATCTCCAGGGTCCCGCGGCTCGTGCCGATGGCCTTGTTGGAGGTGACCCGCGAGACGGTCGATTCGTGCATGCCGATCGCCTCGGCCACGGTCTTGAGGTTCAGCGGCCGCAGGTGGGTGACGCCGTGGACGAAGAATCCGTCCTGCTGGCGGACGATCTCGGTGGCGACCTTCAGGATGGTGCGGGCGCGCTGCTCCAGCGAGCGGGTCAGCCAGTTGGCGTTCTGGAGGGCCTCCGACAGGAAGGCCTTGTCACCCTCCGCGGCGGCGTTGCGCGAGACGCGGGCGTAGTAGCTCTGGTTCACCAGGACCCGGGGCAGCGCCTCGCTGTTCAGCTCGACCAGCCAGGAGCCGTCCGGCGCGGCGCGCACGAACACGTCCGGAACCAGGACCTCGACGGCGCTCGACCCGAAGGCCCGGCCGGGCTTCGGATCCAGGCGGCGGATCTCGCCCAGCATGTCGACGAGGTCCTCGTCGTCGACGCCGCAGAGCCGGCGCAGGGCCGCGAAGTCGCGCTTGGCCACGAGGTCGAGCCGCGAGACCAGCGCCTGCATCGCCGGGTCGAACCGGTCGCGCTCGCGCAACTGGATCGCGAGGCACTCGGCGAGGTCGCGGGCCGCGATCCCGGGCGGGTCGAAGGTCTGGACCAGCGCCAGCATCCGGCCGACGAGGGCCGGGTCGGCGCCGAGCCGCTCGGCCACGCCCTCCACCGTCTCGCGCAGGTAGCCGGCCTCGTCGACGGCGTCGATCAGGAAGCCGCCGATCAACCGCTCGGCCGGCTCCCGGGTCGCGAGGTCGAGCTGGCCCGCGAGGTGCTCGCGCAGCGAAGTCTCGGCCGTGAGGGTCGCCTCGAAATCGGGCGCCTCGGCGTCGAAGCTGCCGCCGGTGCTGCCGTAGGGCGGCGGCGTCAGCGAGAGCATGTCGCCCCCGCCCGCCTCGCGCGCCTGGACGGGGCTCTCGTCGGGGAAGACGTTGTCGAGGCGCGTGTCGAAGTCGCTCTCGATCTCGCCGCGGCTCGGGTTGAGGTCGGCCGAGAGCCACGAGTCGGGCTCCGGCGCGTCGAAGCCGTCGGCCCCCGCCTCCTCGGCATGGCTGCCCGATTCGGCGGCGTCACCCGCGGCCGGCAGGTCCGGCTCGGCGCGCTCCAGCAGCGGGTTGCGTTCCAGCTCGGCCTCGACGTAGGCCGAGAGATCGAGGTGCGAGAGTTGGAGAAGCTTGATCGCCTGCAGGAGCTGCGGCGTCATCACCAGGGCCTGGCCCTGACGTACTTCCAGCCGTTGCACCAAACTCATGCGAGGCCCCGATGCCCTTCCGGCGCGGTTCGCCAGCCGGAGCCACGCTGCTCACGGCATGGTTCTTGCTTGCTCCGTCGCACTTTCTGTAACGCGATCCGACCCGCGCGTCAAAGCGCGACCGTGCACGCCGCTGTTGGCAAGTGCATGGCGCTCCGGGACGCGCAGCGTTCCAGTCACATCCCGATCCGCCGCCCGGCAGTCTGAGGGCAGATCTTAAAGGAAGGTTTGCGCAATCATCCGCGCGCATTTGCCAGGACATCCGAAATCCGCCGGCAAAGCTTTGTCTGGTTGCAGACGCTTCCCCCGCTAGATGCAATATCCGCTCGCTATTCCGTGTTGATCCGAGCATGGCTCGGGGGTGCGCCGCGGTTCCCGCACGAGAGCTGCTGCGCGGAGGTCGATTTCTGCGTACGCGTTTGCCGATGCCGCATCAGAACCGCCTTCTGGCCGCCCTATCCGAGGCGGATGGCGCACTGCTCGGGCCTCATCTGGAGGCGATCGACCTGCCCCTCGGCAAAGTGCTCGTCGAGCCGGCCGCCGCGATCCCGCACGCGGTCTTCATCGACACCGGCCTGTGCTCGGTGGTGTCGACCCTCGCCGAGGGCGGCCGGATCGAGGTCGGCCTGTTCGGACGCGACGGCATGGCCGCACCGGCGCTGCTGCTCGGAACCGACACGATCCCGTACCAGATTTTCATGCAGGTCGCAGGCCGAGGGCGCCGGATCTCCGTGCCGGCCCTGCGCGACGCCCTGAAATCCAGCCCGTCGATGCGCAACCTGCTGCTGCGCTACGTCCAGACCTTCCTGGTCCAGGTCGCCCAGACCGCGATCGCCAACGCGGGCGCGCCCGCCGAGGAGCGGCTCGCGCGGTGGCTCCTCATGTACCACGACCGGCAGGACGGCGACGACCTGTCGGTGACGCACGAGTTCCTGTCGATCATGCTCGGCGTGCGCCGCCCGACCGTCACGGTCGCGATCCACACTCTGGAGGGCGCCGGCCTGATCCGGGCCCGGCGCGGCCGGATCCGGGTCCTGAGCCGCACCCGCCTGGAGGAGGCCGCCGGCCAGACCTACGGCCCGGCCGAGGCCGAGTACGAGCGCCTGATCGGCCCGCTGCGGCGGCCTCAGAGCACGCTGGCGTAGGGGACTTCGGCCACCACCGCGCCGGCCTCGTCGGTGATGACGAAGGTGTCGGCGCGCCAGCCGCGCGGCGCGCCGTAGACGTGCGGCAGCCGGCGCATCTCGCGCAGGATGTCGCGGGCGAGATGCTCGGCCGCCGTCCGATCGGGCAGATCGTCGCCCTCTCGATCGGCGATCAGCGTCCCGTGACGTCGGACGTTGAGGAAGAAACGGGGCAGGTCACATCCCCTTCGAGCGTCGGCCAGCGGGGCCCCCGGCGCGCCCGTCGAAGACAGGGTGTCGCGCCATCGGGAACGGCGTCGCGGGCCTGAGCGGGTTGTCGGATCGGCGTGAACCACGCCGCGCGGGGACCGGCCGCCGAGTGTCCGCCGAGACGGGCGGCGCGCGCAAGGGCGGCCGCTCGCGCACTGACGGGTACCGGGTCGACCGCGCCGGCCATATCGTACTTTCGTGCAGCGGGTTCGGGGATCGGCACAGTCCGTGCCGCACCCGCGGCGTATGTCCACACTCATACATTTTCTTTGAGGGCGGGCGGATCGCGGCCCGCGCGGCCGCGTTCTCCGCGCGGTCGCCGCGGCGCGAGGATCCGGCGGCCCGTCGCGCGAGGGCGTGCGGCGCGCACACACAGGTTAACGACACCGCTCAGGTCGCGGCGCACGCTCCTCAGCTGGCCGTGAGGTTCTGCGCCATGCGCTACTTCACCGATTTCACCGACGACCGCGGCCTGTCCCTCGACGAGGAGGGGCTGCCCTTCGCCGATCGTCACGAGGCGTGCCTGTCGGCGACCGAGGCCCTGATCGAGGCCGTGCATGACCGGCTCCGCGTCCGGGCGGACCGGCCGGCCCCCGGAGATGCCGGCCTGGTGCTGGAGGCGCGGGTCCGCGACGCGACTGGCAGCACGGTCTTCCGCGCCCGCCTCACCCTCGATCTGGACTGGCAGCCCTCCGACGGCTGAGCGCGGGCCCTACCAGCCGCAATTGGGGATCGGCGGCTGCGCCTTGGCCATGGCCGACTTCTCGATCGGCACCATCGCGCCCCAGGCGTATTTCTGGGCGTGGGGCGTGACGTTGGCGAAGAGGCAGCCGAGCTGGAAGTGGGTCGCGCCCATCTCGCCCGCGAAGCCCATGCAGTCCAGGAAGGTCCAGGTCTTCGGCACCGGGGTCATGGACCGCCAGCGCGGCATCGCCACGGGCGAGCAGACTTTGACCGCCCCGGTGCCGTCGTCGGCGTTGAGCGCGTCCCCCTGGCTCTGCGCCGCGGAGAGGGCGAGGCCGAGCAGGAGGATTGCCGCGAGAATCGCTCGGCCGGGGATCAGGGCGTGTCGGCTCATCGGGTCAGCGCATCGTCCACCACAGGGCCGCGAGGATCGCGAAGCCGAGAACGTTGTAGAGGATCGCCCAGATCCAGACACCCAGGACGGCGCGGCTCGGCTGCCGCGGTCGCGACCGGCCGGGGCGCAGGCGGTTCCGGTCCTCCGGAGTCGGCCAGATCGCCGCCCGGGGCGCCTTGAGGAGCCGCGTCAGCACCTCCGGGAGGTGCGGGCCGGGCGGTGTCTCGCCGGTCATGGCGGTCTCCGATGCGACGATGGGCGGGTCCGGGGCGGAACCGCCCGGAGCCGGACCGGTTCGGGCGACGGGCCGTCCGGCGACGACCGCCGCTCACAGCACCGTGCCGGGTGCCTGCGGGTAGTATTGGTAGGCCCAGGTCTCCGAGAGCAGCCTCTCCCCGGACTTCAACTGCAGCCGCATCTCCACCGGATCCGGCCCCTCGGCGTAGACCTTGAGAAAGACCCGCCAGGGGCTCGGCTTGCCGTAGGGCGCCCAGGTGGCGCCGACTTCCTCCACGCTGCCGCGCGACAGGGTGAGCGCGACCGTGGCCTTCTCGGGATCGAGGCCCGACAGGGCCGCGCCCTCGAATTCCAGCACGAACTGCCGCACGAGGTTGGCCCGGCCCGGGCGTCTGTCGGCATCCGCGAGCCACGCGGCCTTGGTGGCCCGGGTCGCGACGCACCGGGCGAGGTCGGTGGCGACCGGCTCCTTGACGGTCCAGCGCAGCCGGTAGGCGAAGCTGCGGTCCGACCCGGCCTGCGGCGCGTCGTCCGGCACCCAGAGAGCGACGATGTTGTCGTCGGTCTCCTGATGGGTCGGGATCTCCACGAGCTGGACGCTGCCGCGGCCCCAGTCGCCCTGCGGCTCGACCCAGATGTCGGGACGGTTCTCCTCGAAGCCGTCGTCGATGTAGTTCTCGTAGGCGCGGTCGCGCTGGAGCAGGCCGAAGCCCTTCGGCGACCGGTCGGCGAAGGCGCTGACGCTGAGGCGGGGCGGGTTGTTGAGCGGCCGCCAGATCAGCTCGTCGGCGCCGGTCTGCATCAGCAGCCCGTCGGAATCGTGCACCTCGGGCCGCCAGTCGCTCGCGAGGAAGCGGCTCATGCCCTCCGAGTACCACAGCATCGAGGTCAGGGGCGCCATGCCGAACCGCTCGACCGCCTTGCGCATGTAGACCGTGCAGGCGACGTCGATGACGACGTGCGGCTCCTTCCGGGCGACGAACCGGTAGGCGCCGGTGAGGCTCCGGCCCTCGAGGAGCGCCAGCACAGTCACGGCGCCGTCCGCGGCCGGGCTGACATAGAAGCGGGTGAAGACCGGGAATTCCTCGGTCTTCCCGGGCCCGAGCGCCGTGTCGATCGCGATGCCCCGGGCCGAGGCCCCGTACTGGGCGCCGTCCCCGGCGGCGCGGAAGTACGACGCGCCCAGGAAGGCCAGCCAGTCGCCGTCGTCGCCCGGCTGCCCGGCGGGCGCCTTTTGGAACCGGAACCCCGCGAAGCCCGCCCCGTCCGGAACGTCCTTGGCAGGGTTGCCCGGCGGGTAGGTGAACAGGTCGTGGCTGTAGAGCACCTCGCGGGCCTGCCCGCCCTCCAGGGCGTAGACCTTCACGGGATGGCGGAAGAAGTTGCCGAGGTGGAAGAAGGTCACCGGGTACGGGCTGTCGGCGAACAGGGCGTGGCCCGGCGGGTAGCGGATCTCCTGGAGCGGCCCGTAGGTCAGGGCGTCGAGGGCCGCCGAGGCGGGCGCCTCCGGGGGCGGCGCGTAGGGCCGGTCCCGCAGCGTCCGGGCGAGATCCTTCAGCCGGTCGAGGTCCATGGGCTCGGGCGGTGCGAGGCGCGGCCCGCCGCCGGCGGCCCGGGCGAGGCCGGGATACGGCGCGAGGGCGAGGAGCCCGATGGCGGTCAGGACGCGGCGCGTGATCAAGCTGGAACCCCCGGATTCGGTCGGGCCTCGCGACCCGCGCCGCCCTCTAGCCACGCCGGCGCGGCGGCGCAATTTCCCGGCCGCGGCTCAGCTCCGCGGACCGCAGTTGCCGGTGCTGCCGTCGGTCGTCCAGAGGTTGGCGCCGCCCCCCGGCGGGCACTGCCCCGGCAGCGCCAGGGTGATCAGCTTCGCGAAGGTGTTGGCCTCGTCCTCGCCGTAGCCGATCTCGCCGACCATGCGGCCGGTCCTGTCGAACAGCGCCACGGTGGCGGAATGCTCCATCGTGTAGTCGCCGTCCTTGGTCGGCACGCGCTTGTAGGCGACGTGGTAGGCGTCGGCCATGCGGGCGACCTGCTGCGGCGTGCCGACGAAGCCGCGGATCCGCGGGTCGAACGAGGCCAGGTACGCCCGCAGGGTGTCGGGCGTGTCCCGCTCCGGGTCGAGAGTGACGAAGACGACGTTGAGGCGGTCCGCGTCGCGGCCCATACGGCCGAGGGCCGACGCCAGGGTCGCGAGCGTGGTCGGGCAGACGTCCGGGCAGTGGGTGAAGCCGAAGAACAGGACGGACGGCTTGCCGCGGAGATCGGCCTGGGTCACCGGGCGGCCGTCGAGATCCGCCATCGTGAACGGGCCGCCGACCTTCCGGGAATGGCTGAACCGCGATCCCTGCTGGAGGACGATCGCCCCGGTGCCGGTAGCGATCACGGCGACGAGGGCAACGGAGGCGATGAGGGCGAGAGGGCTCGGTGCCATGCTGTGACCTGCGACGGCGCGTCGGGGTGGCCGGTATCGATGCCGCCAATATGGGGTCCGTGTCGACAGGCGTGAGGCCGCGGCCTCCCGTGCGGGGCCGGACCTGGAGAGGCGACGACGTCAGGAACACGCCCGGGAGAGGCCGGTTGGCCAGGGTACGGGCGCTCGCGCCATCCGGCGCCGGGACACTCGGGCCGCGGGCCCGACCGTCCCCTCCGCGACCGCGCACGGGAGCCGCCCCAGATGGCCCAGCAGATCCCCGTCGACCCGCAGGCCCGGGCCGACGATCCCCCCCGCGACGCCGAGCGGGACGACGCCACCCACGCCATCGCCGATGACGTCGCCTATCAGCGCCACGTCCTGGTCAACGTCGTGTTCGTGGGGCCCCCCGGCGCGGGCGACCGGGGTTGGGTCCTGATCGACGCCGGCGTGATGGGCGCGAAGCGCGGGATCGAGGCCGCGGCCCGGGCCCGCTTCGGCGAAGGCGCCCGGCCGGCCGCGATCGTCCTGACCCATGGCCATTTCGACCATGTCGGCGTCTTGGAGGACCTCGCGGAGGACTGGGACGTCCCGGTCTACGTGCACGCCCTGGAGCGGCCCTATCTCGACGGCAGCGCCGCCTACCCGACGCCGGATCCGAGCGTCGGCGGCGGACTCCTCGGTCGCCTGTCGCCGCTGTTCCCGACGAGCCCGGTCGACGTCTCCGGGCGGCTCCGCCTCCTGCCGGAGGACGGTTCGGTGCCGCCCCTGCCCGGCTGGCGCTGGATCCACACGCCCGGCCACGCGCCAGGCCACGTCTCGCTCTGGCGCGAATCCGACCGGACGCTGATCGCGGGCGACGCCTTCATCACCACGGCGCAGGAATCCGCCTACGCGGTCGCGACGCAGGCGCCGGAGCTGCACGGGCCGCCGATGTACCTGACGATCGACTGGCCGGCGGCGCGCGCGTCGGTGCGGGCGCTCGCCGCGCTCGCCCCGGAGCGGGTCATCACCGGACACGGCCGGCCGCTCCAGGGAGCCGAGATGCGCCGCGCCCTCGACGCCCTGGCGGCGGACTTCGACCGGGTCGCGGTCCCAGAGACGGGCCGGTTCGTGGATCACCCGCTCGAAGCCGCCGACGGCTCCGCCTACAGGGCGCCGCGCTGACCGGCGTGATGCGGCCGCGCGGGCGGAATCCCGCGCCTCACGAGGCCCGCGCGAGATTCTGGAACGGGGCCGGGGATCGCACGGCGGCGAGCACGCCGTCCATCTCGGCCTTCGGCATGGCGTGGCCGAACAGGTAGCCCTGGCCGAAATGGCAGCCCTGTTCGGAGAGCCAGTCGAGGCTGGCGTCGGTCTCGATCCCCTCGGCGGTGGTGGAGAGGCCGAGGCTCGCCCCGAGCTTGATGATGGCGTCGACGAGCTTCGCCCGCTCGTCGCTCATCGTGATGGCGTCGACGTAGCTGCGGTCGATCTTCAGCTTGTCGAACTTCAGTTCGCGCAGGTGGTAAAGGCTGGAATAGCCGGTTCCGAAATCGTCCAGTGCGATGCGCACGCCGAGTTCGCGCAGCGACAGCAGGGTCGTCCGGGTCGCCTCCAGGTCCTGAATCAGGGCGCTCTCGGTGATCTCGACCTCCAGGCGCTGCGGCGGGAAGCCGGTCTCGGTCAGGATCCCGAGGATGCGCTGGGCGAGCCACGCGTCCTGGAACTGCTGCGGGGCGATGTTCACCGCGAGGATCAGGTGCGGCGGCCAGGCCCGGGCATCCAGGCAGGCGCGGCGGATCAGGCTGTAGCTGAGATCCGCGATCATCCCGGTCTCCTCGGCCACCGGGATGAACTCGCTCGGGCCCACCACCCCGCGCGTCGGGTGGCGCCAGCGCGCCAGGACCTCGACCCCGACGATCTCCTTCTCGGGGAGCGACACCACCGGCTGGTAGAAGGGCTCGATCGCGCCCGTCTCGATGGCGAGGCGGAGTTCCGTCTCCATGCGGGCGCGGGCGCGCAGCTCCGCGTCCATGGCGCTGCGGAAGAAGCGGACATTGCCGCGCCCGTCCTTCTTGCCCTGGTACATGGCGAGGTCGGCCGCGTGCAGGATCGCGTCGGCGTCCCCGTGCTCGGCCGACACCGCGGCGACGCCGACCGTGGCGCCGACCTTCAGGTCGTTCTGGTTCCACGTCACCGGCTCGGCGATGCGCGCGATGACCGCCTGGGCGAGGCGCCGCAGCGCCTCGCTCTCGTAGCGGAGCGGGACCAGCATGGCGAACTCGTCGCCGCCCAGACGGGCCGCCAGGCCGCCCGACGGCACGAGCTGCTGGAGACGCTCGGCCACGGCGCACAGGACCGCGTTCCCGGCCGCGTGGCCGTAGAGGTCGTTGACCGGCTTGAACCGGTCGAGGTCGATGAGGAGCACCGCCGCGTCCGCGGCGCCCGGCGCGTGCGCCCGTTCCACGGCGTCGATGAAGCGGCGACGGTTCGCCAGACCGGTCAGCCCGTCGTGCCGGGCGATCGCCTCGGCCTGCGCGGCGGCGGCGGCGCGCTCGAGCATGAGCCGCCGGAGGATGATCGATTTGCGGATGCTGGCGCCCCACTGCGCCACGCCCATGCAGGCGGCGAGCAGCAGCAGGTCCGTGAGGTTGTAGGTGGCGACGACGCTGTTCAGATACGCGAAGGTCCCGAGCGTGACGCCGACGAACCAGATCCCGACGCCGATCACGAGGAGGCACAGGGTCTCGTACAGCTCGCCGCGGCCCCAGGCTCTCGACGTCTCGATCGGCATGGTCAGGACCTGGTTTCCAACGTCAGAGCGAAGCATGCCGTCCGCTCACGCGCTGTAGATCAGCTCCGGACGCGGCAACTTCTCTACATCTTTACGGGTCTTTGTCTTGGTTTAATTTGGATTAAATCGCGCCGCCACGCTGCGCGCGGCTCGGGGGCGCCGGTATGTTCCGTCGCGGGAAGAGATGGACAGGGCCGCGCCGTCACGCCTCGTCGACGGCGTCCGGACGCTGCGCGGCCGCGCGGCTCTCCTGGAGGGTGGCGGCGGCCTTGACGATCGACAGGATCCCGCCGCGGGTCGTCTCGTCGGTGATGCTGGTGAAGGCCAGGACGAGTTCCATGACCTTCGGATCCTCGAACAGGGCCGCGGGTCCGACGCGTCCGCCGCCGTTGTCCCGCGGATCCGCGAAGAACGTGTCCACCGGCACCCTCAGCAGGTCGGCGATGGCCTGAAGACGCCCTGCGCCGATGCGGTTGCGCCCCTTCTCGTACTTCTGAACCTGCTGGAAGCTGACGCCGATGGCCTGACCGAGATCGGTCTGGCTCAGGCCCTGTGCCACGCGGAGCGCCGCGATGCGGCCGCCGATCGAGCGATCGGTCTCGGTGGCGGACTTGGGCTTCGGGGAGGACGACATCGAACGGAAACCTTCAGCATGCTGGATGAGTGGCACTTACCCAGAGTCGCGGAAAAAAACACAACCGAAAACTGCTTAGCGCACCAATAAGTTGCGCAATTCCTAGTTGCACTGGACGCATGGCTTGGCTGTTGGTTGTACGCCCAGGGACGGTGAAACCGCAATGGTCAACTGTATCCGTCACGCAGCGCACAGACGGTTTCCCTCCTGCGCCTGTCTTCGCCGGCTACGGCAGCCTCTCAGTCGCTGTGCGCGACGATACATCGGAGATCGGTCGAAGGGGTGGTAAAGTACCGAGGCCTCCGATCGTCGTGGCGGACGGTGACGGATATGTGATGCGGCCGGCATTGTGATGGGACTGCGGCCGCGGGTCTCCATCAAGACATCGGCGATGCAATTCACCGGCGCGAATGTCGCGGCCGGCGGGACACACACCCCTGTTTCCGACATCGGGCCGCGTCTATCGCCGGCCTAAACACTTTAAGTCCCGGTCGAGAAAATCTATGAAATGATGTATTCACCGGCCAGGCTCGACGGTAGAGTCGGTCTCCCATCACAGCGCCCTCGTCGATGACCGACCTTCTCGTCACCCTCCAGGAGCCAGCCGAACCAGCCGGGCAGGCCGGGCCGGGATCCGAGACGTCGGCCCTGCGCGCGCATATCGCGCGGATTCTGCGCAGGCTGCCTCCCGCCAAGGCGACGAAGACGACCTGACCTCGACTGCCGGGAACGGCGCCGCGACCTGCCCGGACGGATTATCCGCTCGGTACGGGCGCCCGGTCCGGACGCCCCTCCTAGGCGACGGCCTCCAGCGGCTGCGGCCGGGCGCGGACGCGATCGAGGATGTCGAGGGTGCGGATGCTGTCCGCGAGCGGCATGATCGGGCTCTCGCGGGCGCCGGCGAGCAGGCAGCGATGCACCTCGTCGATCTGATGCCGCAGTCCGAACCCGAGGTACGGCGTCGGGATCAGCGCGACGCGGCGGAAGTCCAGCGGCTGCAGGAGGCGTTTCGCGAAGGCCAGCCGGCCGACGGCCTGGCGGCGCGGCGGGGCACGGTCGGCGGGCGCCGGCGCGGCGGCGGTGCGCACGCGCGTGAGGAAGGGCGGGCACAGGAACTGCCGGTGCAGGTGGATGCGGCCGCGCGTGCCGACGATCACGGCGGCGTTGTCGGCCTCTCCGGTCGAGCCGCAGCTCAGGGTCGCGGTCCTGGCGTTCCAGCCGAGCGCGAGCGCGGCCTGCTGCGCCGCCGCACCGCCCCGATCGAGGCCGACGCCCGAGACCTCGTTGGGTGCGCCGAACAGGTGGAGCGCCAGCGACACGGGGTAGACCCCGAGATCGAGGATCACCCCGCCTTCGGCCGGATCGTCCGTCCGTCCGGGCGGGTTCGGCGCGCGGGGGAAGAACAGGCGGGCGTCGAGATGCAGGGGATCGCCGATCTCGCCCGCCTCCAGCATCGCCTTGGCCCGCACGACGCCGGGCGTGAAGCGCATCCACATCGCCTCCATGCAGAAGACGCCCTTCCGCCGCGCCGCCTCCGCGATGCGCCGCGCCTGCCCGCCCGAGAGCGCGATCGGCTTCTCGATCAGGACCGACTTGCCGGCCTCGATGCAGGCCAGCGCGCTGTCCATGTGGTCGCTGTTGGGCGTGGCGATGTAGACGACGTCGATATCCGGCCGTGCGGCCAGGGCCTCGACGCCGGCGACGGCGGCCGGCGCGCCGGACGCCTGGGGGAAGGCCGCGGCGAAGGCCTGGGCGCTCCCGGTGCTCCGCGCCCCGACGGCGGTGAGGCGCGCGTCCGGCCGCCCGAGAAGGTCGCTGACGAAGCGCTGGGCGATGATCCCGGTGCCGAGGACGCCCCACGAGACGGTCTGTGCCATGGCTAGAACCTGGATCTCAGCTGGATCACGGCGCCGCCGCCGGCATTCTGCATGGCGAGCGCGATCTCGGTGATGTGCAGCACGAACCGCGCCGGGAGCGGCGCCGGAACGCCCGCCCGGATCGCCGCGGCCTGGGCCGCGGGTCCGCGGGCGAAATCCATCTGCGACGGGTAGCTGGGCAGCTTGCCCCCGAAGCGGGGAGTCGGCAGCTTCCGACCTAGGAAGATCCGCCCGGGCAGGTAGCGCTGGATCCGGTGCAGCAGCCGGCCGAGCCGCCCGGGCGCCTCGCCGCTCGGCGAACGGAGATAGACCGGGCCCTGGCTGGCCCACGAATCGGTCACGGTCAGGACGCCCCGGTCGCCGATGATGTGCAGGGATCGGTCCTGCGGCGCGACGAGGCCGCAGGTGATCCGCGCGACGACGCCGGATCGGAACTCCAGGCACGCTGTCGAGAAGTCGTTGGCGACCGAGTCCGGGGGCTGGCCGGTGCCCTTGTCCGGGTACAGGCGCGACGCGAAGGCAGTCATGCGCTCGACCGGGCCGAACATCAGGCTCATCCAGGTCAGGTAGTAGCCGGCGTGCTCCAGGGTGCAGCCGACCCGGTACTCGTCCTCGGCCGGCCAGGGGGCGCCGGTCACGCTCCGCCATTCATGCACCGGCTCCCGGAACACCGGCCCGTCCTCCAGCTCGGCGTAGACGAGCCGGACCGAACCGACCTGGCCGGACGCGACGGCCTCCCGCACGGTCGCGCCCGCCTCGCCCAGGATGCTCGCGGGCGCGCCGCTCAGCGAGAGGCCCTTCGCCTCGGCGAGTTCCACCAGCGCTTCGGCCTGGGCGTACTCCATGGCGAGCGGCTTCTCGGAGTAGACGTGCTTGCCGGCCTCCAGGGCGGCCTTGGTCACGACGTAGTGACTGTGCGGATTGGTCAGATTCAGGATGAGGCCGATCTCCGGCTCGGCGAGCAGGGCCTCGAGGCTGTCGAAGGCGCGGGCGTTGTAGTGACGGCAGAAGACGGCGCGCCGCTCCGGGTCCCGGTCGTAGACGCCGGCGAGGCGCAGTTCGGGGTGGTTCACGAGGGTCGTCATGTAGAAGTCGGCGACGTAACCGCAGCCGACGATCCCGATCTGCATCTCTGTCCCTGAAGGTCATCCGCACCGGATTCGGGTCGTAGCGGCAGCGCTCCGTTCCGCGCCTTCATCAATTGGGCGTAGGATCGATGCGCCGAGAGCTCAGCGACGCTCTCCGGCGCCCGAATTCGGCGCCCATGTCTCGGCAGTACACGGCGCTCGGGCCGCAGGCGCTGACGCTATTCGGTCGAACGCGCGTTTAACGCTCCGTTTACCGTACGGTCCGACAGTTCCGGTGCAACCGGAGCCCCGTGGACAGCCATGCTCGATGTCGCCTTCTGGTGGTGTGTGGCCGTAGCTTTGACCGGATCGGTCGGCCTCGTCGGCCTGGCCGTCGTCGCCGGCCGGAGCGGCCGCTCGCAGCCGCGCGGCCTCAAGCTTACCCGGACCGAGCCCCTCGTGCTCCGTCACTTCGGGCGCGCGTAGGTCGGCATTCGACCGGCACCGGCCGAGTATCCGGCGTCTCAGATCTTTAAGTTCGCGGTCGGGTCGGGTTCCCGCCGGGAAGATCCGTCGTGCTCAGGTCGCGCAAGGATCCCTGACCCTTAACCGGTTCACCCCGGTCGACGTAGCCGTCGGGCACCACCGCCTGGGATCCCTTCGATGGAAGGCGGGTCGGGATCGGGCCGGTCGCGGTCACCGGAACGGACGTAACCGAGGTCGTCGACGGCAGGATCGCGTGCCTCCGGGGGCCGCTCGACCCGCCGACCGGTCGGGCTTGCCACGGTGCGACATCACCGTTTCCGCGGGTTCGATCTCAGGTGAGCCGCTTCCCTTCGCGGCGCCGGACGCTGCCGGTGTCAGGTCAGGGACAGCGATCGAGGTCCGGCCGCCTCACGATCTCACCCGGAGCACGATCTTGCCTCCGAGCCGACCCTCCTCGGAGCGCGCGTGGGCGCTGGCGACCTCGTCGAGGGGAAACTCCAGGCCGACTCGCGGCACCACGAGGCCGCGCTCGAGGAGGCGCGTCACGGCGTCGAGCTTCCGGCCGTCCTGGCGTGAGAAGACGAAGTGATAGGTGGCGTTCCGGCCCCAGGCGCCGATGAGGTTCTGAGGCGTCGCGGTGTCGACCAGGGTGACGACGCGCCCGTCCTCGCGGAGGATGCGCGGGGAGCGCGCGAGCGTGTCGCGGCCGATCGTGTCCAGGACGACGTCGACGCCCCTGCCCTCGGTCAGGCGATCGACGGCGTCCACATAGTCCTCGCCCTCGAAATCGATGACGGCGGAGGCGCCGAGCCGCTCGACGCGCGCCACGTCGCTGCCGCGCGCCGTCGCCAGGACCCGTGCCCCGATGGCCTTCGCGACCTGGACGGCGATCGCCCCGACGCCCCCGGCACCGCCGTGGACGAGGACGGTCTCTGTGACCTGCAATCGGGCCCGCTCGACCAGCCCTTCCCAGACGGTCACGCCGACGAGACTGACGCTCGCGGCCTCGGAATGGGTGAGGTTGACCGGCATGCGCGCGACGATACCGGCATCCGCGACGTGGTACTCGGCGTACGATCCCGGACCGCCGAAGATCCGCGGCGTGTAATAGACCTCATCCCCCGCGCGGAACTCGGTCACGTCGGATCCGACCTGGTCGATGACGCCGGACACGTCGTGCCCGATGATGGCCGGCAGCGCGACCTGATCGGTGTAGTCGCCGCGGCGGATCTGGCAGTCGAGCGGGTTGATCGACGTGGCATGCACGGCCACGCGGACCTGCCGGGGTCCCGGCCGAGGGTCCGGCAGCTCCCGGAGCTCGAAGCTGTCCGGCCCGCCGAACTTCGTCAACACCATCGCCTTCAAGAGAGCCTCCCGTCCTGACCGGCCAACCTTGTGTCAGCCGGGCTGCGGGATGACGAACGCGTTCTCCTCACGGAGTCGATGAGCTACGTTCAGCCATGACGATGCGGAGATCGCTTCTCCCCCTCGCGGCGCTCCGGGCCTTCGAGGCGGCCGGGCGCCGCCTGAGCTTCCGCGCTGCCGCCGACGAGCTGGGTGTCACGGCGACCGCCATCAGTCATCAGATCCGGCTTCTCGAGCAGACCCTGGGGCTGCGTCTCTTCCACCGCGAGACGCGCCGGGTCCGGCTGACCGCCGAGGGCACCGTTCTGCTGCCCGTGCTGCGCGACGGTTTCGACGCGTTCGCCCGAGCCATCGCTGAGATCCGCGGCCGGCACGCGGCCGGCGTTCTCACGCTCTCGGCCCCGACCGCCTTCGTGGCGAAGTGGCTCGTGCCTCGGCTCGCCGACTTCCGGGCCGCGCATCCCGATTGCGATCTGCGACTGCACGCGTCCGACAGCCTGGTCGACTTCGCCCGCGACGGCGTGGACGTCGCCGTCCGATACGGGCCCGGTCCCTATCCCGGCCTCGACGCGCACAGGCTGGTGGTCGACCGGGTCGCACCCGCTTGCAGTCCGCGTCTCGCCATTCGATCCGAGAGCGATCTGGCCCGCCACCCCCTGCTGCACTTCGAGTGGCCCGACCTGACCGACGAGACGCCGACCTGGCCGGCCTGGCTGCGGAAGGCCGGGATCACCGATATCGATGGCGGTGCGGGCATCCGCTTCAGCGACGAAGGTCACGTCATCCAGGCCGCGATCGCCGGTCAGGGCATAGCGCTGGTCTCGGTCGTACTGACCGCCGACGACCTGGCGAGCGGCACGCTGGTTCAGCCCTTCGGGCCCGTCCTCGACGCGCACCCCTACTGGGTCGTCCACCCGCGACATCCGGCCCGGGCGGGACGCGTCGGGGTGCTGATCGACTGGCTGCGCAACGCAGCCATCCGGTGACGCAGGACCATGTGGCGAGGTCTGTATGACGGTTCGCGAGCGGCCATCCGTCGGCGGTTCGGCAATCTTTGTTCGGGGCGGGACCCGGCATCTCGACCATGATGCGGCGACCGTCCGAAGCGTTGGCCCAAACTCCCTGCTCGATCGCAGTACTCGTCATGGAGGAAAATTTTCGCCGATCGCCGGCAAATCTCGGCGTCATAGCAAGCCTAAACCCAGTGTCCGGTAAAACCGAAGCTTAAGTCAGAATGACAGGCGACGCTGTGTCGTAAAGGCGTGGATGAAGACGTTCGACGGGACCTGTTGCAAGCCCGCCAAGGCGGTCAACGACGAAGGAGTGCGAATCTGAGATCTTTCGCGATCGATCGCCATCGTGGACGGCCGTTGTGAACCGCCCGATAGGTTCCGCCGGCGACACGTGCCGACAGGCCCTGGAGTGCCTCCAGGCGCGTCTCAGTTCGATAGATCGCTTCGCGCTTCTCGAGCTGGTCAAGCGCGCTGCGAAAGAAAGCGGCCGCCCTTGCCCGATCGAAGAGTGGAAAATGCTCAGCCGTCGCTTCCGGAAGCCGCTCGACGATATCGATCATGGCGGTCGTGGCTTCCCTGTAGGGATCCAAGCCCCCAGCTACCGTCCTCCGACCCGCGCTCCGCTCGCGCTCACCGTGTCCGAACAGATTATGGGCGTGCTGCCGATAGCGGACCAGGGGTACATCGAGCTCGACGGTCTGACCGACGACTTGCGCCAGAAACATTACCCACCGGTCATGAGCGATCATCTCGCTGGGGACAATGAAATCGATGAAACGGTCATCGACATCCCACAGATCCAAGAGTTCCCGTCGAAAGACAATCGAAAATCCGAAGAACGTCAACCACGGATCGTAGGTGAGCGGTTTTCTGAGTCCGGTACGATGAATGCCTTGCCGAAAGACGCCAAGCTCGCGATTGTTGGAGTCGATAGTGATGGCCGTATGGGCGATCATCGAGACGCTGCGATCGTCCAGATAGGGCGAGCAAAACTCGATCTTCTTCGTGTCCCAGATATCGTCCTGATCGCAGAAGGCGACGAATTTTCCACGCGCCAACCGAGCGGCTCTCAAGAAATTGCTTCGAAAGCCGAGCGCGGGCACGTTCTCATGGATTTTGAACTCGATTGCGCTGCCGCAAGAGAAATTTCGGACAATTTCTAGCGTGTCATCCGTAGATGCATCGTCGGAAACGATGATCTCAAGAGGATGGACTGTTTGCCCGACGAGAGTTTCAAGCTGTTCGCGGATAAATCTCGATCCGTTATGCGTGGCAAGAACAACAGAAACACCATGTTCGTATCGCATGATGATGTCCTGACGAAACGGATTGCTATCTTCTGCGGTCGGAGCAACAATCAGACCATCTCTCGGTCACGGTTGGCCTCTCGAGTTCTTGCCATCGGGTGAGCGCGTATTCATTTGGGGCCACAGTCTTAATCGAACGAATTTGGGTGCAAATAAATGAACGGAGCTGTGGCGGCCGAAGCAGATATTCTGCTCCCTTCTCTCGGTAAGATGCCGACCAAGAACGTCTTTCTTAAACTCGAGAGTGGCGCTTTGCGCCGACGCGGAGGCTGTTGATTTATCATCTTAGTCGTCGGTACTGTCTATAGCCTTCGCCACAAAAAGCAAGAGCGCTAATGAAGTTCTTGTTCTGCACGTTCCGATCATTGACCTGTACCCGCCGGGGGCCGGAAGGGATATCGACGCGGCCGGATGACGGCGTGCGCTCCGACAGATCTGCGTCGCCGAAGCTGACCGGCGGGAATCCACGCCACGTTGCCGATTCGCAAGCTACCCAACCCAGGCGTTCGGAGAGCGGTCGTTGCCTGCCGAAAGCCGCCACTTATCGATCGTCCAGCAACCTCGGATTGAAGGCGCGGTTGGCATCCCACTAAGGAATCCCATTCGCCCCGTGGTCTCGGTAGCCGGATCGAGCGAGAAGGCGATCATGATAGGCCGAGACGGCGGGATAGCTCGGGCGCTCCATTGGCGTCATGCGCCAACGGTTTACGGACAAGCCGAGAACGACATCCGCCAACGTGAAGGCTCCTCCGGCCACATAAGCTCCGGTTGAGGAGAGATGGTGGTCAAGGATCCCCATATTCGCGTTCCAGGCCTCGACCCCCGCCACTATCCGGTCTGGATCGGCGTAGGCCGGATCACGACGAACGAGGCCGAGGAAAGCCGCCCGCCAAGACGCGTTCAACTCGGTCGCTTGCCAGTCCATCCATTGTTCAACCAGAGCGCGTCCACGCGGGTCAGCAGGGAGCAGATCCGTCCGAGCGGCGCTCGCAGCGAGGTAGCGGCAGATCGTATTTGACTCCCACAAGGCCCCTGCCGCGTCTTCAATCACGGGCACGAGGCCGTTCGGGTTGCGAGCCAGAAATTCCGGGGTATCCGTTGCTTGGAAGCCGCTGCCGTAGTCCTGGCGATCGTAATCCAATCCGATCTCGGCACAGGTCCAAAGCACCTTGCGAACATTGATCGAACTGGCCTTGCCGAGAATGCGGATCATGGGAGCGGGTTAGTCAACGCTGGAATGATGAAGAGACGACCACAGAGGGCGTGGTTGCATCTTCCACCCGCGAAGTTAACCGCCCTTGTCTCAAGTGCGCAAAGCGGATGCAGCGAGCGACCTCGAGAGGATCTCGAGCGATGTCCACGGCTACGCCCGCTTCGATGCGTCCACAATCCAGATGCGGTCGGGCAGGGAACCATCCATCTGAGACGTTGGGGAGAGCCATGCGCGGCGGCAGAAGGTGGCCGAAAGATGCTGGTCTGCTCCGGAGTGAAACTGCCGGAAGAGCCGACACCTCCTGTCGCGCGTCGTCAGAACACCGCGTGGTCGCCGCGCTCGGCGACCGCCTCGCCACGGATCACGCGCGCATAGTAGTCGAAGAGCGTCTCCGATCCCGTCGACGGAGTCGCCTGGGCATCGTATCGCCCGGTCGCCGGGTCCAGGACGAGCATGGACTCCGTCGCGTAGTAGCGCCCGATCCGCGCGAGTTCGGCCTTGGCGGCCAGGGCCGGCACCCATCGGCCCATCGTCGTCAGAACGACGACGATCGCGTCCAGCAGCACGACCGGAATGTGCGTGAAGCGCGGTTCGCGCCCCAGAAGGGCGAAGAGCCGCTCGCCCTGCGCGCGTGGCGTGATCGCCTCGCCCGGGCCGCCGATCGGCAGAACGCGATTGCGGCGGTCCCCATCGTCGAGGCAGTCCGCGAGATAGCGGCCAAGGTCGTCGTCGCTGATCGGCTTGCAGGCCGTCAAGGTCCCGTCCCCGAACACCAGAAATGGCTTGCCGCGTTTCACGCGTTCGATCTGTCCCGAGAGCGATTTGAAGAAGGCGGTGGGCCGAACGATCGTGTAGTCGAGCCCCGATGCGATCAGCTCTGCCTCGAAGGCGCGCTTGGCGTGCTGAAAAGCGAGGATCGGCTTCTGGACGCAGATCGCCGACAGAAGGACGACATGCGTGACGCCGGCCGTCCGGCCCGCGTGCAAGGCCTCGACCTGCGCGCCGTAATCGATCGCCCAGGCATCGTCGGGCAGCCCCGTGCGCGAGGCGAGGCACGACACCAGGGCGTCGAAGCGTTCGCCGCGGACACCGTCGCGCGCCAGCGACACCGTGTCGGTCAGATCCACGATGCGCGCGGTAGCGCCTGACGGGATCGCGGTTTCGGCAGGGCGCCTGACGAGGCAGACGACCTCGTGGCCGCGCGAGACCAGTGCCCGAACCGTTGCCCGGCCGATTGTGCCGGTCGCTCCCAGGAAGAGGACACGGCGCGGCCTCACACCGTCCGGTCGATTCGCTTTCATGATCGCTTCATCACGACGTTCAACCATCCTAGCGCGACGGCGACGCTTGCGCTGCCCCGTCGAACGGCGAAAGCGAAGATACGACGGGATCCGCAGAATGATCCGCGTCAATCTTGACGTTCAGCTGCGCGAGACCGCCTGTCCAGTGTCGACCCTCGGCCTGAGGTGGCTTCCGCTCGCCACCCCAGGCAGTCGCGAAGCCGGACGGTGCGCACCCTGTACGTGCGCAACCGGCAGTTCGCTCACTTGCGTCGCGCAACGCGGGGTGCGCAACGCGAACTTGCCGGTGCCCTCCCTGACGAGCCCGCGCTACGCCGCAGGAAGGTGGCGGGCGGGTTCGGCACGCGCCAGCGGGGCAGTTCCAGCGCGCCTTCGAGGAACCGTCGGCCGCGGACAGGACGCCGGCGCAGGCCGGGAGCGGGGTGGCGAAGAAGGCCGAGAATCTGGCCAAGCGAATGCCGGACGCCGGATGCCGGGCGCAGCGGCGCCGAAGGTGGTGGCCGGCGGTGAAACCGGCGAGGCGGAGAGCGTCACGATTTCCGGACAGTGGGGTGCAGATCCCCGACGACGTCGCCGACAGCCTGCAGGGCTGATCGTTAGCCGCGCCCCTCGGCCGCGAACCCCCAGACCGGCCGTCTCGAGAACGGTCTCTTCGTCTCGCGATCGGCTTCGAGCCGGTCAACGCGAGGGCGATTCGAACGGCACCACCGTCGCCATAGGCTGAACGATTCCGGTCGTCGCTACACTGACCGGTCGACCAAATGTCTGTGCCCAACTCAACTGAATGACGCTGATTCTTTCTTGTCCGACAGATCGTCTCCGAGATATCTCACTACGTCGACGTTTAGAGAAGCCGATCCAGCGCACGACCGGATGCGCGCACTTGTCGCGTGAACCAAGCGATTGCCCGATTTGATACCGAACGCGGGTCGAGCACTTGCACCTTTGTCTCACGATGCACATGGAATGCGGCTCCCTCCGGCAGCAGTGAGGGGCCACTGCAGAATTCAGCCGGACGAGCTGGATCTATATTTCCATACGCTGAGCCTCGATGTCGGCCAGATGATAATTCAGTAATAATTTACCCGTCGATGATGATATAACATTGTTCACTTGAGCTGGAATCGCGGCCAATGCGCGGGCCTGCAACTAAATAACGTCGCGCGGTGATACATTCGAGCTCGAATGGTGGTCTCGCACAGGCGAAATGCTCGACAGTCCCGCGACGAACTCTTTATTTCTGGACCAGCGAGACGCCTGCTCAGATCAGTCACCCTCTGGGTGCACCGGGATGCGCACCGCCGTTGCTGCCCCCCTCGATAGCGCTGTCGCCGAGGGAACAGGCTGCGGGTGAGGTCAGTCTGACCGGTTTTCATCGCTGCGGGCTGATCCGCGCGTTTACCGATCAGCCGCGTTTCGGTCACCGACGGCGACACCGGGGTGATCTGCGGGACCCGCATCCGCCGTCGGACTGGAAGCGTGCCGAGTGCGCCAGTGGCGTCGAGACCGGCCGGAAATGGAGAAGCCCGCGGCGCCCACGGTAGCGCTCACGCGGGCTGTCTGCGCGATCGAGGGCGACATCCCGCGCGAGGGCGACGAGATCGACCAGCTTCCCGGAAGCAGGGACTACGACCGGACCGTGATCGACACGGGCTCCGGCGAGCGCTTACTCTGCCGCGAGGTCGAGGCCGCGGGCTGGCGAGCGACGCGCCCGTCCCTGAACTTCCCTCGACATCAACCGTTCCTGTGCCACAGCAATCGCAGGGACGACTTCATGACTCGCACGCTCGCGGCGCTCGCAGGAGCCTTGTCCATCGCCCTGGCCGCGCCGGTCTCAGCGCAAACGGTGACGGGCGGCGCGGGAAACACCGGGGTCGCCCCGCCGGCGACAACCGGAGGTGCCGGCCCGGGTGCCCGGGATCTCGGACCGAGCCCGGTCACCCGTGGAAATGAGGCCAACCCGAGCAACTCGTCGATCCCGGGCACGACGCCGGGCGTCAACATTGGCGGCACCCCCACGAGCGGGCCGCCCGGCACTGGCGGCACGTCGGGCGGCCCGTCCCTCGGTCGGTAAGCCCGCTCGGCCCCGCCCCGATCTGCTCACGGGGCGGGGGAGCGCCTGATCTCACCAGCGTGTGAGCCGAGCCGATACGCAACGCGGCCCGGCGGCAGGTTCGCGGCCGGCGGTTACCGGGCGGTATCCCATGCACCGAAAGCAAGTTTTAAGATTACCGTTCTATAAGTCTGACATCGCATTGCGTTCCGATGTTGACCATGACCCTCGCGCTGTTGGCCGTCCTGATTGCCGGGGCGCTGTGTCTCGGAATGATCTCCGCGTTCCTGCCGTTTCAGCGTCCGCGCGAGGAGATCGAGTTGGCAGAGTTCACCGACGACGAATTCTTCGACATCGGCGGCCCGATCATCGATTTGCAGGCGACGCGCTAAGGGCGCTCGACACGGACTCGCCATTCATCGGTCGGCGGGGCATCGAGAGGCGCGCCACGGCGCGCCGGGCAGGTCAAAGCGAGAGGTGCTTCGTGGACCCCCAGCCATTCACCATCGACACCGAGGCCCAGGCTCAGACGTACCTGACCGATCTCCTCAACAATCCGAAGAACCGGTCGATGAGCGAGATCGCGAGACACTGCGCCCTGCGAGTCCGCAATCCGAAGATCAAGGCGTTCTTTCTGACCGAGGGCGCGAAGATGCTCGCCGAGATGAAGGCCTAGGGGCGAGACAAGAAGGCTCCGACCGGCGAACCGGGCGGCCCGTCCGGATTCGAGCCCCGGCGGGCGTGCAGCAGCAGCGAGAACGTCCCGCGCGACGGTGCCGTCGGGGCTGAAGGCGGTAGCCTCGAGGGCATGCCGAGTCCCGGTCGACGCGTGGGCAGGCGGGACGGTTTAAGCCTCCGACGAGGACGGCGCCCGGCCTGCGTCCAGGCTGACCTGACCGGCCGCCTTCGGACCGAGCTGATCGAGAGGATCTGCCAGGACCGGAGGAGCCGGACAGGCGGCGCGGTCGGACGACGCGCGCGGAGCAGGTCGCGCCGAAGCTGCACCAGATCGAGGTGCAGACAGACCGGGGCAAGAACTTGGCGCTTGCGTGCGCGGAAGCGGAGATCTCTGAGCAGAGTGCCTCACGCTGGCGCAAGGCGTACGCCGGTCTCCGAGTCGATCAGGCTCGGAAGATGAAGGATCCGGAGCGCGAGAAGGCTCGGCTGCGGCGGCTCGTGGCCGATCTGACCTTGAAGAAGCAGATGTTGGCGGACGTGGCGGCCGGAGCCTCGTAGCATCCGAACGACGCCGCTAGGCGGTTGCAGACATCCAAGAGAGGTACGGTCTTCCGGAACGCCACGCCTGCCGGACCGTCGACCAGCACCGCGGCACGCGACGCGATGTGCCCTCCGTGTCGGCCGAAGAAGACGCGTTGACCCCTGCCATCATCACTCTGGCATCCGAGTGCGGGCGCTGCGGCTGCTGCCGCGTCACCGCACTGCTGCGAGCGGATTGCTGGCAAGCGGGCCAGGATCGGGTTCAGCGCATCGGGCGTCGCGAAAGGCTCGAGGTTCCGCAGAATCCCTTTGACCAGGGAGGGCGTAACGACCGCGCGTCGCGACGGCCGGGAGATCGGCGCTGACACAGGCAACGCCCCGGGCTTCGAGGACGTCGCGTGGGCCCCGGGCCTCGCCGACCGCCGGCTCGGGATGCGCGGCCCGATTGTCCAAGAAAGCCTCGCTTGGCAGACGGGAAGGCCGTTGACGATAGATGATGATCATAATAGATTATGAGCGTCATATCAAACCGTCGAGGGCCCGCGGGGGAGCCGGCGATGGATGCGGACTGGTCATCGTACGCACCGGTCTGGCCGGCCCGGATTTCCGTGACCCTGAAGCCAGCCTTGGTCCAGGCCTCCGAGGTCGCGCCGGCCGCGGGGATGGTCGAGGGTAGCGCCGCCGAGATCGAGGGCCTTGAGCAGTTCGGAGGCCCCACCGGCGTGACGATCGTCGACGCCAACATCCGGGTCTCGGGTGGCCGGCCGGGGCTCCTTTTCAATACCCCCGAAGCCGGACGAGGGGGTCCGACCTCCCGAGTCCGCTCCTCGGGCATCGCGTAGCCGGCCGCCGAAGCTGTCACGGACGAGGAAGCCCTCATGGACATCAGGACGCGCCGACTGCTGACGGCCCCTCTCCTGCCGACGCTGGCCCGGATGGCCGTGCCGAATGTCGCGGTCATGGTCGTCCAGACCTCCATCGGCCTGATCGAGACCTACTTCGTCGCCGAGCTCGGCACCGACGTCCTCGCCGGAATGGCGCTCGTCTTCCCGGTGGTCATGCTCGTCCAGATGCTGTCCGCGGGCGGCATGGGCGGCGGCATCCAGTCGGCGGTCTCGCGCACCCTGGGCGCCGGTCGGCAGGACGCGGCGGGTCTGCTCGCGTGGCACGCCGCCGCCATCGGCCTCGGCCTCGGTGTGGTGACCAGCCTGCTCGCCTTGACCCTGGGACCGCGCCTCTACGCAGCGATGGGCGGCACGGGTGCCTCGCTCAGGGCCGCGACGGCCTACGCGACCGTCGTGTTCGGCGCCGCGATCCTGATCTGGCTGTTCAACGCGCTGGCGGCAGTAATCCGTGGGACCGGCAACATGGCGCTCCCGGCCGGCGTCACCTGCGCCGGGGCCGTCCTGCTGATCCCGCTCTCGCCCGCGCTGATCTTCGGGTGGGGACCGTTCCCCCGCCTCGGGGTCGTGGGCGGCGGTGTCGCCTTCGCCGCCTACTACGCCGTCGGCGCCACCCTCTTCGCCGCCTACATCTGGTCCGGCCGGGGTGTCCTGCGCCCGAGCCCTCGCCCGCCGAGGCTGACCTGGGCGCCGTCCCGCGAGATCCTGCGCGTCGGCCTGCTCTCCGGCATCGCCAGCATGACCTCCAACGTCACCGTCATCGCCGCGACCGGCTTCGTCGGGACGGCGGGACCGGCGGCAGTGGCGGGGTACGGGACCGGCGCGAGGCTTGAGTACCTGCTGGTCCCCATGGTGTTCGGGCTCGGCTCGCCGATCGCCGCCCTCGTCGGGACCGCCCTCGGGGCCGGGATGCACGCACGCGCCCGTCAGGCCGCGCTGACCGGCGCCCTCGTGGCGGGTGTCCTGACGGAGGCCATCGGCCTCACGGCCGCCCTCCATCCTGCCGGGTGGCTCAGCCTGTTCGGGCACGATCCGGCGATGCTCGCCACCGGCTCGACCTACCTGCGCGTCGTCGGACCGTTCTACGGATTCTTCGGGGCCGGCCTCGCCCTCTACTTCGCGGCCCAGGGGGCCGGGCTTGTCGGCTGGCCGCTCGCCGCGAGCGTCCTTCGGATGGCCGTGGCCCTGGGGGGAGCCTGGATCGCGGCGAGGCTCGGGCTGGGCTTGGTCGGGATGTTCGTCGCCCTCTCGGCCGGCTTCGTCGCCATGGGCCTCGTCAACGCGGCCGCCTTCGCGACCGGCCGGATGTTCCTGGCGGAGCCCGCGCCGAGCACATCCCCTGTTCAGCCAAGCCTTACGGCGGCCGCCAATTCGGGACGCTGAGACGAGGCCTGCGACGCGGACGAGGCCGATGGGTGTCGGCGCCTCCGAGGCGAACGGCGTCCGCGTCCCGGGGCCGCGTCTCCTTCGGGATGAGCGGGGCGCCCGCCTGTCTCGAGGCGACGGTGCTGGGAGCACCCGAGGAGCAGTTCGGCAGGATCCTCGAACCGACCGACCCGCGCTCGCGATCCGTGACGGAGATCGCCGATGAATCCTCCGAGACACTGGACCGGATTGGCGAGGCCCTCGGATCTGGCTTGCTTTAAAAAATGATGATCATAATTTATATTGGGTCGCAGCGGGTAAGGTGCCGCGTGGATCGGAGGACGATATGAGCAAGGGCAGCATCAAGACCGCGGTGGTCACAGGCGCCTCGTCCGGCATTGGGCTGGAGACGGCGAAGGCCCTTCAGGCTGCGGGCTACCGCGTATTCGGGACCAGCCGGAGGGCGTCTCCGGCCGTGGACGGCGGGATGGCCACCATCGTCTGTGACGTCACCGATGAGAGATCGGTCACTGAGATGGTCGAGACCGTCTTCGGCGAGACGGGGAGGATCGACCTCCTCGTGAACAACGCCGGCTTCGGCATCAGCGGCGCGGCCGAGGAATCGTCGGTCTCGCAGGCTCAGGCCATGTTCGACGTGAACCTGTTCGGCGTCATCCGGACGACCCGCGCCGTGCTTCCCCTGATGCGCGCGCAGAAGGGCGGCCGGATCGTCAACGTCAGCTCTGTTCAGGGCCTGATCCCGGCCCCCTACATGGCGCTCTACGACGCCAGCAAGCACGCCGTCGAAGGCTACTCCGAGTCGCTGGACCACGAGGTTCGTGGGCAAGGGATCCGGATCGTGCTCGTCGAGCCCGCCTTCACCCGGACGGCCTTCGACCGGAACCTCGTGCGCCCCGACGCGCCGCTCGGCATCTACGAGGCGGAGCGCGCCGGTCGGGACCGGTTCCTGAGTGAGGTCATGAAGTCCGCCGATGCGCCCGAGGTCGTGGCGAAGGTCATCGTCGAAGCCGCCACCGCGACGAGCCCGAAGCGCCGTTACACGGCGGGCCCCAAGGCGAGGCAGGTCAGCCTGCTGCGCCGCTTCGTGCCGGCCACCGCCTTCGACAAGAGCTTCCGCAAGGAGATGCGCCTCCCGCAGGTCCCGTGATCACGAGTCCGGAGAGGTCGCGGATCCGGCGCGTGTCGGCGTGCAGGGGTTGAGATCGGCCGGGCGCCAGCGCCGTCGATCCTGACCCTCCGCGCCGCGTCGCGCGATGGCGAGTTTGGGCAGCGCGGAAGGGAGTTCTCACCAGGCGCACCGACAGCACCCGCAGCTCCGCACCGCTTCGTCGACGTGTGGCGGAATGATCCGATCTGGCCAAGGCAGGGCGAAGCCTGGACGGCCGCGCCTACCTGCGGGCGCTGAAAGTCGGGGAGGCGCGCCTCCGCCGCCGGCCGCGCTGCTGGGGATCCAAGTCGATCGCCTCGTCAGAGAGCTCGGCGGCCTCGTGAAGCGCCGAGACGGTCGGGTTCGAGGCCATAGGCTTCGGCGACCCTTCGCCGCCAGGAATGCACCGACCGAGAACAGACCGTGGGTGGCTCTGGTGGCCCATAGTGCCCACGTGCACCGCGCGTTCCGCCTTTGCTCGCCGACTGACCAGCGATCGTTCCAGGACAGAGCCTTGTTGCCCAAAGGCTTGAATGGTCGGAGTGGCGGGATTCGAACCCACGACCCCTAGTCCCCCAGACTAGTGCGCTAACCGGGCTGCGCTACACTCCGACGCCGCTAGGGCTCGCGGCTCTTAGCCTCCGCGCCGCGCCCGCGCAAGCCCTTCGGCGCGCGCGGGCCGCGCGGATGTGCTGGCTCTCGCGGGTCAGGCCCGCTACGGGGAGGCCTCGCCCCCGCGATTGCCAGAGGATCATGACGGACCGACCGATCGCCTTCGATCTCACGCGCCTCGTCACGCGGCTGCGCCACGCGAGCCCGTCGGGCATCGACCGCGTCGACCTCGCCTACGCGCGCGCCTATCTCGGCCGGGCGGAGACGGGCGTCGGCGTCGTCTCCACGGCGTTCGGGCCGCGCATCCTCGACCGCGCGCAGGCGCTGGAGATCGTCGAGGCCGTGGCGGCCGGCTGGGTCGAGGACCGGGACGCCGCGTCGGACCCGGTCTACCGGCGGCTCGCGTCCCGCTGCGGCGATCCCGCCGCCGCGCCGCCGCCCGGCACCGCACCGCAGGCCGGGTCCGCCGACCGGCGGCGGATCCAGGCGCGCAAGACCGTCGACATCGCGCTGCGCGGCCGGTCGGTCGCGATCCTGCCCCGGGACGCGCTCTATTTGCACACCTCGCACCTGCGCCTCGACGACCCGCGGCGGTTCGACTGGCTCTATAGCCGGCGGGACGTGCGGGCGGCGTTCTTCGTCCACGACCTCATCCCGATCACCCACCCGGAATACGGCCGGTCCGGTGAGGCCGACCGGCACCGGGCGCGACTGCGCACGATCGGGCGGCACGCCTCTGCCATCCTGGTGAATTCGGAGGATACCGGCAGGCGCACCCTCGCGCATCTCGCCGCCGAGGGGTTCGGGCGGCCGCCGGTGGCCGTGGGCCATCTCGGGGTCGAGGCCGCCTTCGGCCACGCCGGGCCCCGATTCACCCCCGACCGGCCGACCTTCCTGGTCTGCGGCACCATCGAGTCGCGCAAGAACCACCTGCTGCTGTTCCAGATCTGGCGGCTCCTGGCCGAGCGCCACGGGGCGGCGGCACCCCGGCTCGTCGTGGTCGGGCGCCGGGGCTGGGAGGCGGAGAGCGCCATCGACATGCTGGAGCGCTGCCCCGGCGTGCGCGCCCACGTCATCGAGGCCTCGGGATTGTCGACCCACGGTCTGGCGGCACTGATGCGCAGCTGCACCGCCCTGCTGATGCCGTCCTTCACCGAGGGCTACGGCATCCCCGTCGTCGAGGCCGCGGCCTCGGGGCTGCCGGTAATCGCCTCTGACATCGCCGTCCACCGCGAGATCGCCGACGGCTTCGCGCTGTTCCGCGATCCCCTGGACGGTCCGGGCTGGATCGAGGCGATCGAGGCGCTCGCGCGGCCCGACGGGTCGCTCCGCGCCGAACTAGCCGGCCGTCTGACCGGGTACCGGCCGCCGGACTGGCCCGCGCATTTCGCGGCCGTGGCGCCGACCCTCGCGGCGCTCTGACGGCGACCGCCGATCCGCGCCGGACCCAGACGCCTGCCCGCCGGCCGACGGTCGCGGCCCGCGACCGCGGGACGACGACGCACGTTGCGCCGCCGGAGTCTGACGAATAAGGAAAAGCGTCAGTCAGCCAGCCTGGCGGAGAGCGGGCGGAACGGAGATCCTGCCGATGCGGGTGGTCGACCTCGATCGCGAGACGGTCAAGCAAGGGCTCGATGACGGCTCGATGCTGATCATCGACGTCCGTGAATCGCACGAGTACGAGGCCGGGCACATCCCCGGCGCCGTCTCGCACCCGCTCTCCGGCTTCGACCCGCAGGCGGTCGCGGCCCTCGTCGCCGAGGACGGCCGGCGGGCGGTGTTCTCGTGCGCCTCGGGCGTCCGCTCGGTTCACGCGCTCATGGCGGCGCAGAATGCCGGGCTCGACCTCGCCGAACACTACAAGGGCGGTTTCAAGGACTGGTACAGCGCGGGCGAAACTATCGCCTAATCTGCCGTTTCAATCCGGCTCGCGGGACCGTGATGTGCGTTCGCGCACAAGCAACACCGTCGACCGCGGGTTACGGCGCACCCGCGGCGGAACAATCGTCAAGCTCGGCGCGACCGGACGGTCGGCCAACGGACAGCAGGACCCGATGCGCAGCCGGCTTCCCAGCCTACTCACCGTCTTGTCAGGCCTGATCGCGGCTCTCGCGGCAGGCCCCCTCGCGACTCCGGCCCGCGCGCAGGCGCCGGGCGGCCCGCCGCCCAAGGTCACCGTGGCCAAGCCCGTGGTGCGCCAGATCGTCGAGCAGGATCAGTATACCGGCCGCTTCGACGCGATCGATTACGTCGAGGTCCGCGCCCGCGTCACCGGCTACCTCGAGAAGATCAACTTCGTCGACGGCCAGACGGTGAAGAAGGGCGACGTCCTGTTCGTGATCGACCGGCGCCCCTACAAGGCGGCGCTGGAGCAGGCCCAGGCGGCCCTGGCCTCCGCCAAGGCGCGCCAGTCCTTCTCGCAGACGGACCTGGAGCGCGCGCAGACCCTGTCCCGCAGCGGCAACATCTCCGAGCAGGTCACCGACCAGCGCCGGCAGGCCTCGCAGACCGCTCAGGCCGACGTCGACAGCGCCCAGGCCGCTCTCAACAACGCCCAGCTGAACTACGACTTCAGCGAGGTGAAGGCGCCGATCAACGGCCGCATCAGCCGCCGCCTGGTGACCGAGGGCAACATCGTCAGCGCCGACCAGACCATGCTGACGACGATCGTGTCCCTCGACCCGATCTATTTCAGCTACACCGTCGATGAGAAGTCGTTCCTCAAGTACCAGAACAGCCTCGGCATCGGCATGGGCCAGACCCAGCAGGGTAAGGGCGTGCCGATCCTGATCGCCCTGTCCGGCGAGGCGAAGCCCACCCGCAAGGGCACGCTCGACTTCGTCGACAACCGCGTCGACAACGCCACAGGCACGATCCTGCTGCGCGCGACCGTCCCGAACCCCGACCTGTTCATCAAGCCCGGCCTGTTCGGCATCGTCTCGATGCCGGCGACCAAGCCCTTCCAGGGCATCCTGCTGCCCGACGACGCCGTGGCGGCCAACCAGGACAAGCGGATCGTCTACATCGTCGGGCCCGAGAACGTGATCCAGCAGAAGGACGTCGTGCTGGGACCGAAGGTCGACGGCTATCGGGTGATCCAGTCGGGGCTGAAGGGCGACGAGACCGTGGTGGTCAACGGCCTGTCTCGTGTCCGTCCGGGCGCGAAGGTCACCCCCGAGACGATCGAATTGCCCCCGAGCAAGACCTGAGCCCCCGGGGCTCGACACGAACGCCTTCGTGCGCGCCGCGCGGCGCGCCCCGCACCGACGACGCAGGGCCCCGTCCGGGAGACCGGCGGGCCTCAGAGGTTTGACCGATGCGTTTCGCCCATTTCTTCGTCGACAGACCGATCTTCGCGTCCGTCACGTCGATCGTCTTCCTGATCCTCGGCTTCGTGGCCTACGAGAGCCTGCCGGTCTCGCAGTACCCCGAGATCGTGCCGCCGACCGTGACGGTGCGCGCCTCCTATCCGGGTGCCAACGCCGAGACCGTGGCCGCCACGATCGCGACGCCGATCGAGCAGGAGGTCAACGGCGTCGACAACATGCTCTACATGACGTCGTTGTCGACCAACGACGGCAACATGCTGCTGACCGTGACCTTCAAGGTCGGCACCAACCTCGATATCGCCAACGTGCTGGTGCAGAACCGGCTCTCGGTGGCGCAGCCGCGCCTGCCGCCGGACGTGCGCAACCTCGGCGTCACGGTCCGCAAGGCCTCGCCCGACCTGATGCTGGTCGTGCACCTGCTCTCGCCGAACAAGACCTACGACCAGAACTACCTCGCCAACTACATCTACCTGAACATCCGCGACGAGCTGCTGCGCCTCGACGGCGTCGGCGACATCACGATCTTCGGCGGTAACGAGTACGCCGAGCGCGTCTGGGTCGACCCGAACAAGCTGGCCGCCTACGGCCTCTCGGTCACCGACGTCACGACGGCCCTGCAGGAGCAGAACGTGCAGGTGGCCGCCGGCCAGCTGAACGGTCCGCCGGCCGCCAAGGGCGAGGCGTTCCAGCTCGTCGTGCAGTCGCAGGCCCGGTTCAAGACGCCCGAGCAGTTCGCCGAGGTGATCATCAAGGCGCAGGACGGGCGCCTCGTCCGGGTCAAGGACATCGCCCGCGTCGAGATGGGCCAGAAGGACTACACGACCAACTCGTTCCTCAACGACACGCCCGCGGTCGGCATCGGCGCCTTCCAGCGGCCGGGCACCAACGCGCTCGACGCGGCGGCGTCGGTCAAGAAGGTGATGGAGGAGGTCAAGAAGAACTTCCCGCCGGACGTCGAGTACCGCATCGCCTACAACCCGACGGAGTTCATCGAGGAATCGATCCACGAGGTCTACAAGACGCTGTTCGAGGCGGTCGGCCTCGTCGTCATCGTGGTGCTGGTCTTCCTCCAGAGCTGGCGGACCGCCCTGATCCCGGTCATCGCGATCCCGGTCTCGCTGATCGGCACCTTCGCGGCGATGGCGGCCTTCGGCTTCTCGCTCAACAACCTGACCCTGTTCGGGCTGGTGCTCGCCATCGGCATCGTGGTCGACGACGCCATCGTGGTGGTGGAGAACGTCGAGCGCAACATGGCCGAGGGCCTGTCGCCGGGCGACGCCGCCCACAAGACCATGGACGAGGTCGGCGGCGCGGTCATCGCCATCGCGCTGGTGCTCGCCGCGGTGTTCGTGCCGACGGCGTTCATCCCGGGCATCTCGGGCCAGTTCTACAAGCAGTTCGCGCTCACCATCGCGGCCTCGACCCTGATCTCGGCCTTCAACTCGCTGACCCTGTCGCCGGCGCTCTGCAAGCTGCTGCTGGTGCCCCACCACGCCCGCAAGGAGCCGAAGTTCTTCCTGACCCGGTTCGTGAACTGGCTGGCGAACGGCTTCAATCGCGCTTTCGACGCCACATCGAACGCCTACGGCCGGACGATCCGGGTGCTCACCGGCGGGATCGTGGGCTTGGGCGTGATGCTGCTGGTCTACGCCGCGGTGATCGCTGGCACGCTCCACCTCGCGCAGACGACCCCCACGGGCTTCATCCCGGACCAGGACCAGGGCTACCTGATCGGCGTCGTCCAGCTCCCGTCCGGCTCCTCTCTCGACCGCACCACGGAGGTGTGCCTGCGCGCTGCCAAGCAGGCCCGGACGGTCGACGGCGTGGCCAACGCGGTGATCATCGCGGGCTTCGACGGCGCGACCTTCACCAACACGACCAATGCCGGCGTGATGTTCCTGACCCTCAAGGGGGCGAAGGAGCGCGCGGAAGTGGGTCGGAGCGCGGCCGTCATCACCGGCGACGTGCTGAAGGCGACCTCGGACATCCAGGAGGCGCGGGTCATCGTCATCCCGCCCCCGCCCGTCCGCGGTCTCGGCAACGGCGGCGGCTTCAAGATGCAGATCGAGAGCCGCCAGTCCTCGGATATCGGCCCGCTCATGGCCGCCGCCGGCGAGGTGATCGCCCAGGCGAACCAGAGCGCGGACGTGCAGCGCGTGTTCACGACCTTCGACAACTCGACGCCGCAGCTCTTCCTCGACATCGACCGCACCATCGCGCGGATGCTGAACGTGCCGCTGGCCAACGTGTTCTCGTCGGTCCAGGCGGATCTCGGCGGCACCTACGTCAACGATTTCAACACCCTGGGCCGCATCTATCAGGTGCGCCTGCAGGGCGACGCGGCGTTCCGCACGTCGGTGCAGGACATCTCGCAGATCAAGGTGCGCTCCTCCACCGGCGCCCTGGTGCCGATGGGCACCCTCGCCTCGGTGCGGGACGTGACCGGTCCGCAGATCGTGCAGCGGTTCAACCTGTACTATTCGGTCCCGGTGCAGGGCGTGGCCAAGCCTGGCGTCTCCACCGGACAGGCGCTCACCGCCATGGAGGAGATCGCCAAGAAGGCGCTGCCCGACGGCTACTCGTACGACTGGACCGAGATCGCCTACCAGCAGAAGGCGGCGAGCGGCACGGCCGGCGCGGTCTTCGCCCTCGGCGTGCTTCTGGTCTTCCTCGTGCTGGCCGCGCAGTACGAATCCTGGGCGCTGCCGCTCGCGATCCTGCTGGTGGTGCCGACCGGCGTGCTCGCCGCGCTCGCGGGCGTGCAGTTCCGGGGGCAGGACAACAACATCCTGACCCAGATCGGCCTGATCGTGCTCATCGGCCTCGCGGCGAAGAACGCGATCCTGATCGTCGAGTTCGCACACGACATCGAGCAGCGGGAGCATCGCGGCCCGGTCGAGGCGGCGGTCGAGGCCTGCCGTCTCCGCCTGCGCCCGATCCTGATGACCGCCTTCGCGTTCATCCTCGGCACCCTGCCGCTGGTCGTGGCGACCGGCCCCGGCGCCGAGATGCGCCAGGCGCTCGGCACCGCGGTGTTCTTCGGGATGATCGGCGCGACCTTCTTCGGCCTGTTCCTGACCCCGGTCTTCTACGTGGTGATCCGCCACTTCTCGATCTGGCTCGGCCGGTTCCGGAAGAAGCACACGCACGGCGATCCCGGCGGCGCGGCCCCGGCCCACGGCTGACGGCATACGCGCCCCGGGCCGCGGAACGATGGAAGCCGCGCCGGATCCGCGAGGATCGGGTGCGGCTTCCGCGCGACGGGTGGGGGCGCCCGGTGTAGAGGCTCGCGGCATGCACGCCCTCGGTCGCCTGATTCTCGGGGCCTTCGCCCTGCTGCTCGCCGTCCCCACGGGCCTCGCGGTCCTGGTGCTGGCGCTGCTCGTCGACCCGGCCGCGCAGGCCTGGCTGTCCGGCGGGGCGCTCGCCGGACTCGACATGGCCCTGTCGGACCTCTCGGCCGGGCTGCCGCCGGAGGGGCTCGCCCTGCTCCTCGCCGGCCTCGCCAAGGCGCTGTTTGCGCTGCTGTTCGTGCCCCCGGCCGTGATCGGCCTCGGTGGTGAGATCCTCGGGCGCCGCGGCCTGCTGTGGTACGGCGCCGGCTGCGGGCTGCTCACCGCCGCCCTCCCCTGGCTGACGCGCGGCGCGCTCCGGTCCGGCGGCGCCCGCGACGCCGCCCTCCTCGCGGGCGAGGCGCGCCTGACGCTGATCCTGTTCGCGGTCGGTGCCAGCGCCGGCCTGGTCTACTGGCTGGTCGCCGGGCGCGGCGCGGGGCTCGTCCGGGGCGGGCATCGCCCCGAGGGGACCTGACGCCGCCTGGCACGTCGCCCTTGGCCGCGGACACGCGGGCGCGCTACAGGGGAGCCGCCACGACACGGTTCCCGATGCTCGCCCTCCGCTCTCTCGCCTTCAACGTCTGCTTCTACGCCGTCACGACGGTCCTGGCCTTCGCCGGCCTGCCCATGCTGGTCTCCGGCCGGTCGGTGCTGCGGCTCGCCCGCGCCTGGGGGCGGATCACCCTGTGGCTCCTGCGGGTCGTCGCGGGAACGCGGGTCGAGTTCCGCGGGCTGGAGAACATCCCGGCCGGCCCCCTGCTGGTGGCGGCCAAGCACCAGTCGGCCCTGGAGACGCTGGCCCTCTGCACGGTGCTGCCGAACTTCGCCTACATCCTGAAGAAGGAGCTGCTGCTCATCCCGCTGATCGGCTGGTACCTGTCGCGCAGCGGCATGGTGGCGATCGACCGGTCGAAGGGCAGCCGGGCCATGAGCCTGATGAACGCCGCCGCCGGTGCGGCGATCAGGGACGGCCGCCAGCTCATCATCTTCCCCGAGGGCACCCGGCGTCCGGTCGGGGCGCCGCCCGCCTACAAGCAGGGGCTCTCGCACCTCTACACCGCCCTGAACGTGCCCTGCCTGCCCGTGGCGCTGAACACCGGCCTGTTCTGGTCGCGCAACAGCCTCGTGCGCCGGCCGGGCCGGGCAGTGATCGAGTTTCTGCCGCCCATCCCGCCGGGCCTGCCCCGCCAGGAGTTCCAGGCGCTGGCGCAGGAGCGGCTCGAGACGGCCTCGAACGCCCTCGTCGAGGGCGGCCTCCAGGGCCTCGCGGCCGAGGGGCACGCCGTGCCGGCCGACGAGGCGCCGGCCGCCGCAGACGCCCGACGCTGAGCCGTTCGCGAGCGCGGTTTTCCGCGTCGGACCGGCGCCCGGCGGCTTGTGGATAACGGGCATCGTCGCCACATCTCGCTCTAGGAACGTCGCCCTTGACGCCTGTGGATATCGCGCGTTAGGTTAGAACAAATGGCGAACAGAAGAGCCCTGTCCTGGTCGGCCGCGCTTCGCGACCTGAAGGACGATCGCACCCGGAGGCAGGATGTGCGTGAAGAACGCCTCAAGACGACCGCGGGTCTGCGCGGCTCCCCAGCGCTCCCGCTTTCGGCCTGGCGCGGCCGCTCCGGCCGGCGCTACGTGGTCGGTGTCCACCCGGCCGGCGGCTTCGACCTCGACGAGATGGCGCAGGCCGTGGTGATCGCCGTCCGCCGGGACAACGCCGGCATCGCCGAGATGGTCTCGGTGGCGAGTTCCAGCGAGAGCCCGCGCGACCATCTGCGCCGGACCTGGCTCGACCGTGTCCGCCGCCGGGGTGCCACCGAGATGCACGTCCACCGCCTCGCCGAGAACGAGGCCGAGCGGACGGCGATCGTCGAGGATCTGCAGGTCGACACCGTCGAGCCGGCGCAGGTCTGACCGGGAACGCGCCGCGCGCGGACGGATCGCGTCCGCGGCGGTCGACCCCGGGGCGGTGCTGCCCCAGTTTCGCCCCTTGCGTGGCCACAAGCCGGGGCCACGATGTCCCCGCGGGGACGGGTCGGGGAGCGGAACGCATGGTGCAGGATCGGACGCGGCCGGAGGGTGCCGCTGAGACAGCTCCGGTACGGGGCGCGCGGCGATCCCGGCGGGGGCTGTTCCTGCCCTACATCCTGCTCGCCCTCGTGGTCGTGGGCTGGTCGGCCGGCTGGCTATGGATGCGGGAGCGCGCGGCCAGCGAGATCGACGGCTGGATCGCCCGCGAGGCGACCGCCGGACGCACCTGGACCTGCGCGGACCGATCCCTCGGCGGCTACCCGTTCCGCCTGGAGCTGCGCTGCAGCGCCGTGACCCTCGAGCGCGCCGACGGGCGCTTCCGGCTCGGGCCGAGCACGGCGGTGGCGCAGATCTACCAGCCCCGCCTGGTCGTCTTCGAGAGCGCGGGCCCCTTCCACGTCGAGCAGGGCCCGCTGACCGGCGACGCGTCCTGGACCGCGCTCCAGGGCAGCTTCCACGGCGCCGCGGGGGGCTTCATCCGCGCGTCTTTGGTCGTCGACAAGCCCGACATCACCGTGACGGGCGCCGAGCCCGGCCCGATCGCGGTCTCGGGGCGGCATCTCGAGCTGCATGCCCGGCCGAGCCCGGGCCGCTTCGACTCCGACGGCGCCGTGGATGTCAGCCTGCGCCTGAACCAGGCGGCGGTTCCGCAGCTCGACGCCGTCACTGGAACGCAGGATCCGGCCGACCTCGCCCTGGACGCGACCCTGACGCAGGCGACCGTGCTGCGCACCGGGACGGTGGCGCGCGAGCTGGAGCGCTGGCGTCAGGCGGGTGGCGCCTTGGACCTGACGGCCCTGTCGCTGGCCAAGGGGGCGCAGCGCGTCCAGGCGAAGGGCACGCTCGCCCTCGACGCCGCCCACCGGCCCGCCGGGCAGATCGACCTGCGGGCGGCCGGCGTCGACGCGCTGGTCGGCAGCATCGTCGGCCAGCGCTTCGGCTCGGACCGGGGCGCCCTGGTAGGCCAGCTGGTCGGCGGGCTCCTGGGGCTGGCCCAGCGCCCCGGCCACGACGCGCCGGCCGACGGGACGCCGCTGAAGGCGCTCCCGCCCCTCCGGCTCGTCGACGGCAAGCTCGTCTTCAGCGGCTTCCTGATCCCGAACGTCTACGTGCCGGCCCTGTACTAGGGGAGCGACCCTGCCGGCCGGCACTGCCGGGTGGGCGGTGCGGGCGCGACCGGTATGACCGCTCGGCGCGCCGCGGGCCTGCTCGTCGGTGCGGGATCGGCTATAGGAGGCCGATGGCCTCCTCCCCGTCCCCGACCCGCGTGAAGATCTGCGGGCTCAGCACCGAAGCGACCCTGACCGCCGCTCTGGAGGCCGGAGCGGACTGGATCGGCCTCGTGCACTTCCCCCGCAGTCCCCGGCACGTGGCGCTGGCGGGGGCCGCCGCGCTGTCGGCCCTGGCCCGCGGCCGGGCCGAGCGGGTCATCCTGCTCGTCGATCCGGACGACGCGCTTCTCGCCGCGTCCGTCGAGGCGGTGGATCCGGATCTGGTCCAGCTCCACGGCCGGGAGAGCCCGGAGCGCGTCGCGGCGATCCGTGCCCGGACAGGACGGCCGGTGATGAAGGCGCTCGGCATCGCGACGTCGGCAGATCTCGCGGCCCTGCCGGCTTACGCGGCGGTCGCCGACCGGATCCTGCTGGACGCCAAGGCGCCGCCGGACGCCGCCCTGCCGGGCGGCAACGGCCGGCGCTTCGATTGGGAGATCCTGCGCGGCGCCGCGCTCCCGCCCGGGACCATGTTGTCGGGCGGACTGGATGCCGGAAACGTGGCCGACGCCCTCGCCCGCACGGGGATCGGCGCCGTCGACGTCTCGTCTGGGGTCGAGACGGCGCCCGGGGTGAAGGATCCGGCGAAGATCGCGGCCTTCATGGCGGCCGCGCGCGGCCTGCGCTGAGGAGGCCGCCTCAGCGCGGGGCCGGCAGGGCCGTCCGGCCGGTATTCGGGACCGTGTAGACGCCCGAGGTCTCGGTCTCCGGCGCGTAGGCCCGCAGGCGGGTCGCCTCGCGCTCGTGCCGGACGGCCTCGCGGCGGTGATAGCGCGCCCGCGCGCGGGTCTTGCCCTGGCCGAGCCACGTGAAGATGCCGCCCACCACGATGCCCAGGGCCACCGCGCCGAACAGGATCGCGTAGAGCGGGAGATCGACGCTGAAGACCGGCGCGTCCACGTTGAACGGATCGAAGGAGAGCCGCACCGGCGCGCGATTGGCCACCGCCAGGAGGATCACCAGGGCGGCGATCGGCAGCAGCACGAGGCTCTTCAGGAAACGGATCATCGCGCTCACAGGTCCTTCCTACTCGGCGGCCGAGGCATTCTCGCCGATCCCGGCTGCGTTCAGGCGCTGGCGCATCTCCTTGCCGGTCTTGAACACGGGGATCGCCTTCTCGGACACGGCAACGGCGGCACCCGTGCGCGGGTTGCGTCCACGGCGCGCCTCCCGGCGCTTGACCGAGAAGGCGCCGAAGCCGCGCAGCTCGACCCGGTCGCCGCGGGCCAGCGCGTCGGAAATGGTGTCGAGGATCGCGTTGACCAGGATCTCCACGTCGCGCTGGTAGAGATGCGGGTTCTGCTCGGCGATCTTGAGGACGAGCTCCGACTTGATCATGGCGTGGGATCTTCTCGCGGGATCGGGGCGGGCTGCGCGGCGGCGGTCGTTCAGGGTTCCGGGCGCCAGAGGGCGAGCATCCCGCCCCGGGCGGCCTCGGCCTCGGCGCCGACGGACCGCAGCCGCGCCGCGAGGCCTTCCAGGCCGAGGAGGTCGGCGCCGATCCCGGCGGCCGACCACAGGGAGAACCGGCTCTCCGAGGCGGGCTTCCAGTCCTTGATCGGCAGGTTCGTCTGGACGCCGCGGGCGCTCTCCAGCCACGCCACCGCCTGCCGCTCGCCGCCGAGCTCGTCGACGAGCTTCAGCGGCACGCTCTGGCGCCCGCTGAACACCCGTCCGTCCGAGACGGTGCTGAGCTGGGCCGGATCCATGCCGCGGCGCTCCGCGACGAGGCCCTTGAACCACGCGTAGGTGTCGCCCACCACGGAGGCCAGCGCGGCGCGCGCCTCCGGCGAGGTCGGGGTGAAGCCCGAGGGCTCGGCCTTGAGCGGCGACGACTTCACCGACTCGACCTTGACGCCGACCTTGTCCAGCAGACCCGAGAAGTCGGGGTACTGGAACAGCACGCCGATCGAGCCGACCAGGCTGGTCTCGCGCGCGACGATGTGATCGGCCGCGATCGCGGTGATGTAGGCGCCGGACGCGGCGGTTCCGTCCACGAAGGCCACGATCGGCTTCTTGGCGGCGAGCGCTCGGAGGTTGCGGAAGATCTCCTCCGAGCCCGTAGTCGTGCCGCCCGGCGAGTTGATCGAGACGATCACGCCCTTCACGGCGTCCGAATCGCCGACCCGCTTCATCAGCTTGGCGGTGGCCTCGCTCCCGGCGATGAAGCCCGAGACGGAGATGCGGGCGATCTGGGGCTGCACCGCGAAGGCGCCGTCCGCGCCCGTCCGCACCCGGTACCCGAGGGCCCCGACCGCCACGATGAGGCCGCCGACGCCGAGCACGCGCCAGAGGGACAACCTGCGGCGCAGGCGCCGCCGGTCAATCAGCAGTTCGGCATCGGCTGCCATGCTGTCGCTTCCCCTAAAGCACCCCGACCGGCCCCTCGACGGGGTGCGGGAGCCGTACCCCCGCGCCGGGCAAGTCCTTGGTTTCCTTCGGCTCGCTCCGTCCGAGCCGTGCGAGGCCGGTGTTCTAGAGCATTTTCCGCGGGCGTGGATACGGGGCGCGCGAAGAAAATGACGGGGCGGCCCGTCGCTGTCGCGTCGGGCGGCACGACCGGACCGGCCGCGCGCTCCTGGCAACCTTGGATTGCCGGCGCCCAAAGAAAAACCCGCGCGGGACCGGGGTCCCGCGCGGGTCTCGACGCGGCGGATCCGCCGCCCGGACAGGCCGGGCGGCAGGGGCCGTCTCTCACTCGTCGTCGGAGCGCTTCTTGTTGAAGGCGGCACCGAGGATGTCGCCGAGGGAGGCACCCGAATCGGCGGAGCCGAACTGGGCCATGGCCTCCTTCTCCTCGGCGACCTCGAGGGCCTTGATCGAGACCTGCACGCGGCGGGCCTTCCGGTCGAACTGGACGACGCGGGCGTCGAACTTCTCGCCGGTGGCGAAGCGCTCGGGGCGCTGGTCGCCGCGGTCGCGGGCGAGTTCGGCCCGGCGGATGAAGGTCTGCATGTCGGTGTCGACGATCTTCACCTCGACGCCGGCATCCTTCACCTCGACCACCTCACAGGTGACGATCTGACCCTTCTTGATCTCGCCGGCCTCGGCGAAGGGGTCACCGCCGAGCTGCTTCACGCCCAGCGAGATCCGCTCCTTCTCGACGTCGACGTCGAGAACCTGGGCGCGGACCATGTCGCCCTTCTTGAACTCCTCGATGACCTGCTCGCCGGGACGGTTCCAGTCGAGATCCGACAGGTGGACCATGCCGTCGACGTCGCCCTCGAGGCCGATGAACAGGCCGAACTCGGTCTTGTTCTTGACCTCGCCCTCGACCTCGGAACCGACCGGGTGCTTCTCGGCGAAGGCCTCCCAGGGGTTCTGCAGGGTCTGCTTGAGGCCCAGCGAGATGCGGCGCTTGACCGGATCGACTTCCAGGATCTGAACCTCGACCTCCTGAGAGGTGGAGACGATCTTGCCCGGATGGACGTTCTTCTTGGTCCAGCTCATCTCGGAGACGTGGATCAGGCCCTCGATCCCCGGCTCCAGCTCCACGAAGGCGCCGTAATCGGTGATGTTGGTCACGCGGCCCTTGAGCTTGGCGCCCTCCGGGTAGCGGGCGGCGATGCCCTCCCACGGATCGGCCAGCAGCTGCTTGATGCCGAGCGAGATGCGGTGCGTCTCGTGGTTGATCTTGATGATCTTGACCTTGACCGTCTGACCGATGGTGACGACCTCGGACGGGTGGTTCACGCGGCGCCACGCCATGTCGGTGACGTGCAGCAGGCCGTCGATCCCGCCGAGGTCGACGAACGCGCCGTACTCGGTGATGTTCTTGACGACGCCGTCGATGACCTGACCTTCCTCGAGGTTGGCCACCAGCTCGGAGCGCTGCTCGGCGCGGCTCTCCTCGAGGACGGTCCGGCGCGACACGACGATGTTGCCGCGGCGGCGATCCATCTTGAGGATCTGGAACGGCTGCGGGGTGCCCAGCAGCGGGGTGACGTCGCGGACCGGGCGGATGTCGACCTGCGAGCGCGGCAGGAACGCCACGGCGCCGTCGAGGTCGACCGTGTAGCCGCCCTTGACCTGGTTGAAGATCGTGCCGGTGACGCGGTCGTTGTTCTCGAACGACTTCTCGAGCTTGACCCAGCTCTCCTCGCGGCGCGCCTTGTCGCGCGAGATGACGGCCTCGCCGAGCGCGTTCTCGATCCGGTCGACGTAGACCTCGACCTCGTCGCCGACCTTCAGCTCGCCCTCGCGGCCGGGACCGGTGAATTCCTTGAGCGCGACACGGCCTTCCGTCTTGGCGCCGATGTCGATGACGGCCACGTCCTTCTCGATCGCGACGACGCGACCCTTGACGACGGAGCCTTCGGTGATCTCGTGTTCGAGGAAGCTCTCCTCGAGGAGGGCTGCGAAATCCTCGCGGCTCGGGCCACGCCCCAGAGCGGTACCTGCGGTCATTCTGTCTCCTGAACGGCCCCCGGCGGAGGCCCGTTGCGTCGGCGGCTCGCGTTGCAGGCGCCCCCGTTCGCCGCGGCCTTCCCGGAGTCTTTCGGGAGAGGCGACCGGTCCCGCGGGACCCGGTTTGCCGACGCGTCGATACGGATGACGAGGGCGGTCCGTCCGGCGGCCCGGCGGGCGCGCCAGAAGACGAGCGCGCGAGGGCGGATCCGGGAGGACGCGCGTCCCTTACAGCATCGGCCTTGCGACTTCAACCGATTAGGGTTTTAGGCTCGCGGGGCGGAGGACGGTCCGCGGGGTCCGGGCGATATCGGTGGTCTTGCCGCCGGCCGCAGATCCGGCAAACTTGTCCGCCGTCGAACGTTTGCGGTCGCGCTTCCGACGGCCGAGGGGGCAACCCCGCTCGACCGAGGTCCGCGCCGGTCGGCGATCCGGGGCGTAAGGGGGTGAAGCGTGGGTTGTCCTGATCTCGACTCTCGGGCTGCCCGCCGTCGGCGCGGCGGCACCGCGCGCTCCGCGCGATCCGGGGCCTGAGCCCCCGATGCCGAACGGGTACAACACCCCGATGGAGATGCTGGCGCGCAAGCTCGACAGCATCGCGCGGCTCGCCGATTCCGACCGCGCGGCGCTTCTCGATCTGCCGCACACGGTCCGGAACCTGCCGGCCCGCCACGACATCGTCCGGTTCGGCGACCGGCCGACCCACAGCTGCCTCGTCCTCCAGGGCTGGGTCTACCGCTACGCCGCCCTCGCCGAGGGGGGGCGGCAGATCCTGTCGTTCTACATCGCGGGCGACCTGCCGGACCTGCAGAGCCTCCACCTGCACCGGATGGATCACAACCTCGCCACCCTGACGCCCTGCGTCGTGGCGCTGATCGCGCACGACGACCTGCGCGCGGTCCTCCTGCGCAATCCGGGGCTCGCCGGCACCCTCTGGCGCGACAGCCTCATCGACGCCGCCCATTACCGCGAGCGGATCACCAGCCTCGGGCGGCGGCAGGCGCTGGGCCGCGTGGCCCACCTGTTCTGCGAGCTGTACCTGCGGCAGAAGGCGGTCGGGCTCGCGCGCGGCCTGAGCTGCCCGCTGGTGCCCAAGCAGTCCGAACTCGCCGACGCGCTCGGCCTGACCAGCGTCCACCTCAACCGGGTCCTGCGCACTCTGCGTGGACGCGGGCTCGTCACGCTGAGCGGCGGCATCCTGACCATCGAGGATTGGGACGCGCTGACGGAGGTCGCGGAGTTCGACCAGACGTTCCTGCACCTGGCGAACAACCCGGCGCCGGCCCGAGAGACCGCCGAGGCGATCTAGCGGGTGGGGCCGGGTGACGCGGCGGGCGCGCGCCTCAGGCGGCCCGGGCCAGGGTCTCCGGCGCCTCGGTCACCGCGTCGGTGTGGACGTCGAACCGGACCAGATGGGCGGCACCGAAGCTCGTCGTCAGGGCGCAGTCGGTGGCGTCGCGGCCGCGGGCCATGACGATGCGGCCGATGCGGGGCCGGTTGTGGCGGGCGTCGAACGTGTACCAGCGCGGCCCCTCGGGCCCTTCGAGGAAGACCTCGAACCACGCGGAGAAGTCCATCGGCGCCGGGTCCTTCGGCACGCCGATATCGCCGAGGTAGCCGGTGGCGTAGCGGGCCGGGATGTTCATGCACCGGCACAGGGTGATCGCCAGGTGCGCGAAGTCCCGGCACACGCCGACGCCCTGCGTGTAGCCGTCGAAGGCGGTGCGGGTCGCGTCGGCCTGCTGGTAGTCGAAGCGCAGGCGGGTGTGGGCGAAGTCGACGATCGCCTGGACGCGGGCCCAGCCCTCCGGCGTGCCGCCGAACAGGGACCACGCGATGCCCGACAGCTTGTCGGTGTCGCAGTAGCGGGAGCCGAGCAGGTACGGCACGACCTCGTCGGGCAGGTCCTGGACGGCGATCTGCCGAGCGCCGGGAGCCTGATCGTCCGGCAGCCCGCTGTCGGCGATCGTGAAATCGGCCGACATGGTGATCCGGCCGCCCGGCGCGACGATGCGCGTGCAGACGTTGCCGAAGGCGTCGACGTGCTGCGACGCCGCGACCGGCGGATCGAAGGCGATCACCTCCGGCGTCAGGAGCTCGCCCCGTCGCTCCGGGCGCACGTTGAGGAGCAGGTTCATCGGCGTGGGGCCGAACGTATCGAAGGCGATCGAGAAGCCGGTGCGGATATGCATCGTCGGGGACCGTGAGGAAGGACGCCGGCCGGCGGAGCGGCAGGCGGGTCGTTACAGTACAGGGCCCAATAAGCCGCGAGCCGGGGTCGAGTTCCGTCGATCACGTCAGTTCAAGCCGGTTTGAACTGCCCGAATATTTGGCAGAGCGGTGCCCGCTCCGGTCGTGCCGCGCCCGGACCGGCCGGCATCCGATGAGCCATGCGGGAGCCATGCGGCAGGCCGGGGGTGGGGCTGCGGTCAAGCGGGGCGGTCCGTCACCGCGCCATGTTGCAACGCACACGGCGCCCTCTTATCCCAGGCCGCTCGACTCCAGGGCCTGCCGGCACCGCCCGGCCCGGCCTGCTGCCAGACGATCGACGCCCATGACGCCCGACAAGCTTTCCCTGCCGAAGGACAAGATCCGCGTCCTGCTGCTCGAGGGCATCAACGACAGCGCCGTGGCGCTGATGCGGGCGGCCGGCTACACCAACCTGACCCGCCTGCCGAAGGCGCTGGACCGGGAGGCCCTGCACGAGGCGCTCCAGGGCGTGCACATGGTGGGCATCCGCTCTCGCACGCAGCTCGACGCGGCCGCCTTCGAGGCGGCGGACCGGCTCCTGGCCGTGGGCTGCTTCTCGGTCGGCACCAATCAGGTCGACCTGGACGCGGCGCGCCACCGGGGCATCCCCGTCTTCAACGCGCCCTTCTCCAACACCCGCTCGGTGGCGGAGCTGACGATCGGCGAGATCGTGATGCTGCTGCGCCGGATCGTTCCGCGCTCGGTGGGCGCCCACGCGGGCCGCTGGGACAAGTCGGCGGTGGGCTCGCTGGAGGTGCGCGGCAAGACGCTGGGCATCGTCGGCTACGGCAATATCGGCACGCAGCTCTCGACCCTGGCCGAGGCCATGGGCATGCGCGTGCTGTTCTACGACCACACCGACAAGCTGCGCCACGGCAACACCGAGCCGGTCGAGACGCTGCACGCCCTGCTGGCGCAGAGCGACGTCGTCTCGCTGCACGTGCCGGAGACCGACGCCACCGCCAACATGATCGGCGCCGCCGAGATCCGGGCGATGAAGCCCGGCGCCTTCCTGATCAACAACGCCCGGGGCACCGTGGTCGATCTCGAGGCGCTGGCCGCGGCCCTGCGCGACGGCCATCTCAAGGGCGCGGCCGTCGACGTCTTCCCGGTGGAGCCCGGCTCGAACGCCGAAACGTTCGTGAGCCCGCTCCAGGGCCTCGAGAACGTGATTCTCACCCCGCATATCGGCGGGTCCACCGAGGAGGCGCAGGAGCGGATCGGCTCCGAAGTAGCGCGCAAGCTCGTGGACTATTCCGATATCGGCTCGACGGTCGGCGCGGTGAACTTCCCGCAGGTGCAGCTCCCGGCCCGTCCGACCGGGACGCGGTTCATCCACGTCCAGCGCAACCTGCCCGGCATGCTCGGGCGGCTCAACGACGTGTTCTCCCGCGGCCACGTCAACATTGCCGCGCAGTTCTACCAGACCGACGGCGAGGTCGGTTACGTGGTGCTGGAGACCGACGCCACCGACGCGGATGCCGAGGCGCTGCTCACCGAGATCCGCGCCATCCCGGGCACGATCCGGGCCCGCCTCCTCTACGAGCGCCGCTGATCCCGAGGCGGGCGCGGGAATTTACGATGCGCGCGTGAACGCGGCGGGTCTTGCCGCGTTCGTCTTGCGCGGCCAAGCTGGCCGCTGTTCAAGTCATGGACGGCACCATCGACGGCCTCGGCCGGTCGAGCGCCCGGCCGGCGGAGGAATTGCGGTGACGAAGCGTGTAGCGTGCGCATGGGCCGGCCTCGTGCTCGGCATCGTCGGGTCGGTCTCGGTCGTCTCCGGCGCGTCGGCGGATTGCCTGCGCCGGGTCTACAACCGGTCGAACCTCGTTCTGGTCACCCGTCAGGACGGCGGCCCGCCCGCCACGCTGCTGCCCGGCCAGTCGCTCCCGGTGCGGCTGGCGCGGCCGGGCCAGATCGACATCACGGCCTATTGCGGTGCGCCGGGCGCGGGCGGGACCCCGATCACCCAGCGGACCTTCGATTACGAGGCGGTGCTCGACCGCTGCTTCGTCCGGTTCGGGGGCGACCTGTTCGTGCCGCAGATCGGGCGCGGCTTCATCGGTCTCCAGGAGACGGCCCCGTTCACCGTCAACAACCCGCGCCAGGGCGACATCATCCTCGGGCCCGCGGCCGGCGCGTCTTGCCCGATGCCGGCCGCCGCTCCCGTGCTGAGCCGCCGGGGTTGAGCGTCAGAGATAGTGCCGGAAGACGACGCCCGCGTCGTCGGTCGCGCCCGGTTGCGCGGGCGACACCGGCCCGATGAACGGGCTCGCGAGGCGCAGGGCCACGAGTCCGAGGGCTGCGAGCGCCGGGGCGAGCAGGCGGAACGGGCGAGCGAGCATGGACGCCTCCGTCGCGCCGCCGATCCCGCCCGCGTCGTGCGGACAGACTGGGTGCGCCTGTGAAGGATCGCACCTTACGGCCGAGCTGGACGTGCCGAAGCGCACATGGGTAACGTTAAGGTCGTGCCCGGATCGCGGGGCCGGCGGGGACGACGTGACGGTCGGGCGCTTGCGTCCATCACCTCGCTGGCAAGTCCGCCGATGCCCTCCTATGCTGCCCACATCGGGGGCTGCCTGGGATCGCGCTGCACGGGCCGCGGCGGCGCTTCCCGGGTAGAACCGACTGCGTGAACGAGGACGCGCGTATGCTGACCCAGACAGGCAACTCGATTCTCCGAGGCGATCTCGGCGTCGAGGAGACCACCGAGTCCGACAACATCGTCCGCTGGGACGGCGAGCGGCTCTACGTGGAGCAGGACGTCTACCACAACGGGCAATTGGTTCACCGCAAGTACCGTCGCACCGTCACCGAGCCCGTCGCCCACGCGCTCTGGGCGATCATCAACCGCGCCAAGCAGTGAGCTGGCAGTGAGCTGGCGGGCGCGTCGCGGACGCGCCCGCCCGATCCGGGCTTCCGCCAGCCCCGGCCGCGCCGGAGCGGAGCCTCGCGGACGTCTCCGGTGAGCCACGGCGAGTCGGGGACCGGATCTTCGAGCGGTGCGGCAGGAGACGCCGCCTGTATCGGTTGCGCGGCGGGACGTTCGGTCCCGGATTCCGGTCCCTGCGTTCCAGATCCCCGCTGTCCTCGACGATCCCGCGGCGGTGCGTCCCAGCCCGAGGCGCGGCCGCACCGACATCGCTTCCGCGCCGGGCGCTCCGGGCTCAGCCCGAGACCGCGCGCAGCTAGGCGGCGACGGCCGCCGTCGGTGCGACGAGGGTGAGATGGGCCGGCCGCAGCGCCTCGAGGCGGTCATGGGCGTTGTCGAACGCGGCCCGGATCGTCGTGCCCGCGTCCTCGACGGCGACCAGCACCGCCAGCTTCTGGGCGGTGGCCCGATCGGCGAGACCGCGCGCGGCCGAGACGAGCGACTGCTCCAGGCTCAGGAATTCCGTCTCGGCATCTTTCCCGGCCTCGCGCGCCACCGACGCGAGGCGGTCCAGTACGGCTTCCAGGGCGTGGCGCAGGACAAGCGTCCGCACGCGCTCCTGCAGGAGCGCCCTCTCGTCGATCTTCATCGGAGTCGGTCCGGGTTCGGGAACACGGCCAAGCTCTCATACTTCGGGGCTGTGTGCAGCCACCTTTTTGCAACAGCGCAATACTGTCTCGCGACATGAGCGCTCCGCGGGTTCAACGTCTCGCGGGCCCGATCCGGCACAGTTGTTCTACAATCGTGTGCCGAGTATTTGGGCATTTCCAGAATCGAATGCGCCGTCTCGACAGATTCAGCGCACAGAAACGCCCGCGTGGAGGCCCGGTTCGCCGTCCGAATACCTCCGCTCCGGCAGGGGCGATGCTGGGGGCCACACCGCTCGAGCCACCGTCCGACCCGGGCCCGCGGCGTCCGGAGGGCGCTCCGCGGGTCAGTACGGCGTGCCGCCCCGGCGCCGCTCCCGCAGGGCCTCGGCGTGCCATTCCAGCTCGTCCAGGAAGCGGCCGGCCGCCGCCGCGAGCCAGGGCTCGGCGGGGACGCCCTGCGCGTCGATGACCTTCTGGAGTCGCGGGATCGGCAGAAGGGAGGGGATGCTGGACATGCCCATCTCGGCGAGCATGGCCCGCAGCGGCATCGCGGCCCGGACGCCGCCGAACTGGCCGGCCGAGTAGCAGCAGATGGCCGAGGGCCGCCAGAAATACTCCTCGAGGAAGTGATCGAGCGTGTTGGACAGTGCCGGCGGCACACCGTGGTTGTACTCGGCCGTGACGACCAAGAAGGCGTCGGCGCGGCGGAAGAGGTCGGCGCAGCGCTGCAGGGGCTCCGGCGCCGTCCCGGCCGGGTATTCCTTGTACATCCTATCGAGGAGCGGGAGCGCCAGCTCGGCCGGATCGACCAGGGGGGCGGCGTGGCCGCGGGACTCCAGCTGCGCGATCAGGAAGCGCGCGGCGCGGATGCCGATGCGGTCGGTCCGAACGCTGCCGAGGATCACGGGGACGGTCAGGGCCATGGCGCTCTCCGGTTACCCCGATCATGCCAGAGGCGGCCGCGCCGCTCCAGCCGCGGGCCGGGCCCGCGATCGTCAGGCCTTGGTGGTGCTGGTCAGCGCGGCCGCGATGCCGAGCGGTCCGCCGGCCGCGTAGGCGGTCACCGCCTTGGTCACCTGCTGCAGAAAGGATTGCAGGTCGCTGCCGCTGTCCGTCGCCGTCGCGGTATCGGCGGTCGCGGTGGTGGACGTGCTGGTGGACGTGCTCGCGGACGAGACCGCGGACGCGTCGGTCGCGGTGCCGGCCTGGGCCGCACCCTCGCTCTGCTCGGCATCTGAGACCGGCCGGTGGCCGTGATGGCCGCGATGGTGATGGACGGCGGACGCGCCGCCCGCGGCCTGACCGGGCGCCGTACCGGTGGCGGTGCCGGTCGTCGACGTGTCGTCGGCGTTGGCCGCGGCTTCCGCGGGCGCCGTGACGCCGTTCTGCAGCCCCATCTGGCTGAAGTCCGACTGCAGCTGGAGGAGCGACGCCATCAGGTCGTTCGACAGGGTCGGCGTCGAGGCCGTCCCGGTCGACGGGGCCGTGTCGTCCGCGGCCGCCTGCTTGCCGGTCTCCTGGTTCGCCGTCGCGGCGGTGCCGACATCGAGGCGGGCAACGTTCGCCGCCCGCGCCTGCCTGAGGGCGCTGACGAGATCCCGCTGGAGTGAACTGCCCGAAACCGTGTTGACCGACATGGTACGCCTCCGCGACCGCCCTCACGGTGGTCAGGCACGGGTCGTTCCAGAATTTTCCCAATGATTTCAGCGGCGGGTTCGGGCTCTCGGCCGGCAGGATCGGCCGAGCGGCAGAATCTGCCGGCCGCGCCGGCCGACAGATACCGCATCGGCACGGATCCGGTCGGGTCGCGCGCGCCGGTCGTCGCGACGGCGCAGGTTCTCGGGCGGTGTCGCTGTCGCCGCCACGGAGATCCGGGCCCGTTCGCATCGTCTCGCGCGGTTCCCGAACAGCCGCGACATGCCGCCGTCGTCGCGCGATTGTCCGAAGTAGAACAGTCGATCAATCGCTCTATCGCAGTCGCGATGAGCGGAGGTGCGTGTGTCGTTCTATTCGCGCGCCACGGCTCAGCTCTCGAGCGTGGCCGGAACAACTGCGCCCGGAACGATGAGGACCCTGTCGGGTTGGCTCCTTACTGGCCACCACGAGGTGCACATGACGACCAAGCCACCGCCCGTCCCGCCGGCCAACCGGTCCGACAAGGGTCCCGGCAGCGCCAGCGAAGCGCCGCTCACGCAGGGGCGGGCCGGATCCCAGACCAAGGATCCGGACAAGGTCGGCCAGGCCGGAAACTCCAAGGTGAACACCACCAACCAGGGCTATCAGCAGGATCGCTGACCGCCCGATCCGCGCGGGCACCGCGAGCCGCCGTGCCCGAGACGTGTTGATCCGCATCGGAGAATGATCATGGCGAATGCCAGTCGGCACAAAGTCGGTCCCGGCGCTCAGGGCAAGGGGACCGGATCCGGGGCCATGTCGGACCTGCCCGAAGGCGTGCTGCCGGAGAACATGGTGCTCAGCAATCGCGACAAGTCGCGGCACAGCGACGAGCGCGGGCTGGACAGCAAGAACGTCCAGACCGAGCAGTACCAGGACCACGCCGGCAACCGGCAGGTGGTTGCCGAGACGGACGCCGACACCGACGGCAACACGAGCGGCCTCGCGAACTCGAAGACGGACGAGTCCGGGGCGCAGAGCAGCCTCAAGGCCCAGCAGCACTCGTAGGTCTCCGGCTCACGAGCGGCGCGGCGCGCCGCTCTCCGATCTGTGGCGGGACAAAAGGAAGCGGGATTGGCCGTCTCGGGCGCGACGTTGATCACAGTAGACGCAACACAGCCTGAGTGGCGACCATGAACACGACAGTCACAGCGATCGCGTCGGCAATCCTTGCCGGCGCTCTCCTCGGGGCGCCGACCGGAGCCATGGCGCAGGCGGGCAGCTTTGCCAACCACGGCTTCGGCAACCACAATTTCGGAGCGGCGGCCGTCGGCGGCGGCGGCTTCAGCAGTCCCGGTGTCGGGGCTGGCGCCGCGGGCGGCGGCTTCGCCAACCGGGGCTTCGGCAATCACGCCTTCGGGCCGGCTGCCGGTGCCGGAGGGGGTAGCTTCGCCAATAACGGCTTCGGCAACCACAATTTCGGCCGACCGGCTGTCGGCGGCGGATTCGCCAATCCCGGGTTCGGGCACGGGCTCGGCGCCCACCGGGGCTACGGTCATCATCGCCATTACGGCTACAACCGCGGCTACTACGGCCGCCCCTATGGCTACGGCTACGGACGGGGCGGATACGGGCTCGGCGGCCTCGGCCTCGGCGTCGCCGTGGGCGGGCTGTACGGCGGCTACGGTTATCCTGGATACGGCTACGACACCGGGTACTACGGCGGTTATGCGCCCGTCACGTACGGCTACGCCGACACCGAAACCTACCGCGCCGCGGACGACGACCGTTACTGCGCGCGCCGGTTCCGATCCTACGACCCGCAGAGCGGAACCTATCTCGGCCGGGATGGACGTCGCCACCGCTGCCGGTGAGCCGCGACCGTCCTGACGACGGCCGCATCCGGCTCGGACCATCCCCGCCGACGCCGCGGCGTCGGCGGGGATGAAGGTGCCATCGTCACGACCGGCCGGATCGGCGCGGCGTATCGCCGGCGCTAGGCGTCCGCCTCGCTCGCGTCATCCCCGCCGGTCGCACCCAGTGCGGGCCCAGGCCGATACGCGTCGAGCGTCGCATAAGCATCGGTGTCGGTGAGCCCGAGCCGTTCCATGTCGGTCAGGAAAGACAGGATGTCGGCGTCGACCGGCTCGCCGCTCTCCTTGCGCTCGATCAGGGTATTGACCAGCTCGAGGGCGCTGATCGACGGGGCGCTGGGTTCGTTCGCATCGGGGAAAGCCATGGCCGGTCTCTCGCAGGAGGGCTCCGGGAACTAGGTCACCGCGAGGCCATCGGCCACACGCGACGGTCGTCGCGGTCGATCGAGGTCGATCGAGGTCGATCGAGGTCGATGTCGCCGCGCGTTCCGACAGCGCGGTGCCACGTCCGTCACATCGTCGGATGCGACGTCGGCGCGCTCTCGCGATACAGGGCCTCGTGCTGCCACGTGGGATGGTGCGCGTCCGGTCCGACGTGCCGGCCGACATACAGGGACGCGAGCAGGCCGAGCAGGAGGAACAGACCGATGGTCACCGCGTCCGGATGCCGGCGCGCGCTGTGGATGCCGAAGCACCCCAGCGTGAAGACGGCCGCCAGGGCCAGGGAACCGAGCATGCCGCCCGACATCGGGATCACCGCCGTGCCTGTCGTCGTGGCTCAGCGCGCCGCGCCACATCGGGGCGGGCGGCACGGGCGCACGACGTAGACGTTCGAGGGCGCGCGAAACATCCCGCCATCCATCGGCGCCACCGCGCGCCTGATCCCGCGGGGAGTGTGGAGGATCGATCTGCGACGGCACCGGGCGGCAGAGGCGCCGGCACGCCTGCATCGCGCCAGTCGAACACGGCACGTCGCACGTATTGACGGATGCCGGAACGGCAACGCTGTTCCCGAACCTCAGAACCCGGGACGAGTGAGAGAGCCGAAAACTCAGTTCGATCAAGATGTTGGTAAGTGGATGGCTCCCCGAGCAGGACTCGAACCTGCGACAAGGCGATTAACAGTCGCCTGCTCTACCAACTGAGCTATCGGGGATCACGAGGGGGTCTCTACACACCGGGATGGCGGGACGCAAGGGCCTCGATGCACGATCCGCGTCCAAACCGACGCGCTGCGCCCCCCGACACAGCGCGTGGCGCCTCCCGCGGAGGTCGGGAGGCCCGGAATGTGACTGATCGGCAACATCGTCGCCGAGGCCCGTCGCCGGCTCTGCCGGTCCGCGGCCGGTGGAAGTCATCCGTCTGTCGTCTCCTGCTCCTACGGGGACCGCCTGCCGGCGCGCCGGTGTGACGACCATGCCGCTATGCCGACCCATCGCTGCCTCGACCCACAGGACCCCTACGCCGAACGCGAGGTGCGCGTTGCCTTCGAGTGGAGCGCCGACCATCCCCGCCTGATCGCGGCCCTGGACGAGCACGAGGCCGATATCCTCCCCGACCTCGTGGAGGCCCAGCGCGACGATCTCCGTCGCGAGATCGTGGCCGCCCTACCGCTTCCGGAGTCGTGCATCCCAGGTCGGACCGAGATCCGCCTGCCGTGATCGCCGACCCGTGTCCCGCGCGGTCGGGCGCGCGGCGATCCAGCTTCGTCCGGGTGAAACAGTGCTCCTGCCTGCCGGCGCATCTGCCGGCAGCGCTCGCGAGACTGAACTGACAATCGGCACCGGCCGAGATCCGCGAATTCTTCCTACGATGAGCCCCTGGATGCTGAGGTTGAGCCGGGCTGCGCGATGTCAAAAATCTCGGAGCTTCGGAGTATAAGTTAAATGTTTTTGCCGGCTATATTTACCTGTTCAAAAAGGTTTGCTTCGATATAGCTGCGGTCACACGAATCTCCGGCCAGAAGCGGCTCGTCGCCATGCGCATCTCACTCGGCCTGAAGCTCTCCGCGGTGATCGGGCTGCTGGCCCTGGTGGCGATCGGCATCGCTGCCTTCGCGGTTCGACAATCGAACTGGGAGCAGGAGCGGGCGGCCGCCACCGACCGGATCTGGAACGCCGGCCTTCAGGCGGGCGCCCTGGGGCAGGCGATCGAGCACGCGGTCGTGCAGGCCACGGCCCTCTACACCGCGGAAGACACGACGGAGGCGCGCACACGGTTGTCGGCGCTCCACGACGCCCTCGCCACCGTGGAGCAGGTGCGGGTGCCCTTCCTCGAGGCCATGGAGGATCAACTCCCCGCCGACCGTCGGCGGCGGTTCGACCTCTTCGTCAAGGAATTCGTCGCCTACCAGACCGATACGGCCGAACTCGGCCTCACGGTCTCGCCCAAGGCCGCGCTGATCCAGGCGACCGACGAGGCGACCGTGAAGAACCGCGAGCGCATGGTGGCCGAGATCGGCATTCTCGGACGGGAGGTGCTGAACCGCCTGAACGCCCGTCGCGCCGCGGACGCGGCCGACCGCCGTCGGGCGCGGATCACCCTGGTGGCCGTGCCGGCAGCGGCGCTGGCGTTCGGCCTCCTCGCGGCGATCTGGATCATCGTGAGCCAGGTGCGGCGGCCGCTGCATCGGCTCAAGGAGGGGATGACGGCGCTCGCCGCCAACGATCTCGGCCGCGCGATCCCGTTCACGCACCGCCGCGACGAGATCGGCGAGATGGCCGCCGCCATCGCGGCGTTCCAGACGGCGCTGATCGAGAAGCGCGACCTCGACGCCGAGGCGCAGGCGCGGCGCGACCGCGACCGCAGCCGGGCGAAGGCCCTGGCCGCGGCCACGCGCACCTTCGAGGCCGAGACGCACCGCGCCGTCACCGATCTCGCCGACTCGGCCGAGGCGATGCAGGCGGCGGCCGACACGCTCTCGGGCAACGCGGGCGCGATGGCGGCCGAGTCGGCCGTCGTCGCCGGAGCGTCGCAGCAGAGCGCGGGCCTCGTCGACAGCATCGCCAGCGCGGCCGAGGAGCTCTCGGCCTCGGCGCGGGAGATCGAGGCGCGGGTCCGTCACACCAGCGCGATCGCCACCTCGGCCCTCTCCGACACGCAGGGGCTCAAGGAGACGGTGATGAGCCTCTCGCAGGCGGCCGAGGAGATCGGCGCCGTGGTCACGCTGATCCGCGAGGTGGCCGAGCAGACGAACCTCCTCGCGCTCAACGCCACGATCGAGGCGGCCCGCGCGGGCGCCGCGGGGCGGGGATTCGCGGTGGTCGCCGCGGAGGTGAAGGCGCTGGCCGGCCAGACGGCGCTCGCCACCGACCGCATCACCGGGCAGGTCGGGGCGATCCAGGGGGCCGCCGGGCGCACGGTCGGCGCCATCGGCACGATCGGCGAGACCATCGCCCGGATGAGCCTGATCGCCTCCGAGGTCGCGGACGCCACCGACCAGCAGGGGCAGGCCAGCCAGGAGATCGCGCGGGCGATCTTCGGCGCGGCCGCGGAGGCCCGGCAGGTCTCCGAGAGCGTGGCGGGCGTTCAGGCCGCGGCCGCGTCCAACGAGGCGCAGGCCGGGCAGGTGCGCGGCAGCGCCGCCCGGGTCAATGCCGGGACCCACAGCCTGCAGCGGGCGATCGAGACCTTCATGGTGGAGGTCCACGGCGCCTGACGGGCGCGCACCGGCCCGTCACGGCCGGCACAATCTGTCTGGGAAGGATGGAGGCCTCGCCCGGAATCGAACCGGGGTGCAAGGATTTGCAGTCCTCTGCGTAACCACTCCGCCACGAGGCCTTCCCGAACGGCGCTGCCGTCCCGTCCGGAGCTTGGCGGACAGCTCCGGGTGCGCGTCTCTAGCAGAGGTCGGCGGTCGCAGGCAACGGCCCCGAGGCCCGGATCGCGCGGACCGCGTCAGCTCTGCCAGACCCGCGGCATCGGCAGGCCGCGGTAGCCCGCGAGGAAGCGGGCGACGAGCCCGCGCAGAGGCCCGACCGCGTCGCCCAGCGCGCGGACCGCCAGATGGCCGTTCCAGGCGCTCGCCGCCGCCGTCGTCCCGGGCGACGCGGCCTCGGCCAGCCGGGTCCGCGCCTCCTCGAGGCGCGCCTCCGCCCCGGCGGAGAGGTCGAGGATCGTCGCGCAGGCGCGGGCGCCGCCGCCGATGGCCGGGCGAGCGAGGTGGTCGCTGATCGGCCCCTCCAGCAGGAGGTCGTCGGCGTAGGCGAGGCGCCCGCCCCGGCGGATCCGCCAGGAATCCGCGAATAGCCCGTCGCCGATCCGCTCGCCCCGGGCGGCGCGGCCGAACGCCACGACCTCCACGGCGAGCAGCGCGGCCCCCTCGGCGAGATCGGCCACGAAGCGCCGCCGCACCCGGGCCCGATCGAACAGGATCGTCTCCTGCGGCAACCAGGCGAGGCCGGCCCCCTCCCCCAGATTCAGCGTGTTGACGATGCGGCTCACGGGGCCGTCAGAGCGATAGATCTTCTCGGCCGCCGTCGTGGTCAGAACCAGCTCGGCCCCCGGTTCGAGCGTGAGGTCGATGGCGAAGGTGTCGCCGCAGGCGACGCCGCCCGCCGTGTTGACGAGGACCGCCTCCGGCGCGCCGGTGCCCCGGGGGAAGCGCAGCCGCGACGGCCCGGCTTCCGCCAGATCCAGGATACGCGTCCCGCCGCCCGGACGGGCCAGTCCGACACGCAGCTGGACGCGCCCGTCCGAGCGCTGGCGCGCGGGCGCGGTCATCTCGGGCGCGGATGAGGGCGCGAGAGGGCCGTGCATCAGGCGCGCCCGGCCGGCTCTGCCGGCACGGCCTCGATCGGCAGGGTCGGCCGGTCGAGGATGCGCCGGCCGAACAGGCTGGCCACCAGCTCGACCAGCACCCGGGCGCTGCGGCCGCGCTCGTCGAGGAAGGGGTTGAGCTCCACCACGTCGAGGGAGCGGACCAGACCGGAATCGTGGAGCATCTCCATGATCAGATGGGCCTCCCGGAAGGTGGCGCCGCCCGGAACGGTGGTGCCCACGGCCGGGGCGATCGACGGATCGAGGAAGTCGATGTCGAGGCTGACATGGAGGTGCGCGCCCCGCGCGGCGACGCGGTCGAGCACCCGCCGCAGGGGCGCCACGACGCCGAACTCGTCGATCGTGCGCATGTCGGTGACGCCGACCCGGCGCGCCGTCACGAGGGCGCGCTCGCCGGCATCGATCGACCGGAGGCCGAACAGGTGGACGTCGGCGGGCGGCAGGGGCGCCGGCGCCGGCTCGGCGAAGAGCGGCGGGAAGCCCGGCTCGCCGCACAGAGCGGCGAGCGGCATGCCGTGGACGTTGCCGGAGGGCGAGGTCGCCGGCGTGTTGAAGTCGGCGTGGGCGTCGAGCCAGAGGACGAAGACGGGCTGGCCGCGCCGCGCGCAGTGCCGCATCACCCCGTCGACGGAGCCCAGGGACAGGCTGTGATCGCCGCCGGCGGTCAGCGGCAGCGCCCCCGCGTCGAGGGCGTCCTCCACGGCGCGGGACAGGGCCCGCGTCCAGGCGGCGACACCGTCCAGCCCGCGCGTCCCGGCGGGTCCGTCCGGGGCGACGTCGCCGCGATCCGCGATCGCGTGGCCGAGTTCGGCGAGCGCCCGCACCAGCCCGGCCGTGCGCAGGGCCGCCGGGCCCATGAGGGCGCCGGCCTCGCTGGTCCCGACCTCGATCGGGGCCCCGATCAGCGCGATGCTGCGCGCCCGGTCCGGCTGGTCTTCGCCGCTCATCCCACCTCCATCGCCGTCACGAAGCGACCGTTCTCCGCGGCCGCTCTACCACCCGGACTCATAACCGGCCGATGACGCCGACCGCGAGACGGGATCGGTCAGCAAGATCCGTGACGGTGTGTCCGGGGCGGCCGCGGGACGACGGGCTGCCCGAAACGGGCTGGCCGAAACTTGGCCGGATGTCGCGCATCCCTCAACGCCGCGCGGGCGTCCGTGACGACCTGCGCAGCGAAATCTTGCCGGAACGGGCGCTCGACCATTCACAACTTGGAATCATGGTGCTCAGACTGTTCTTTAAGTTGTATGTTCCGCGTGTGCTCAAGTTTTGAGCGGTGTATCGGTGTTTACGAGATTTTTATAAGGATTGGGCGATTGGTTCACGTCAAACCAATCTTCCAAAGAATACAGGGGCATCATGATCTCGCTATCGCGGCTGAGCACGCGCCTTCCCGCGACGACCGTCGGCCTGGCGCTCCTGAGCGCCACCGCCATGGGCGGATTCAGCTGGTACTCGGCGCGGGCGGGTCTGATGACCGCGGCCCACGAGCGCCTCGAACTCGCCGCGGCGGCGCGCCGGGACGCGATCGAGCTGGTGGCGGATCGGGCGCAGGCCGACTTCCTGGCGGTGGCGGCCCACCCGCAGATCGTCTCGAACTTCCCCGACCTGCTCGAGAACCTCGACCCGGCGAAGCCCGACACCGAGAGCGTCATCGCGGCGTTCCGCGCGCCGCAGACCGCCGAGGCGCGGGTCGCCCTCGACGGCAGCGGCATGTCGTCGATGTATGCCCGCCGGCACGTCAAGGTTCAGGAGGTGGCGCGCAAGCTTGTCGCCCAGCCGGGCTACGCCGACCTGATGTTCATCGATGACAACGGCCGGATCGACTACACCACGACGAAGGGCGCCGATTTCGGCAAAGCGGTCACGGAGGACGGCTTGGCGGGGACGGCGCTCGCACGCCTCGTCGAGCGCCTGAAATCCGCCGACTCGGGCGCGGTCCTGTACGAGGATTTTGCCGCCTACCCGGTGGACGGGGTCCCGGCCGCCTTCCTCGGCCGCGCCATGACCAAGCGGGCCAACGTCGCCATGGGCACCGCGCAGGCGGCCGAGCGGATCGGCTTCATCGTCATGCGGGTCACGCCCGCCCTGTTCGACCAGACGCTGTCGAAGCGGACCGGTCTCGGCGACACGGGCCAGATCCTGGCGGTCGGCGCGGACGGCCTCTTGCGCAGCAACCCGCCGCTGAACCCCGGCGTCCGTGCCGGCGCGGGCCTCGCCGGGATCGGCCTCGCCGCCGACCGGGTCAAGGCCGGCGGTCCCGTCGACTTCGCGGCGGAGAACGGCACCCACATGGCGGCCGCCTCGCCGGTGACCGTTCTGGGCGCGCCCTGGACGGTTGTGGCGGAGCAGACCCAGGCGGAGGCGATCGACGCGGTCCAGGCCCTGTCGCGCACGCTGATCCTGACCGGCCTGTTCGTGCTCGCCGGAACGGCCCTGCTCGGCCTGCTGCTCGCCCGCTCGATCGTGGCGCCGCTCGGTGCCCTCACCCGCGCCCTCAAGGCCCTCGCCGATCGCCAGGCGCTGACCGACGTGCCGGGCAGCGCGCGGCGCGACGAGATCGGCGACATCGCCCGCGCCGTGGTCACGATCCGCGACATGTCGCTGGAGGAGGCCGCCCAGCAGCTCCAGACCACCGAGGCCGCGCGCCTGCGCGAGGAGCAGAGCCGGCGCGCCATGCTCAAGCAGCTGGCCGACGGCTTCGAGCACTCGGTCGGCGGCATCGTCGAGGGCCTGACCGGCGCCGTCACGGAGCTTCAGGGCGCCTCGGACACGATGCGCGCCGCGGTCTCCAGCACCTCCGAGCGCTCGACCAGCGTCGCCGGGGCCGCGCAGCAGACCTCCGACAACGTCAACACCGTGGCGGCCGCGGCCGAGGAGCTCGGCGCGACCGTCCAGGAGATCGGCCGGCAGGTCGAGCAGGCCGCCGGCATGTCCGCCACCGCCGTCGGCGAGGCCCGCCGGGCCGAGCAGACCATGACCGACCTCGCCGCCGCCGCGACGCGCATCGGCGACGTGGTCGGCATGGTCTCGACCATCGCCGGGCAGACGAACCTGCTGGCGCTCAACGCCACGATCGAGGCCGCCCGCGCCGGCGAGGCGGGCCGCGGCTTCGCGGTGGTCGCCGCCGAGGTCAAGGAACTCGCCGCGCAGACCACCCGCGCCACCGAGGAGATCAGCCGTCAGGTCGCCTCGATCCAGACGGTCACGGGCGACGCGGCCGGGGCGATCCAGGGCATCACCGCCCAGATCGAGGCGATGAACCAGGTGTCGACCAGCATCGCCGCGGCGGTGGACCAGCAGGGCGTCACCACGCAGGACATCGTGCGCAGCATGGGGCAGGCGTCGGCCGGCACCGGCACGATGACCCTGGAGATCGCCGAGGTCGCGCGGGTCGCTGGCGATGCCGGCGAGGCCGCGGACTCGGTCGCGCAGGCGTCCGACTCGCTGGCGACCCGCTCGGAGCAGCTCCGCGCCGAGGTGGCGCAGTTCCTCCGCAACGTGCGGGCGGCGTAGAAGCGGACGGGACTCGAGGCGGCCTCAGGCCGCCTCGGCCGGGAGCGGCGCGGGCTTGTGCGCCGCGCGCCCCGCGAAGGCCTGGGCGGCCAGGGGCAGCTCGATCGCCGCGCAGAGCCCGCCCTCGGGGCGGTTCTCCAGCCGCAGGCGCCCGTTATGGGCCTCGACGATGGCCTGCACGATCGAGAGGCCGAGGCCGAAGCCGCTGGCCTCGTTGAGATTGCGCGCCCGGTCGCCGCGCACGAAGGGCTGGAGCATCGCCTCGCGCTCCGCCTCCGGGATCCCCGGGCCGTTGTCCAGGATGCAGACTCTGACGCCGCGCTCGGAGGCCTCCATCTGCACGTCGGCCCGGCCGCCGTACTTCACGGCGTTGTCCACGAGGTTCGTCACCGCCCGCTGGAGTTCCTCGGGCCGGCCCTGGACCAGGACGTGCCGGCTGCGGCTGACGCTGACCGGTGCGCCGAAATCCGAGAAGTCGTCGCAGACCGTCTGCACCACCGAGGCGAGATCCACGAGGCTGTGGCTGTTCGCGTCGCGGATCTGGCCGTCGCGCACGAAGGAGAGCGCCGCCTCGACGAGGCCGTTCATCTGGTCGAGGTCGCGCAGGGTCGAGGCCCGGGCATTCTCGTCCTCGATGAACTCGGCGCGCAGGCGCAGCCGGGTGATCGGCGTGCGCAGGTCGTGGCTGATCGCCGCCAGCATCTGCGTCCGGTCGTCGATCAGGCGACGGACGCGCGACCGCATCCGGTCCAGCGCCCGGGACACGGCGAGCACCTCGCGCGGCCCCGCCTCCGGCAGCGCCACGTGGTCGTCGCGGGCGCCGAAGGCTTCCGCCGCGCCCGCGAGCCGCTTCAGCGGCGCCGTGAGGGCGCGCGTGGCCCAGACGCAGAGCAGCGCCAGCGTCAGCGCCAGGAACACCACGGTGAAGATCAGCGCCCCCTGGCGGGGTCCCCTCAGAGGATCGTTCGGCAGCGTCGCCTGGACCCGCACACCCGCCGGCGTGACGATGCCGATATGGAGGCGGCCGTCCGACTTGTCGCGCGCCGGGTCGGCCGCGGCGAGGTCGGTGATCGTCACCGGCCGGCCGGCGCCGTAGCGCAGCTTGCGGATCACTGGCAGGTCGGGGGCCGGCTTCGCCCCCGGCGGCACCGTCCCGTCCCAGGGCTCGACTTGGATCAGCGGCAGGCTGCGGCCGCTCGCCAGCAGCGCCGGTCTCGCCGCCGGGTCGGCGGCGTCCATGAGTCTCACCAGAACGCCGAGGCGGCTCGCGGCCACGCCCGGCAGCGTGTCGGGATTCTGCGATTCGTGCAGCATCAGGAACGCCGCGGTGGCGACCACGTGGGCCACCGCGATGCCGGCGACCACGAGCAGCGCGATCTGGCCCGCGATCGTCTTCGGACGCAGCCGCGCGCGGAGGCGCCCCAGACCGCTCATGACCGCGTGACCTCGGGCGTGAACAGGTAGCCCCCGGACCGGATCGTGCGGATGAATTCGGGGTTGCGGGTGTCGCGCTCGATCTTCTGGCGGATCCGGGAGATCAGCACGTCGATGCTCCGCTCGAACGGGCCCGCGGCGCGGCCCTGGGTGAGGTCGAGGAGCTGGTCCCGGGACAGCACCCGCCCCGGCCGGAGGCACAGGGCGTGGAGGAGGTCGAACTCCGCACCGGTGATCGAGATCCGCGCACCCTCGGGCGAGAGGACCTGACGCAGGGAGACGTCCAGCGTCCAGCCCGAGAAGTGCAGGCGCCGCCGCTCGTCGGCGTCCGGCGCCTCGGCGGCGACCCGGCGCAGGATGGCGCGGATGCGGGCGAGCAGTTCCCGCGGGTTGAACGGCTTGGCGAGGTAGTCGTCGGCGCCGAGTTCGAGGCCGAGGATCCGGTCCACGTCCTCGGATTTCGCGGTCAGGATCAGGATCGGGATCTGCGAGGTGCCGCGCAGGCGCCTGCACAGGCTCAACCCGTCCTCGCCGGGAAGCATCAGGTCGAGCACGATGAGGTCGATCCGCGCTTCCGCCAGGACCCGGTCCATGTCGGCGCCGTCGCCGGCCAGCGTGACGCGGCAATCGTTGCCGCGCAGGTAGCGCGCGATCAGCGCCGAGATCTCCCGATCGTCCTCGACGACGAGGATGTGGGGTGTTGCGGGTGCGCTCATCGCGAAGGAGTCGGTCTGCGGTTCGGCCTGCATCATCAAGCTATTATGACCCCGTCCGCCGATTATTCGAAGATGGGGCACGGAACCATTTTGTAAGCGCGTGTTTCCCGCACGGACCTGAACTGAGTTGCCGCACGGCGTCACATCACAGGGGGGAACGATGACCGGAACCGAGGATCGGAAGGACCTGATCGCGCCGAAGCCGCCGGAACTCGCCTCGCCCTGGCGCACCGAGGCACGGGCGGCGCTGCAGGACGAGGCCCGGGCCTTCGCCCGCGACACCGTCCTGCCGTTGGCCGACGAGCTCGACCGTCACAAGGCCGAGATGCCGCGTTCGCTCATCGACGCCATGGCGGAGAAGGGCTGGTTCGGCATCACGATCCCGGCGGAGCACGGCGGCCTCGGGCTCGGCGTGTTCGAGTACTGCCTCGTCTCGGAGGAGCTGGCCCGGGCCTGGCTCTCGGTGGGCAGCATCCTGGCCCGCGGTCAGGGCCTCGGCACCCAGACCCTCGACCCGGACCGCCGGGCGGAGCTGATCCGGCGCTCGGCCCGGGGGCAGTGGATCGGCTCGATCTCGCTGTCGGAACCCGATGCCGGGTCCGACCTCGCCGGCGTGCAAACCCGCGCGGTGCGCGACGGCGACCGGTGGCGGATCACCGGGACCAAGCGCTGGGCGGGGTTCGCCAAGGGCGCCGACTTCATCGAGGTCCTGGCCCGGACCCGCGACCCGGAGCCGGGTGAGTCGCGCTCGGCCGGCCTCGAGACGTTCCTCGTGCTCAAGGAGCGCGACAGCTTCCCGCCCGGCGTGACCGGCCGGGTGATCGACAAGATCGGCTATCACGGCTTCCAGACCTTCGAGCTGAGCCTGGAGGACGTGTGCGTGCCCGAGAGCGACCGGCTCACCGGGCTCTACGGCGACCAGGGGGCGGACGCGGATTCCGGAGGGTTCGCCGCCGTCCAGCGCGGCCTCAACATCGCCCGGGTGCACACGGCGGCCCGGGCCGTCGGCGTCGCACGCGCGGCGGTCGAGGATTGCCAGAGCTACCTGCAGGAGCGCGTCCAGTTCGGACACCCGATCGGCGACTTCCAGGCGCTGCGCTTCGCGCTGGCCGACATGGCCGCCGAGGTCGCGCAGGCGCGCGCCTTCTGGCATCAGGCCGCCCACCTCCTCGACCAGGGCGAGGCCGCCGAGAGCGAGTCGGCGATGGTGAAGCTCTTGGCCACCGAGATGGCGGTTCGGGTCACCAACCAGGCGATGCAGCTCCACGGCGGCAACGGCTACACCACCGAGCGCCGGGTCGAGCGCTATTGGCGCGACGCGCGGCTGACGACGATCTTCGAGGGCACGAGCGAGATCCAGCGGCGGATCATCAGCGACCGTATGCTACCGCGGCCCGGGGCCTGACCGAACGGGAGCGATCGCGCGCGGCCGTGCGGCGAATCGTCGATCGGGACTCCCCGCCCGGCGCCGCCCGGCTACCTCAGGACTCTGTCCTGCCCGGCGGACCGGGTGCCGCCATCCGGAAGCCCCGTGTCGAAGCCCATCAGCGATTACGCCCTCATCGGTGACACCCATTCCTGCGCGCTGATCGCCCGGGACGGCTCCATCGACTGGCTGTGCTGGCCGCGCCACGATTCGCCGGCGCTGTTCGTGAAGCTCCTCGACGACGAGAAGGGCGGATCGTGCAGCCTCGCCCTCGACGGCTCGACCGGGAGCGCGCGCCGCTACCTGCCGGACACCAACATCCTGGAGACGACCTTCACCACGGAGACCGGCCGGGCGCGCCTCGTCGACCTGATGCCCGTCAACCCGCCGAGCCCGGAGCCCGACGAGGGGCCGGACGGCGAAAGCGAGAGCCGCCTGATCCGGCTTCTGACCTGCGAGCAGGGCCGGGTCTCGGGCGTGTTCCGGATCCGTCCTACCTTCGACTACGCTCGCCGCCCCTGCACGCCGCTGGTCGAGGGCGGGTCGGTCCTGTTCGAGGCCGGGGACTGGCGCGTGCGGGTCAACGCGCACGCGTGCCCGACCCTCGCGGGCGACGCGGCCGAGGTCCGCTTCGACCTCGCGGAGGGCGAGACCGCCTACCTGGTCCTGACCCACGGCGAGGATCAGGACGAGGCCTGCATCGAGGATTTCGCCGGCGCCCAAAGGCGGCTGGAGTCGACCGCCGATTACTGGCGCCGCTGGTGCGCCCGGAGCACCTATCGCGGCGTCTACCGGGACGCGGTGATGCGGTCCGCCCTGTGCCTGAAGCTGCTGACCTACTCGCCCTCGGGCGGGATCGTCGCGGCGGCCACGGCCGGCCTGCCCGAGGCGGTCCCGGGCAACCGCAACTACGATTACCGCTTCACCTGGATGCGGGACGCCGCCTTCACGGTCACCGCCTTCGTGATGCTGGGCTACGTCCGCGAGGCGTCCGAGTTCCTGCGCTTCCTGCGCGAGCGCGACGGCACCTTCGGGCGGGAGACTCGGCTCATGTACGGCATCGCCGGCGACATGCCGCCGGAGGAGGCCTTGAGCCACCTCGCCGGCTGGAACGGGGTGGGGCCGGTGGTGATCGGCAACATCGCCGAGTGCCAGGACCAGCACGACATCTACGGCGAGCTGCTCCGGGCCCTGTGCGTCTTCCTCGAGGCGGTCGATTACGACCCGCCCGAGAAGGTCAACGATCGGCTGCCGGAGGTGCTGGACAATCTCACCGCCCGGGCCATCCGCCACCGCCACGACGCGGATAACGGCATCTGGGAGCTGCGCACCGGGCCGCGCCAGCAGGTCCACACCAAGGCGATGCTCTGGGTCGCCCTGCGGGACGCGGCCCGGATCGCCCGCAACATCGCGGGCGTGCCGGAGGCGAAGATCGCCGAGTGGGAGCGGATCGCCGCAGAGATCCGGTCGGAATACCTCGAGAAGGGCTGGAACGCCGAGAAGCGGGCCTATGTCGGCGCCTACGATTCGCACCACCTCGACGCCGCGGTCCTGCGCGTCGCCCTGTTCGGGGCCCTCGACCCGCGGGAGCCGCGCATGCGCGCGACCCTGGCGGCGGTCGAGCGCGAACTGGGCGTCGGCGACCTGATCTACCGCTACCGCATGGAGGACGGCCTGGAGGGCGACGAGGGCACGTTCACGGCCTGCGCCTTCTGGCGGGTCGGCTGCCTCGCCCTCGACGGGCGGACCGGCGAGGCCAGGGCCGCCTTCGAGCGCCTGATCGCCCGGTGCAACGATGTCGGGCTGCTCGCCGAGGAGATCGACCCGGCCACCGGGGCGCAGCGCGGGAACACGCCGCAGGGCTTCTCCCACATGGCCCTGATCAACGCCGCGCTGCGGCTGGAGGACAGCATCGCGCGCTTCGGCGTGGACGACGGGGCGGAGACCGTCACGCGGTCGGCCGCCGAGTAGCGGCGCCCCGGCCCCCGGCACGGGCCGGTCCACGCCACGTCGCCGTTGACCAAGCGAGTGTCGCTGGCGTGGCAGCGGGCGGCCGGTCCGGCGACGATAGTTTCGGGGCCTGAATGGCTCCGGAGGTCCCATGCTCGACGTGACGCCGACCCCTCTGCAGCGTCTCTGGCGCGAGCGCCGTCGCGGCTACAGCCTGCCGGCCGAGTTCTACCTGAGCCCCGAAGTCTTCAAGGCCGACATGGCGGACATCTTCGGCCGCCACTGGATCTACGTCGGCGTCGAGCCCGACGTGCCGGAGGCCGGCGACGTCATGGTCGTCGACATCGGCAAGACCTCGGTGGCGATCGTCCGGGACGACGACGGCGCCGTGCGGGCCTTCCACGATAGCGCCTACGATCCCGCCGGCCGGGCCGCCCGGATCGTCGCGGCCCTGACAGCGCTCGATCCGCGCCACGTCCTGTTCCCGGAATCCCTCGACGGCGGCGACGTCGCCCGCCGGGTCGCGGTCCGGCTCGGCGCGCCGCTGTTCACCCAGGCCGAGGGCGTCTCCGCCTCCGGGCTGATCCGCCCGGCGCGGGGCCGCAGCGTCGAGCAGCGGGCCGCGCCCGGGCTGCTCGCCACCGTCGCCCCCGACGCGGTGGCCGAGTATGCCGGCCCGCCCCGGGAGGCGCGGCCGCTGGCGGTCGCGACGGCGGAGCCCGCGACGGCCGGGACGGCGATCCTCTCGGCGCAGCGCGTCCCGGCCGACCCGGCCACGGTGCCGCTCGCGCTCGCCGAGTTCGTCACCGCCGCGGGCAACGGCGTCACCGACCTCGACGCGTTCCGGCAGCTGGTCGCGGCGCTCCGCGCGACCCCGGGCGCGAGCCGGGTCCTGTGCGACTCCGGGCTGATGCCGCGTCGGACCCAGGTCGGCGCCTCCGGCACCGTCCTGGCGGCGACCTGCTACCTCGCCCTCGGCATCTCGGGGGCGCCGCAGCACCGGCAGGGTATCGCGGGCTGCGAGCACGTCGTGGCGGTCAACACCGACCTGCACGCGGCGATGATCGAGCGGGCGGGCCTCGCCATCGTGCAGGACGCGCAGGCGGTCATGCCCGCCCTTCTGCGGCTGCTGGCCGCGGAGGCCGCGGAGGCCGCGCGCCCGGAGGGCAGCCCATGATCGGCGTCGTGCTCCTCTCCGCCGGACGGCAGCCGGTCTCGGGCGCGACGGTCCTGCCGCGGCTGGAGGCCCAGGCGATCCGCCTCGCGACGGGCCTCGGCGAGGCCGTCGGCCTCCATGCCGGGCCGGACGCGGCCGCCGTCGCGGACGCGCTGGGCCACGGCCTGTCCCGGATCGTGCACGTCCCCGTGCCGGCGGGCGTCGATCCGGTGCCGGCCCTCTCCGCCCGCCTCGCGGCGATGGCGCCCGGCCTGATCCTCGCGGGCCGGCGCGGCCAGGGGGGCGACGAGACCGGGATGGTTCCCTACGCGGTCGCGGAGGCCCTCGACGGCCTCCTGATCCCCGACGTCGTCGCCCTCGCGGCCGGCGACGCGGGCGCATTGTCCCTCGACCAGACCCTCGGCCGCGGCGCGCGCCGCCGCGTGCGCCTGCGCGGCCCGGTCCTGGCCACGATCCATCCCGACGCGCCCGCGCCGCTCCCCTTCGCCTACGGGCAGGCGCGGCGCGGCGTGATCGAGACCGTCGCGGGCGACCCGGCCGCGGCCGCCGCCCCCGTCCCGGTCTTCGAGGAACGCCCCTATCGCCGCCGGCCGAAAATCGTGAAAGGTGCGCCGTCCGGCGGCTCGGCGGCGGAGCGGCTGAGGGCGGCGACCGGAGAGGCCGCGTCCGGCGGCGGGCGCCTCCTCGTCCGGCCCGAGCCCGACGAGGCCGCCCGGGAGATTCTGACTCACCTGCGCCGGATCGGCGTCCTCGGTCCGCCGGCCCGCGAATCCCGATGAGGAACCCGATGGCTATGACCTCCGACGATCTCCTGGCCCGGCTGCGCGCGCTCGGGGTCGCCTACAAGCTCTACGAGCACGCGCCGGTCCTGACCGTCGAGGCGATGATGGCGGCCTGCGGCGACATCGTCGGCGCGCACACCAAGAACCTGTTCCTGCGCGACGGCAAGAAGACGCACTTCCTCGTCACGCTCCGTCACGACACCCAGGTGGACCTGAAGGCGTTCCGGGCCGTCCTCGGCGCGCGGGGCGGCCTGTCCTTCGCCAGTGCCGAGGCACTCGGCGAGCAGCTCGGCGTCGCGAGCGGCGCGGTGTCGCCGCTCGCCGCCCTCAACGCCGCGCCGGGCAGCTTGCGGATCTTCGTCCAGGACAGCCTGCTCGCGGAGGCGCGGATCAACGTCCATCCCTTGGTGAGCACGCGCACCCTCAACCTCGCGCCCGACGACCTGCTGGCCGCGCTCCGCGCGGAGGGTCACGCGCCGGAGCCGTTCGCGCTGCCGGGGGCGTCGCAGGCGGCCTGACACGGTCCCCTGCGAGGCCGCGCGGGACGTCGCGCTCAGCAGGCGGCCACGTTGACCGCGAGGCCGCCGAGCGAGGTTTCCTTGTACTTGGCCTGCATGTCGTGGCCGGTCTGGCGCATCGTCTCGATGACCTGATCGAGGCTCACGAAATGCACCCCGTCGCCGTGGAGGGCGAGGGATGCGGCCGCCACCGCCTTGTTGGCACCGAAGGCGTTGCGCTCGATGCAGGGGATCTGGACGAGCCCCCCGATCGGGTCGCAGGTCATGCCCAGATGGTGCTCCATGGCGATCTCGGCGGCGTTGGCGACCTGCCGCGCGTCGCCCCCGAGGACGGACGCGAGCCCGGCCGCCGCCATGGCGGCCGCGGAGCCGACCTCCCCCTGGCAGCCGACCTCGGCGCCCGAGATCGAGGCCCGGCGCTTGATCAGACCGCCGATCGCCGCGGCGGCGAGGAGGTAGTCGCGGCCGCGCGCCTCGCTCCAGCCGGGATAGAAGTCGACGATGTAACGCAGCACCGCCGGCACGATCCCGGCCGCACCGTTGGTCGGCGCCGTGACGATCCGGCCGCCGGACGCGTTCTCCTCGTTCACCGCCAGGGCGAACAGGCTGATCCAGTCCATGATCTCGTGGGCCGGCCGGCTGTTCGTGAGGCGGTTCGCCTCGAGGGTCTCGTGCAGGCGCTTCGCGCGCCGCCGGACCCTGAGGCCGCCGGGCAGCTCGCCGTCCATGCGCAGGCCACGACTGATGCAGGCCAGCATGGCGTCGCGGACGGCGTCGAGCCCGGCCTCGATCTCCGCCTCGGTGCGCAGGGCGCGCTCGTTGGCCATCTGGACCTGCGGGATGGTGAGGCCGGTCTCGGCGCAGATCCGCAGCAGGTCGGCACCGCTCTCGAACGGGTGGGGCACCGCGACGGCGCCGAGGCCGCCGGTCTCCCCCGCCCCCTCCTCCTCGACGAAGCCGCCGCCGACCGAGTAGCAGACCACCTCGTCCAGCACGGCGCCGTCGGCGTCCAGGGCGCGGAAGCGCATGCCGTTGGTGTGGCGGGGCAGGACCTCGGCGAAGTTGAAGACAAGGTCCTTCGTGGTGTCGAAGGCGACGCCCGGCAGGCCGATGGCGCCGGTCTCGGCCAGGGTTCGCGTGTAGCCCGTCACGGCGTCCGGATCGACGGTCGCGGGCTCGTGGCCGAGCAGGCCGAGGAAGATCGCCACGTCGGTGCCGTGGCCGCGCCCGGTCCAGGCGAGGGAGCCGAAGATCTCCGCGGACACCCGCGCGACGCCGGCCCGGCCGGAGACGCGGTCGCGGAAGCGGCGCGCGGCCACCATGGGCCCGATCGTGTGGGAACTCGACGGGCCGATCCCGATCTTGAACAGATCGAAGGCGCTGATCATCGCGCGGCGGCTCTCTCCAGCGGGCCGGCCCCGAAGGCGGCTTCCTGCAGCAAGCCATACACGTAGGTCGCGAAGGACCGCCAGCACTCAACCCGGTATGTCGGGACCGGGCCGGGGCGACGGATCAGCACGATCTCGGCTTTGCCGAGAAGCGTGCGGGTGGCGCTGCCCGCCGGGAAGGCGGCGTCGCCGAGGTCGAGGGGGCAGCCGGCGTTAAGGGCGATCGCGGCCGCGTCCCCGCGGACGTCGATCCCGACATTGCGGTGCGACACGTCCACGAGGGCGTGCGTCCGGCCGGCGAGGTCGGTGCTCACGGCGGCGGCCAGGATGTCGGCATCCGTCTCGGGCGCGCCGATCAGCCACTCGTCGGGACCGAGGCGGGCGATCCAGCGGGTCTGGTCGCCCGACAGGGTGTTGATCGGGCGGTCGAGCGGGAGACCGGCCGCCGGCACCCGGGGGCCGCGCAGGCGCAGGGAGAAGCGCGCCTCGGCTTCGGCCGGCTGGATCAGGAGTCCGGCGCGGACCGGCGCCGCGGTGCGGCCGAGCGGGAGCGTGCGGGCGGTGCGGTAGCGTGCCTCGAGCATGGATGCGCCCCCCTTGGGATCGAAGGACACCGGCTCGGCCACGGTGGCGGTGGTGAAGCCGTCCGGGGTCGTGACGTGGAGGGTCTGGCCGAGCAGGTCGCGCCCGCCCGCCACGAGGGCCAGCGCGATGGAGCGCTCGCAATTCGCGCTCCAGTAGCTCGACGTCACGTGGCCGAGCATCCGCATCGGGATCGGCTGGTTCGGGTCGGCGACGACCTGCGCGCCCTCGTCGAGGACGCATCTCGGGTCGTCGGTGACGAACTCGACGAGCTGCTTGCGGCCGGAGGCGACCACGTCGGGCCGGGCGAGTGAGCGCTTGCCGACGAAGTCCGTCTTCGCCTTGGCGATCATGCCGGCCAGCCCGACATCGTCCGGGGTGACGGTCCCGTCCGTCTCCTGACCGACGATGATGTAGCCCTTCTCGGCCCGGAGCACGTGCATCGTCTCGGTGCCGGGTCGCGAGGCCCTCGCGCAGCTCCAGCCGAAGATCTTGCTCACGCCCGCTACGGTAATACGACACATCTGGTTACGATCTCTGCGATCTATTGCATTTTCCAGTCGTCGATTATTACCCTGAGCTGAGCGAGCCTTTTATCAATGACAATGAAAAACTACCGGTGGGCCCCTCACGGGCTTGCCTTTCTTCGACGCTTTCTGGCGGGAAGACGACACCTCCGGAAGTTTACCGGCATGAATTCACAATGCGCTGCAGCATTGGCACCGATTTAGACAGCGATGAGAACATATTGTGCAGGAACGGCCGCGTTCCTTTGCAGGCGTATCGTTCGCGGCGCCGCCGCTTGTTCTTACGCTCCCACGATCATCGACTCGGTCACGCCGACGGCACGGTTCGCGCCCGGGCACGACGTCGCCGGATCGACGGCGATCCGAGAGGCTGACGATCGTTCTGCCGCAACGGTGAGCGGCACATCTGCGTCGAGGCCGAGTCCCGTTCCCGTGCGTCCGCACCGGATGATCCAGTCCGCCTGACTCGGCGGCCCCGATGGGCTACGAGGCGTCCGGCCGAAGCAATGGACGCGTGGATGCGGTTAGAGATCGAGCGGAAGTTCCTCGTGGCAGGCGCGGGCTGGCGCGACGCGGCCACATCCATTCGGCACCTGAAGGACGGCCTGGTCGGTCATTTCGCGCGCGGAAAGGTCCGGGTGCGGCTCGACGGCGAGCGTGCCTGGCTGACGGTCAAGGGCGCCCGCGAAGGCATCGCCCGCGCGGAGTTCGAGTACGAGATCCCGCATGCCGACGGCGCCGCCATGGTCGATCAGGTGTGCACCGGCAACGTGATCGAGAAGATCCGCTACTGCGTGCCGCACGACGGGCTGACCTGGGAGGTCGACGTCTTCCAGGGGTCGCTGGCCGGGATGGTCCTGGCCGAGGTCGAGCTCGCGCGGGCCGATCAGTCCTTCAGCAAGCCCGCTTGGCTCGGCGAGGAGGTGACCGGCGACCTGCGGTTCCGCCAGTCCACCCTGCTCCATCTCTGCTGCGAGGCCGGCCGGCCGATCACGATGGACGACGTGCTGCGGCTGCCGGTGGCCGCTTAGCGACGCGGCCGCGCTCAGCCCGTGCTGCGCAGGGCGCGGTCGAACAGGGCGCCCATCGCCGCCCAGCCGCGCTCCGCGGCCGCGCGATCGTGGACGGGGAAGTCCGGCATCATCCAGCCGTGCGCGGCGGGATAGGTCTCAGCCGCATACCGGACACCGGCTCGCGACAGCGCCGTCTCCAGCCTCTCGGCCATCGCGGACGGGTAGCTTCCGTCGTTCTCGGCGGCCGCGATATACATCTCGGCCCTCAGCGCGGGTGCCAGACGATGCGGGCTCGCGGGTTCCTCGGTCGCGAGATTGCCGCCGTGGAAGCTGGCGACGGCGGCGAACCGGTCCGGATACGTGCCGGCCGCCGTGATGGCCATGCGGCCGCCCATGCAGAAGCCTACCGCCCCGACCGCGCGCCCCGCGACGTCGTCGCGCGTGTCGAGATAGGCGAGGAGCGCCGCTGTATCGGTCGCGGCCTTGAGATTGTCCGTCGTCGCCATCAGCGGGCCGAGGATCGCTCGGAAATCGCCTTTGAACACGTCCGCAGGAACGAAGGGGCCATAGGGCCCGTAGCGGTAGAAGAGGTCCGGTAACAGAACGAGATAGCCGCCGGTCGCGAGCCGCCGCGCCATGTCGACGATGGCCGGTCGGATACCGCCGGCATCCATGTACAGGATCACGGCCGGCCAGGGCCCCGCGCCGTCCGGCGCGACGACGTGCGTCCCGCATACGCCGTCCTCGGTCCGGATCGCGACGTGCTCGTTGACCATGCTCGGTTCCTCGACGGGGCGCCCACACGTTCTGCGCCCGCCTTCGGAAAACCGCCAGGCCGTCGACCGCACCCCACGTGTCGGGCCGCCGGTCGCCAGGAGCGAGGAGAAGGCCCGTGACCTGATCCGGTCCGGTGGTGCTGCGGCGACGGTCCACGCCTGCGACCGAGCTGTCCCGGTCGCTCCGCCGCGAAGCCAGCTGTCTGACGCGTTCCCGGCGCGGTCCGGCTTCGGTTTACGGGCCGGACGGTATACGGGTCGCCACGGCGGCCCGCGCGGTGACGGCCCCGTCGCCCGCGCCGGTCTCCGGTCTCCCGATTTCACGATCCGCGGGGGCGCCGGCCTCCTCCAAGAAGGCTGCTCATGGACCAAGCGAAACCCCGGCGCGAAACGACGATCGCGCGGGCGGGCGCGGCGCGGACGGGCTACGTCACGGTCCGGGGCGCGCGGGAGCACAACCTGCGCGACATCGACGTGGAGATGCCGCGCGACGCGCTCGTCGTGTTCACGGGCGTCTCCGGATCCGGCAAGTCCTCGCTGGCCTTCGGCACCCTCTACGCGGAGGCGCAGCGCCGCTACTTCGAATCGGTCGCGCCCTACGCGCGGCGGATGATCGACCAGGTCGGCGTCCCCGACGTCGACGCGATCGAGGGCCTCCCGCCCGCTGTCGCGCTCCAGCAGCAGCGCGGCACCCCGAGCGCGCGTTCCTCGGTCGGCAGCGTCACGACCCTGTCGAGCCTCGTGCGCCTGATGTACTCGCGCGCCGGCACCTACCCGCCCGGCCAGCCGATGCTCTACGCCGAAGATTTCTCGCCCAACACGCCGCAGGGCGCCTGCCCGTCCTGCGGCGGCCTCGGGCGGGTCTACCAGGCCACGGAAGCCTCGATGGTGCCGGACCCGTCCCTGACGATCCGCGAGCGGGCCGTCGCGGCCTGGCCGCAGGCCTGGGGCGGCCAGAACCTGCGGGACATCCTCGTCAGCCGGGGCGTCGACGTCGACACGCCCTGGAAAGCGCTGCCCCGGAGGCTCCGGGACTGGATCCTGTTCACGGACGAGCAGCCGCAGGAGCCGGTCTATGCCGGCCTCACCCCGGAGCAGACGCGGCTCGCCCGCCGCCGCGGCCTGGAGCCGAGTTACATGGGCACCTTCACCAGCGCCCGCCGCCACGTGCTCGGCACCTTCACCAACTCGCAGAGCGCGCTGATGCGCCGCCGCGCCGCGCGCTACCTCGTGAGCGAGGATTGCCCGGCCTGCCACGGCAAGCGGCTGAAGCCCGAGGCGCTCTCGGTCACGTTCGCCGGGCTGGATATCGGCGCGCTCTCGCGCATGCCGCTCTCGGCGCTCGCCGAGGCCCTGAGGCCGGCGGCCGAGGACCGGCAGCCCGAGGTCGACGCCGCACCCGCCACCCTCGACCGCGCGGTGGGCCGGAAGGACCGCGCCGAGCGTGCCGCGTCCGGGGGCTCGGCCCATGCGGGCGCGCCGGACGTGCGCGTCACGCCGAACCTGTCGATCGAGAAGCGCCTCGCCGCCCAGCGCCTGGCCTCGGACCTCATCGCGCGCATCGGGACGCTCGCGGATCTGGGCCTGGGCTACCTCTCGCTGGACCGTGTCACCACGACCCTGTCGTCGGGTGAGCTGCAGCGCCTCCGCCTCGCGACCCAGCTGCGCTCGCAGCTGTTCGGCGTCGTCTACGTGCTCGACGAGCCCACGGCCGGTCTGCACCCCGCCGACGGGGACGCCATGCACGACGCGCTGGCCGGGCTGCTCGCCGCGGGCAATTCGCTCTTCGTCGTCGAGCACGACATCGGCACCATGCGCCGCGCCGACTGGCTGGTCGACGTCGGGCCGGAAGCGGGCGAGAACGGCGGCACGATCCTCTACAGCGGGCCGCCGGAGGGCCTGCGTGACGTCGCGGCGTCCCGGACGCGGCTCTACCTGTTCGGGCTGGTGGAGGCGCCCCCGCGGCCGTCGCGGGAGCCCGCGGGGTGGCTGCGCCTCGAAGGCATCGTTCGCAACAACCTGAAGGGCGTCTCGGTCCCCTTCCCGATCGGGTGTCTCACCGCCGTGACCGGCGTCTCGGGCTCCGGGAAGTCGAGCTTGGTCAGTCAGGCCCTGCTCGAGCTGGTCGGCGAGCGTCTCGGCCGGCCGGTGAAGACCGAGGACGAGTCGGACGATCCCCTGGACGAGGTGCCGGGCCCGTCGGAGGGCCGCATCGCCGGCGGCATGGACGGGATCGGGCGCCTGGTGCAGGTCGACCAGAAGCCCATCGGGCGCACGCCGCGCTCGAACCTCGCCACCTACACGGGCCTGTTCGACGCCGTCCGCAAGCTGTTCGCCGCGACCCTGGAGGCTCGGCGGCGCCGCTACGATGCGGGCCGCTTCTCCTTCAACGTGGCCAAGGGGCGCTGCCCGGCCTGCGAGGGCGAGGGCTTCGTCAGCGTCGAGCTGCTCTTCATGCCGAGCGTCTACGCCCCCTGCCCGACCTGCCACGGCACGCGCTACGCGCCGGAGACGCTGGCGGTGACGTGGAACGGGCTGAGCATCGCGGACGTGCTCGCGCTGACCGTCGACCGGGCCTGCGCGGCCTTCGCGGACGAGCCGTCCGTGCTGCGGCCGCTCACCGTGCTGCGCGATCTCGGCCTCGGCTACCTGCGGCTCGGCCAGCCGGCGACCGAACTCTCCGGTGGAGAGGCCCAGCGCATCAAGCTCGCCACCGAGCTGCAGCGCGGGCAGCGCGGCGGCACGCTCTACGTCCTCGACGAGCCGACGACCGGCCTGCACCCGACCGACGTCGACCGCCTCATGGTCCAGCTCAACGGTCTGGTCGACGCGGGCAACACCGTCGTCATGGTCGAGCACGACATGCGCGTCGTTGCCCAAGCCGACCACGTGATCGACATGGGCCCCGCCGGCGGCGACCAGGGCGGCATCGTCGTGGCCGCCGGCCGGCCCGAGGTCGTCGCCGCGGCCGCGGCCGGCCGCACGGCGCCCTATCTGCGCGAGGAACTCGCGACGGTCCGCACGCGGCCGCCGGGCTGAGGTCACCCACCGCGGCCGGCACAGGGCTCGGAGGACGAAGGCGTGCCGCGCGCACACGTCACGCGCCGGGTTGCCGGCAGTGGTCCGACGGTCCGGCCGGTCGATCGTGTTCCGCGTCTTGCGCCCCGAAGAACGCGCTGCGGTGCAGTATCGATTAAAGTGAGGTTTGCGGGATCAGTACTGAGTTGCCGGAGTTTCAACCGTTACTGCTGAATTCTCTGGAGGATCGCTATGGGCCTCACCGCGTTCGCCGTGTTCGTCATTCCGTGGGTCCTGCTCGCGGTGTTCCTCACGCGGTCCCCTTCAACGCTTCGCCTGGGGACCGCTTCCGCGCCGTGGCGGTCCATCCCGACCCACAAGGAGATGGCCCGCGCCAACCGTCACGCGCTGCACCCGCATGGGCAGCGGGCGGGCGAGACGGACGGAGTCTCGGGCCGGGACCAGCGCGGTCGGACCGATCCGCCCGCGGGCGGTGCGCTGGGCACGAGCGTGGAGCCCACGGAGCCCGACGACAAGCTCAGCTAGCAGATCCGCGCCGGGCATTCCGGCCAGACGTCACCGGCCGATCCAGCACCGTCGGCGTGCCGCGCGGCGAGTGGATGATCATGCCCCGACCCGTACCGCGCCGCCGCGGACCCGACTTTCAGGGTGGCCCCCGTGCGGGCCACGGCACCCCGCCGAGCCCGGAGTAGCGCCGGTCACGCGCCCACGGTCGCGTGCGGCCTGCAGTAGCTGTCGCGCACCGCGGGAATGTCGTCGTAGCCGTCGACGGTGCAGAAATACGTGCACACCAACCAAGCGGCCAGGGCGAGGCAGAGAACGCCGTTGTAGACCCACAGGCCGATCACGCGCCGGCTCGGCAGGTTCGGCAATCCAACGACGGAGCCCGGTACCCAGTCGACCGCGAACACGATCGTGCAGAAGGCCCCCAGCACGCCGGCCATCATCACGGCGAGAGCGGTGGATGTCATGTCCCCTCCCGATCCCGCTCTCCGCCGGACATGCAGGGCGTTACGCCGACGCGACCGGCGCGGGCACGACACCTTGGGGCGGACACGCGCAGCCGAACTCCTGTCACAGCTCCCTCCTGACCCTCCGATCCGTGTCACACCAGCTAACCGGGACGGCGCCCCCACGTCGAGATCGGAAAACGCGCCGCACCTTCGTAGGACGCGCCGAAGGCAAGAAAGGTTGGCGGAGTACGCTGCCGAGCGGTTCGGCCATGGTCCTCGAAGGCTCGGTGGGCGCGCTGGGGTTCGAACTTCGGACCCGCTGCGTAAGAGGACGACGCTTCGGGCGCCGAGACGCGCATGTTCTGCTTGCCGGCGTCGCCGACAGCTTGAGCGCGTTCCCGAAATCGATGGACCCGCCGATTGTCCAACGCGGGGCACCGCTGAAGTCGCTCTGCGTGCTTGCCGGAAGTCGCCTCGCCGAACAGACCGCTGCCGCCTCGAACTCTCGGCCGGGAAAGAACGCCTGGTCGTGTTCGACGACTTCCCTGGCTTCGGCCTGCGCGTCGGCGCGGGCGGCTCGCGGCAGCGGATCGTCCAATGCCGCAACGCGATCGGTCAGACCAAGCGGGACACCCTCGGCCGGGTCTTGCTGCTGTCGTCGACCGATGCCTGGCGAGCGGCGAACGAGCGGCCGGTGTTGGCCAAGTCAGGTTGGATCCGCGCGCCGAGGAGCGACGCGTCAAGGCGTGGGCCGTCGTGACGTCCGGGTCGAACACTGAGCAGCCACTTGGAAGCTGCGCGAGCCGCTTCACGCTGTGAGCCGGGCGACAGTCGCCGAGCGCCTCGGGGTGATCTTGAAGAGGAACGAGCCGGACGCGGCGAAAAGGGCGCGGGCCACGCTCTCAGCCATCTATGCGTGGCTGATCGGGAACGGCAGGGCCGAGCCCAACCCCGTAGTCGGCACGATCGAGACGGCTCAGGAGGAGAAGAGCTGCCGGATTGCTCTTGCCCGACGAGATCAAGGCTGCGTTGAAGGCTTGTCGGGATGACGACTTCGGCCGCATCGTCCGCTCGCGAACGCGGACCGGTCAGCGCCGCGAGGAGGTGGCGGGCATGACGCGGGCCGAGCTTGATCTGGCGAGCGGCATCTGGCGACTACCGAGCCAGCGGACCAAGAATAGTCTGCTGCTCGACGTGCCACTGTCCCGCGCCTCGACCTGCTCGCAAACGTCCAGCCCAGTGCTGGCTGGCCGCTCCTGTTCGGTGGGGGCGCCGCCAGATTCTCGGGATTCTTGAACGCGAAGGCCGCGACAAACAAGCGGTCTGGCGTAACGGAGTGGCGGTTGAACGATCTGCGGCGGACGGTGTCCACCGGCATGAACGAGCGGGGCGTGCTGCCTCACGGTGTCGATGTCTACAACCACACCCTCTATAACGTTGAAAGGAGGGTGGCGCTCGATCAGGAGTCGAATTTCTCTCGGCCACACAGTCGTTGCGGACCGCTCAGTCGGTTATTTCGAAACTCCATTGGCAAATGAGCATAGCACTGTTTCCGAAGCTGGAGGCTATTACGGCTGGATTTATAATTTCTGTCACGTAGGGCCGAACATTCGATGGCAATTGGAAAATAATGAAATAATTTTCCTACGCGATGATGTGGGGTTGAGTCGAAAACGGAGAGCTGAGACCGAAAATTAATTTTCTTGATCTGAATTGGCCGCCAACAAATCTTCAGTGAAATTTCCCGTATCCGTATGGGTGATATTTGCCGTATTTGCAGTCGAAGATAGAGTCAGATGCGAATGATTCGCGGCTGGGCCCCCGGGGTTTCAGTGGCTGAACTGGGAGCCGACAGATGGGTGCCAAGAAGCTCGCGATCATTGTCAACTGTTATAATTACGAGAAATATATAGTCGAAGCGATCGAAAGTGTGAGTTTACAACTCCCTGATGACTGTGAACTGGTCGTCGTGGACGATGGATCGACAGATAATTCGTGGACTTTGATTCAGGGCACTGGGGTAAAATGTCTACGTAAGGAAAACGGTGGTCCTGTAAGCGCCTGCGTACTCGGTTTAGATAATACGACAGCGAGGCACGTTCTGTTCTTGGATGCTGACGATAAGCTTTCTTCAGAGTCTTTACGGAAAATTGTCGGTGCATTAGATGAAAAATACTCTAAGCTTCAGTTTCCCTTGTCAATAATCGATGAAAAAGGGGACGAACAAGGTAGAATTTTCCCTGATCTGAGCGCTCAAAAAACCAAAAATTCCTACATTCAGGACATATCTGAAACAGGAGCATATGTTTCGCCTCCGACCTCGGGGAATATTTTTCGAAGAGATGTGTGCGATCTTCTTCGGGAGGCATCCTATGATACGGTGGACGGTGTAATCCTTATCGCGGCTCCGTTCATGGGCGAAATCTACACGTTCAATGAGGCGCTGGGCTACTATAGGGTTCACGATAAAAATATGTCCTCGACCGGGCGCTTGCCTTCAGTCGAGCGGCTTCAATACAGTCAAGAACGATTTTCCAATCGTTTGGAACATTTGAAGCATATACTTTCCGTCAGGAAAATTGACCATGACATAATTGGGAGTCGCAGAAACTATATATACTTGAGAGACCAGATATACATCAATATTGTCTCTGGGGAAAAGCTCACGTTGAAACAGGTAGTCGAGCTGGCGGAATATTTTCCGAAATGGTACGGTTCGGCGAGGAGATTGATGACCTTAAGCGCGGCGATCTCCATGATCTTCTTACCTAATCGTGTAGCAAAACTGATACTTCGTGTCAGGTTGAATGGTAGAACACTGCTCGCCAGAACCGCAAAATCTATCCTCAGTTACGCCCGTGGCGCTATCATCAGGCCGGGGCGCAAGGCTCTCCATGAGTGAAACTGAGCTAAGGTTTCGGCCTTCGAGCGTCCTGTTGATATCGACTGTGCATGGGTCTTCGGCGTCGCAACCCAGGCGTCAAGGTCGCCGCGGCGGATGCCGGACCAGCGCACACTGAGCTGTCGCGGCGGTGGCGCATTGCCTGCCCGGCCGATCCGGCCGCGCTCAAGCCTGACTCCCGGCACAGGCGCTCTTGACGCCGATGGTCAGGATTATCATCGGCAATCGCACCGAGCCGAAGGATCCGCCTGCGCCCCCCGGCTGACAGGAGCCGCGCCGCCCGCGCGCAGACTAAGTTCCCGACCCTGATCCGACCTCAGCTCCGCCGGCATTCGTCGCGCGGGACTTCGCCGAATCCATTCTGAGATATGTCGCACTGCGGACGGGCCACATCCGGATCGACCCCTGCGCTGGGGCGCATGAGTGGCGTGCGAACCAACCTGTCGACCTGTTGATAACTATCCTTCCCAGCAGAGGAGCATGAAAGGCCATCAAATCAGTTTCCATGCCAGATCAGTCTGACTTCCTGTCGCGGAGAGAGCACAACGGGTCAAAAAGCGCTGTCTCGAGCCCGGCGATCACCGATTAGGCGACGCTGCATCCTCGACTCCGAGGGCCTACAGGCGTCACGCTGACGGCAAGTACCTGCCCGCGCAAGATTGCGGCTGACGGGTCGATACGGATGGTTGGGAACGCGGCGATGTCGGGCGGTCAGGGCGGGAGCGGCGCAGATCCGGTCAATGGCACCGGCGGTCAGCCCGGGGCGGACGAGGTGGCGAACGGCACCGGCGCGGCCGGTGGAAACGGCGGCGCTTCTGCCCAGGGGAGCGGCGGAGGTGCGGGCGGTGCCGCAGGCTCGGTCGGAGGCGCCGGCGGCAACGGGGGCGCGGCGGCCGGTGGAACTGTCACCAACACGTCGGGAACGGGTGGCGCCTACTCGACCAACACGGGCTCCAGCTTTTTCGGGGGGGCTGGCGGCGCTGGCCTTGCCGGTCCGAATCCCGGCGACGGCGGCGGCGGCGGCGGCGGCGGCAGCCACGGCCAGTACCTCTCCAACACCGGGAATGGCGTAGGCTTCACCTTTTCGCGGACAGGCGGCACCGGTGGAGCGGGCGGTGCCGGCAACGGGACGGGCGGAGGTGGTGGCGGCGGCAGCGGTGGTTACGGCTTCGTTGAGCCCGGCCCCGGATCCTTCATCGCCAGCGCTCAGATCACCGGCGGAAACGGCGGTGCCGGCGGTGCCGCCGGCGGTCCCGGCGCTTTCGGCGGTTCCGGCGGTGAGGGCGGCATCGGACTTTTCCTCTACGGGAGCACGGGCACCAACACCGGCCAGATCACGGGCGGAAACGGTGGTCTGGGCGGGGCCGCGAATGGTGGCACGGCGGGCATCGCGGGCCAGGGGGGAGCCGGTCTGTCCGGCGCGAACATCGCCATCACCAACACCGGCACGATCTCGGGCGGCTTCACCGGCGGCAGCACAACCGTCCGGGCCGTCGCTATCAACGTCACGGGCGGCACCAACAGCCTGACCCCCAGCACGGGAACGCTGAACGGCGGCCTCGGGATCGCCGGCGGCGCCACGACATTGCGCGTCCTCGGCAACGCTCCCAACAATCTCGGACCCGTAGCCAATGCCGGCACGTTCGACATCTCGGGGACGACGGCCGGTGCCTCGATCACCACGCTCTCGGGCACCGGCGGGACGACGCTCGGTGCGCAGGCCCTGACCATCACCAACGGTTCGACCAGCTACAGCGGCGCGATCTCCGGTACTGGCGGCGTGGCGGTCACCGGTGGCACGCAGACGCTGACGGGGGGCAGCACCTACTCCGGCGGCACCGCGATCGGTTCGAACGGCGGCGCGGTGTCGAGCACCCTTCAGCTCGGCGGTCCGACCTCGGCCGGCACGGGGACGATCACCTTCGGCACGATGTCGGGCACGGCGACAGCGCGCCTCGGGCTCAATGTGGCGGCTCAGCCGACCAATGGTGGCACCTTCGCCAACACCATCTCCAATTTCGGTTCGGGCAACGAGATCGCGCTCGCCGGCCTGACCAACTCCAGCGTCAGCTACAACAGTGCGAACAGCTCGATCACCATCACCGGCACCCACTCCGGTGGCGGGCAGGTGAGCGAGAACTTCGTGCTGTCGGCCCCCCGCACGACCAGCTTCGCGGCGGTGTCGGACGGCCAGGGCGGCACGATCGTGCGCGCCGCTACGGCCCCGAACCCCACGAACCCCTCTCAGCCGGCCAACCCAGCCCCCTGCTACGTGACCGGGACGCGGATCCGTGTCCTGCGCGATCGAGTCATCTCGGACGTGCCGGTGGAGCAGCTCGCGGCGGGCGATCTCGCCATCACGGCTGCCGGTACGCCGCGCCCGATCCGTTGGATCGGCACCCGCGCGTACCGGGGATCGATGGTTCCCCCGGCCGAGCGCCCCGTCCGCATCCGGGCCGACGCGCTAGGCGAGGGCGTGCCCGCCCGCGACCTGTTTGTTTCTCCAGATCACTGCCTGTGGGTGGACGGGCTGCTCGCGGCCGCGGGACATCTGGTCAACGGCTCGAGCATCACGCGTGGCGAGGCGGTGGCGGATCTCACTTACTGGCACGTCGAGTTGGACACGCACGACCTGCTGCTCGCGGAGAATGCTCCGGCGGAGAGCTTCCTGGCGGCGCCTGGCGTGCGTGGGGGCTTCGATGGCGTGCAGGCCCTCGACGTCGGCATTGGGCGCATGCCCTACGCTCCGCGCGCCGAACTCGGCCCCGACTTGGCCGCGCTGCGCGGGCGCTTAGCCCTCCGCGCTGTCTCGTTGGACGGTGCTGCAGAGCCGGGCCCGGTGCGAGCGTGGCTGGACCGATGCGGCGTGACGGGCGATGGCCTGCTGCACGTCGGGGGCTGGGCGCGCGACGAGGCGCATCCCGACACCCCGCTGTGCCTGGACGTGTTGGTGGACGGTGCCGTCGTCGCGTTCGCGGTGGCGGCCGAGTTCCGGTCGGACCTTGCTGCGGCCGGCTTCGGCGACGGGCGATGCGGCTTCGACCTCGGTGTGCATGTACGCCTCGCTCCGCACGTGCATCATCGTGTCGAAGTGCGTCGCTCGGCCGATGGCCTCTTGATGTGCGCCAAGCGGATGGATGCGGCAGGGTCTTGGATCGCGCTGTTGGCAGCGTAGCGTCGATCGGGACATCCAGCGCCGACCCTCAGCCCCGCCGGCACCGCCGCGCGGAGCTTTTTCGGCAGCTTGCGCGGACAGAGGGGAATGTGGGCGAGGCGCAATCGTGCGACGGTGACGATCGTGAGCCAGTCCCCTCCATCGACGCGTATTTTCGAAGCCGACCGTCAGAACTCAATCTTTAAGCGCTGCGATGGCTTGGCGAACCGAATCGTAGCCCTCGGCCGTGAAGCGAGCTTCCGCGGACCTAGCTCGCCCGTCGAGGTTTGGCGAACGGAGAGCGGTTCAACGCTGCAATGAAGATTGTTGGTCGCTTCGCCTTCTTACCCTTCGCTTACCGGGGTTGAGGTCCGGTTCGCAGGAAGTAGGCTAAGTCTTGGTGGGCGCACTAGGGTTCGAACCTAGGACCCGCTGATTAAGAGTCAGCTGCTCTACCAACTGAGCTATGCGCCCGATCGCTTCTGCGACCGCCCGGTGGCCACCAAGTCCGTCCGGGGTGGCGGGCTGATACCAACGCGGCCGGGGCCTGTCCACCCCCGGCAGCCGCTTTTTCTCATTCCGCCGCCGCATGCTGTGCATGCACGCGCACGGAATGGGCCGACAGCTTGTTCAGCGCCGACAGATACGCCTTCGCCGACGCCACGAGCGTGTCCGGATCGGCGCCGCGCGCGGTGACGCTGCGCTCGCCGTCCCGCAGCCGCACCGAGACCTCAGCCTGCGCGTCCGTCCCGCCGGTCACGGCATGGACCTGATAGAGTTCCAGCTGCGCCTGATTCGGGACCAGCGCCGAGATCGCGTTGAACACCGCGTCCACCGGCCCGTTGCCGTCCGCCTCCTCGATCCGCGTGCCGGTCTCGTCGGCGATCCGCAGCGTGGCGCGCTGCGGCCCGCGGGTGCCGGCGATCACCGACAGGGAGACCAGCCGGATCCGGTCATGGGCCGTGGCGAGGTTCTCGTCGACGAGCGCCTCGATGTCCTCGTCGTAGACGTGCTTCTTCCGGTCGGCCAAGGCCTTGAACCGGTCGAACGCGTCCTGGAACTGGTTGTCCGACAGGTGCAGGCCGAGATCCTCCAGCTTGGAGCGGAACGCCGCCCGGCCCGAGTGCTTGCCCATCACCAGGGAGGTCTTGGTCAGCCCCACCGAGGCCGGCGTCATGATCTCGTAGGTCTCTGCGTTCTTCAGCATCCCGTCCTGGTGGATGCCGCTCTCGTGCGCGAAGGCGTTGCGGCCGACGATCGCCTTGTTGAACTGCACCGGGAAGTTGGTAGCGTGGCTCACGAGCTTGGAGGCGCGGGTCAGCATCGTCGACTCGACGCCGGTCTCGTAGGGCAGCACGTCGGCGCGGGTGCGCAGCGCCATCACGATCTCCTCGAGCGCCGCGTTGCCGGCCCGCTCGCCGATGCCGTTGATCGTGCACTCGACCTGCCGGGCGCCACCCTCGATGCCCGCCAGGGAATTGGCGATCGCGAGACCCAGATCGTTGTGGCAATGGACCGAGAACACGGCCTTGTCGGCGTTCGGCACGCGCGCGCGGACGTTCGCGAACATGTCGCGGTACTCCGACGGCGTGGCATAGCCGACTGTATCAGGGAGGTTGATGGTCGTGGCGCCGGCCTTGATCGCCGCCTCGACGCAGCGACACAGGTAGTCGAGCGGCGTGCGGGTCGCGTCCATGGCCGACCACTCCACGTCCTCGACGAGGTCGCGGGCCTGGGCCACGGTCTTGAGGATGATCTCGACGACCTCGTCCTGGCTCTTGCGCATCTGGTGCGCGAGATGGATCGGCGAGGTCGACACGAAGGTGTGGATCCGCGCGCGCTTGGCGTGGCGCACGGCCTCGCCGGCCCGGGCGATGTCGGCGGGGATCGCGCGGGCGAGTCCGGCGATTGTCGCGCGCTTGGTCCTCCGGGCGATCTCCGAGACCGCCTCGAAATCGCCGTTCGACGCGATGGGGAACCCGGCCTCGATGATGTCGACGCCCATCGTGTCGAGCAACTCGGCGACCGCGAGCTTCTCGTCGAAGGTCATGGTGGCGCCGGGGCACTGCTCGCCGTCGCGGAGCGTCGTGTCGAAGATCAGGATCCGGTCGCGGGCGGAAGCGGTGCTGGTCGTAGTCATGGCATTACCCTGTCGCGGGCCGCCCGGCACGTGATGGCGCGGCGCGGCGTGGTGCCCTCGCGGGCGGAATCGCGAATGAAAGAACTCCCCTGAAGGCCCAGGCGCGCGCCCGGACGGCCCTCAGGGGCGGGTAAGCAGAAGCGGAAGAAGGAGCCCGGAGCGGCGCGCACGGGACCGAAGCGCCGTAGAGGCGGCGCGGGCGGTCTCGATCGCTGAGCCGGCTCTGGCCAAGGCTCGTCTCTCCTGTCGGCGACCCGCGCGGGACGTTCTCACGGCGCGGTGCCGCCCGTAGGTATCCCCGGATCGACCGGAACACAAGCGAGACCGGCGCGTCCGGAGGCGCGGACCGGGACGGGCGCGGCCGGCGCCTCCGCGAGGATCGCTGCCGCGAGATCGTCGTAGAACAGCATCTGCCCCGCGGCCCAGACCTCGAACTCCGCCAGCAGCGTCGGGTCGAAGGCGGTCAGGTGGCCGCCGGCGATCCGGATCCATCCCGCGGTCTCGGCCTCGCCGAGCAGGTTGCCGACATGCGCCCGCGACACGTCCAGCCGCTCGGCGAGGCTGCGCAGGCTGAGCGACACCGCCGCCGGCGCGCCGGGCACCGTGGCGGCATAGTGGGCCCCGACCAGGGCCGTGAGCAGCGGGTAGCCGCAGTCCCGTCCGGCGAAATGGAGCACCCGCGGGAACGGCGCGATGAGCGTGCCGTGCCGCAGCACGTGGGCGGCCGAAAGGCGCACCAACTCCCCGAGCCGGTCGGGGCCGTCGAGCATCCCGGCGCGGCCCGGGTCGCGACGGGTCACCGCGTCCATGGCGGCGACGAACAGGCGCCCGCTCCGCGCGATCTCGGTCACCAGGGCCGGCGCCGCCTGCAGGCATTTCACGCGCCCGTCGCCCCGATCCGCCACCGCGGTGACGAATCGCCCGGCCTTCAGGGCCGACACGAAGCCGGCCGTCTGCCTCGGGCTCGATCCCACCATCGCCTGGAGGACAGTCAGGGTGGGGCGGGGACCGCCGTGGTGCCGCCACGCGTAGTCGTTGTGGATCAGCATGAACGAGACCACGTAGCGCCCGATCTGATTGAGCAGCTTGTGGTTCGGCCAAACAATCTGCGCCGGTTCGATCATGCCCTGGCAGTAACCGGCGACAGCCAGGCGGAAATCGCGCTCGGATCGAAGCAGAGCGATCCGCGCCCGGAAATGATCGTCCAACATCCGCGCCCCGACTCAGCCGGATCCCGACCGAAGGGATGCCGCGCGCCCGGCCTTCGGTCCAGGATTTCCTGCAAAGTTTGGACTCGGTGGTGAAGAACGCGCCGGGATACGACTCGCAGTGCTTGTCTCAGCGCTGCCGGAGCGAGCGGTCCGCCGGGCCTGGCCGGCGTCAGATCCGAAGGGGACCGTCCACCGTGTGCGATCTGCATCGACCCTCTCTCTCCCGGCGCGGCCTGCTGGCCGCGGCCGCGGCCGGTACCGTGATGGGGGCTTCCGCCGGGATCCGGCGGGCCGAGGCGGCCCCCGACGGCGCGCGATCGAACGCCATCACGCCCGAGGCGGCCCTCACGCGGCTGCGCGACGGCAACGGCCGCTACGTCGCCAACACGTCGACGAACCGGGACTTCTCGGCCGGTCGCGCCGCGCGGGCCGCGGCGCAGTATCCGATCGCGTGTATCGTCGGCTGCGCCGATGCCCGGGTCGCCCCGGATTTCATCTTCGACCAGGGACCGGGCGATCTGTTCGTCGTCCGCGTCGCCGGCAACTTCGTCACCACCGACGGTCTCGCCAGCCTCGAATACGGCGTGTCGGTCCTGGGCGCGCCGCTGATCCTCGTCCTCGGCCATTCCGATTGCGGGGCCGTGAAGGCAACGATCGACGTCATGAAGACCAACGCGTCGCTCCCCGGTCATCTCCCCGTGCTGATCGAGGCGATTCGCCCGGCGGTGGATCTGGCCGAAAAGGCGCGTGCGCAGGATCCCCTGGCCGAGGCCGTCGCCCAGAATGTCCGGCACAGCGTCCGGCGCCTCGAGCAGGCCGGCCCCATCATCGCGGAGGCCGTCGCCGCCGAGCGGGTGAAGGTCGTGGGCGGCTTCTACGACATCGGCACCGGCCGGGTCGTGATCCTCTGACCGCGGTGCCCGATCCGTCCCGGCCTGCGGGCCGGCGCTTTGCCGAAGCTTGCCAATGACGGTGCAGCCTCGATAAAGCCCGCCGGCACGTCGAGACCGAACCCGCGAGACCGTCATGGCCAGCTACAAGCTCCTGCTCCTCCCCGGCGACGGGATCGGCCCGGAGGTCGCCGGCGGCATGCAGGTGGTGCTCGACACCCTCAAGGAGACCGGTCTCGCGACCTTCGAGACCGAGACCGACCTCGTCGGCGGCAGCGCCCTCGACGCGCACGGCGTCCCGCTCGCGGACGCGACCCTGCAGCGCGCGAGGGACGCGGACGCCATCCTGCTCGGCGCGGTCGGCGGACCGAAATGGGCCGGTGTCGCCTACGAGAACCGCCCCGAAGCCGGCCTGCTGCGCCTGCGCAAGGAGCTGGACCTCTTCGCCAACCTGCGGCCCGCGATCTGCTACCCGGCGCTGGCCGAGGCCTCGGCGCTGAAGCGCGAACTCGTCGAGGGGCTCGACATCATGATCGTCCGGGAGCTCACCGGCGGCGTCTATTTCGGCGAGCCGAAGGAGATCACCACGCTGGAGGACGGCTCCAAGCGGGCGGTCGACACCCAGGTCTACACGACGGCTGAGATCGAGCGGATCGCCCACGTGGCCTTCGACCTCGCGGGCAAGCGCTCGGGCCGGGTCGCCTCGGCCGAGAAGCACAACGTGATGAAGTCGGGCGTTCTCTGGAAGGAGGTCGTCACCAAGGTGCACGCCGCGCACTACGCCGACCTGCAGCTCGAGCACATCCTCGCCGACAACTGCGCCATGCAGCTGGTGCGCCGGCCCAAGCAGTTCGACGTGCTGGTGACCGACAACCTGTTCGGCGACGTGCTCTCCGACATCGCCGCCATGCTCACCGGCTCGCTGGGCATGCTGCCGTCGGCCTCCCTCGGCGCGGTCGACGCGAGCGGCCTGCGCCGCGCGCTCTACGAGCCGGTCCACGGCTCGGCGCCCGACATCGCCGGCCAGGACAAGGCCAACCCGATCGCCATGATCGGCTCGCTCGCCATGTGCCTGCGCTACTCCTTCGGCCTCGGCGACGCGGCCGACGCCCTCGACGGCGCCATCACCGACGCCCTCGCGGGCGGCGCGCGCACCGCCGACATCGCCGGCGAGGGCACGAACCCGATGGGCACGCGCGCCATGGCCAGCGCGGTGGCGGACGCGCTCCGCACCCGGGTCGGCTGAGACACGTCTTCGGCGCGTCGCAGCACCGGGGTCGGTCCCCAGCCGCGTGTTTCGACGCATGGCGGTCGGGCGCGACCTTCGCTATGACGCGCCCATCGAGGATTGGGAGCGTCATGAAGGCCGGAGACGGGGCGTCTGAGCGCGCGAGCGCGGATTTCGGCTTCGAGCGCGTGGCGCTCGACGAGAAGCAGGGGCGCGTCGACAGCGTCTTCCACTCGGTCGCCCGCCGCTACGACATCATGAACGACCTGATGTCGGCGGGCCTGCACCGGGCCTGGAAGGCGCAGCTCGTCTCGATGCTGCGGCCGCCGCAGAACCGCGCCTTCGCGCATCTCGACGTCGCCGGCGGCACCGGCGACGTGGCCTTCCGGGTGCTAGCCGCGGGCGGTCCGCGCACCCGCGTCACCGTCCTCGACATCAACGAGTCGATGCTGCGGGTCGGCGCCGAGCGGGCACGGGAGCGCAAGGTCGACGAGGCCGGCGACCGGATCGCCTTCGTGACCGGCAACGCCGAGGCGCTGCCGCTGCCGGACGCGTCCTTCGACGCCTACACGATCGCCTTCGGCATCCGGAACGTGCCGCGGATCGAGACGGCGCTGGCCGAGGCGCGGCGGGTGCTGAAGCCCGGTGGGCGCTTCCTCTGCCTGGAATTCTCGGCCGTCGACATCCCGCTGCTCGACCGCATCTACGACGCCTACTCGTTCAACGTGATCCCGCGCATCGGCGCCCGGGTGGCCGGGGACGCCGAGTCCTACCGCTACCTCGTGGAGTCGATCCGGAAATTCCCGACCCGCGGCGCCTTCGCGGGCATGATCGAGCGCGCGGGCTTCCGGCACGTCACCGACCGGGCGCTGACGGGCGGGATCGTGGCGATCCATTCGGGCTGGAAGGTCTCTTGACCGCCGCCGCGCGCGACGGGAGCCAGCACCGGTGATCAGCGCCGCCGTCAACCTGTTTCGCGGCGCGCGGGTCGGCTTCGTGCTGGCCCGCGAGGGCGCCCTCGCCCTCGTCGACCCCTCTGAGCTGCCCCCGCACCTGCGCCTCGCCCTGCGGATCGGCCGCTCCCTCGAGCGGCCCGGCCTCGACGACGGGGCGGCCCGGCTCTCTGCGGCGATGACGCGCCTCGGCCCGTCCTACGTGAAATTCGGCCAGTTCCTGGCGACGCGGCCCGACATCGTCGGCATGCGCGCGGCCTTCGACTTGGAGAAACTGCAGGACCGGGTGCCGCCCTTCCCGCAGGCGGTCGCGCTTCGTACCGTCGAGGCCGCCCTCGGCAAGCCCGTGAGCGCCCTGTTCGTGTCGTTCAGCGAGCCGATCGCCGCCGCCTCGATCGCGCAGGTCCACAAGGCGATCGTGCAGGATCCCGACGGCACGCAGCGCGCCCTCGCCGTGAAGGTGATGCGGCCTGGCGTCCGCGAGCGCTTCATGCGCGACCTCGAGGTCATGCGCTTCATGGCGCGGGTGGTGAACGCCCTGTCGCCGCAGGCGGAGCGGCTGCGCCCGCGCGAGGTGGTGGAGATCCTCGCGCGCTCGGTGCTGATGGAGATGGATTTCCGCCTGGAGGCGGCGGCCGCCTCCGAGCTCGCCGAGAACACCAAGGACGATCCGGACTTCCGTGTGCCGAGGCCGGAATGGGAGCTGACCGCCCGCGAGGTGTTGTCGGCCGAGTGGATCGAGGGGACCCGCCTGCACAGCGCCGCGGAGCTCGCCGCCCGGGGGCACGATCCGCAGACAATCGGCCGGACCGTCATCCAGAGCTTCCTGCGGCACGCGATCCGCGACGGCTTCTTCCACGCGGACATGCACCAGGGAAACCTGCTGGTCGATGCCGAGGGCCGGCTGGTCGCGGTCGATTTCGGCATCATGGGCCGCCTCGGCCCGAACGAGCGCCGGTTTCTCGCCGAGATCCTGCTGGGCTTCATCCTGCGCGATTACCGCCGGGTGGCGAAGGTCCATTTCGAGGCGGGCTACGTGCCGGCCCACCACTCCGTGGAGGATTTCGCGCAGGCGATCCGCGCCATCGGCGAGCCGATCCACCAGCGCCGGGCCGACGAGATCTCGATGGCCAAGGTCCTGACCCTGCTGTTCGACGTCACGGCCCTGTTCGACATGAGCACCCGCACCGAGCTGGTGATGCTCCAGAAGACCATGGTGGTGGTGGAGGGCGTCGCCCGCTCCCTCGACCCGCGCCTCGATATGTGGACCACGGCCGAGCCGGTCGTGCGCGCCTGGATCGCCCGCAACATGGGGCCGGTCGGCCGGGCGCAGAGCGGCCTGGACGCCCTCAAGGTCGTCTCCGACGTCGTCGGCGACATCCCGGACCTTGCCATGCGGTTGAAGCGCGTGCTGGTCCGCCTCGACGAGGCCGGCACCGGCGATGCCCGCCGGCTGGAGCGCTTCGCCCGCAACGAACGCTACCGCGCGATCTGGTCGACGCTGGCCCTGTGGGGCATCGCCGTCGGCGCGCTGATGCTGGCGTTCCGGGGTCTCTGACGCGGCACCATCCTCGATCCGGGACCGCGCGTCGTCCGCGGGCGCTCAGCCGGGCCCGGGTCCCTGTGCGGGCGCGTCCTCCGTCGCGGGGACCAGGGCACGCAGCTCGCGGGCCAGCTCCTTGAGCCCGGTCGAGCCCTTGGCGAGCACCCTGTCGGCCTGACCGGCCAGACGTCGCCGGTCCTCGGCCGTGATGTCCTTGGCGGTGAGCACCACCACCGGCACGTCGCGGCTGTCAGGCCGGGCCCGCAGCGCCCGCAGGAACGCGAATCCGTCCATCTCGGGCATCATCAGGTCGAGCAGGATGAGGGATGGGCGCTCCGTCTCTAGGGCTGCCAGAGCGCGCAGGCCGTTCTCGGCCTCGCGGACCGGGAAGCCCTCGCGCGCGAGATAGGCGCAGACGTGCTCGCGGACGTCGGCCTCGTCCTCGACGACGAGGATCGCGCCGTCACCCGAGGCGAGGCGGAAGCGGTCGACGATCTGGCGCAGGCTTCCCCAGTCGATCGGCTTCTGCAGGTAGTCGGTGGCGCCGAGGGAGAAGGCGAGGTTCTGCTCGTCCAGGACCGTCACCATCACGATCGGCGTCGCGCCGATCTCGGGATCGGCCCGGATGGCCCGCAGCACCGCCCATCCGTCCATCTGCGGCATGGTGACGTCGAGGAGAACGGCCCGCGGATGCAGGCTGCGAGCGAGATCGAGCCCGCGCCGCCCGTCCTCGGCGACCGTCACCGAGAAGCCCTCGCGCTCCAGGAAGCGCGCCAGCAGATCGCGGGTGGCGGCGTCGTCGTCGACCACCAGGATCGTCCCGCGGTCGCCGTCTCCCGATGCGGCCGGGTCCGCGTCCTCGGCCGCGGCGGCCTCGAAACGGTCCGGCAGCGTCAGCGTGAAGGCGGTGCCCTGCCCCTCGCGGCTGTTCACGGTGATCGAGCCGCCCAGCATCTCGGCGAAGGCCCGGGTGATCGCGAGGCCGAGCCCGGTGCCGCCGAACCGGCGCGTCGTGGAGGCGTCGGCCTGGGTGAACCGCTCGAACAGCTTGCCGACCTGCTCCCGCGTCATGCCGATGCCGGTGTCGGTCACGCAGAAGCGCAGCGCACCGTCCGCCCGGGCGACCGCCAGGGTGATCCGGCCATCCTCGGTGAACTTCGCGGCGTTGCTCAGGAGATTGATCAGGCACTGCCGCAGCTTGGTCACGTCGGTATGCGCGCTGCCCAGGCCCGGCTCCAGCTCCAGCGCCAGGGTGTTGCCCTTCTTGGCGACGAGACCCTCGACCGTGACCGCGACCTCCTGCACCACGGCGGCGACCTCGAAATCCTCCGCGTAGATCTCGACCCGGTCGGCCTCGATCTTCGAGATGTCGAGCACGTCGTTAATCAGGCCGAGGAGGTGGCGGGCGTTGGTCTCGATCTTCTTCATGTCGGTGACGAGATCGGCCTCGCCGATATCCTCCAGCTCCTCCTGCACCATCTCGGAATAGCCGATCACCGCCGAGAGCGGGGTGCGCAGCTCGTGGCTCATATTGGCCAGGAACTGGCTCTTGGCCGCGTTGGCGGCCTCGGCCGCCGCGCGCGCCGCCTCGATCGCGGCCTCGGCCTCCTTGCGCTCGGTGATGTCCGTGTGGGTCCCAACCCACTCCCGCAGGGTGCCGTCGGGTTCGAGGATCGGGACGGCGCGCACGCTCATGTGCCGGTAGGTCCCGGAGGCGGCGCGGATCCGGTGCTCGGTGGCGTAGGGTTCCAGGCTGGTGACAGCACGGGTCCACGCGGCGCGGGTATGCGCACGGTCCTCCGGGTGGACCGCGTCGAGGAAGCCGAGCCCCGCGTAGGCGGCCTCGTCCTGGCCGGTGAAGCGGGTCCAGGCCGTCTGGCGGCGATGGAGGCTCCCTTCCGGGTTGGCGGTCCAGACGATGGCGGCGCTCGCCTCGATCAGCGAGCGGAAGCGCTCCTCGCTCCGGCGCAGCCGGGCCTCCGCGAGGTGGCGGATGGTCTCGTCGACCACCACGAGGCCGACGCCCTCGACGCTCTGGTCGGCCGCCGCGCTCTCCTCGCCCCGGAGCGGATAGAAGCTCATCGAGAAATGCCGCACGCCGCCCGGCGCCGAGGGGGTCGGCACCGCCACCGGGACGTTCGGCGAGACCAAGCCTTCCGTCAGGGCCGCGGCCAGCTTCGGGGCCAGCTCCTCCCGCAGCGTCGGGAGCATGGCCCAGATCGGCGCGCCGAGATCGGCCCCGAAGCCGCGCTCGCTCATGGTGGCGAGCGCCCGGTTCATGTGCCGGATCTTCAGGTCACGGTCGAGGAAGCCGAGCCCCACCGGCGCGTTGGCCAGCACCCCGTCGAGGAGGCGGGACATCCGCAGGGATTCCTGCCGTCGCACCAGGGCGAGGCGCGCCAGCAGCACGATCGCTCCGAGGGCCGCCGCCGCGGAGAGGAGGAACAGCAGGAGTCCGCGCCACGCTTCGCGCGCCTGGATGGTCGCGAGCTGCTCCAGGGTCGCGGCCTGCCGGGCCGCCGACTCGGCGCGGATCGCGTCCATCAGCTGCTTGCCCTCGCCGGTGCGGACGAGGTCGATGGCGGCGTCGAAGCCCCGGTTCCGCCGCGCCTCCACCACCCGGGCGGCGAAGTCGCGCTTCTGCGCGATCAGCCCGGCGAGCGACGGGCCGCCGGCCCGGACCGACTCCTGCGCGGCGGCGCCGAGGCCGGTCAGCTCCGTGTCGATCTTGGTGAGGGCGGTCGTGTAGGGTCGGAGGTAATCCTCGCTGCCGACCAGCACGAAGCCGCGCTCCCCGGTCTCCAGGTCCTTCACCTCGGAGATCAGGCGCTCGATCCCGGCGATCGTCGCGTTCGCCCGGGCGGTCGCGGCCCGGTCGGTCTCGCCGGTCACGTAATTGGCCGTGCCGCTGCCCAGGGCGACGATCAGCAGGATGAAGGCGACGGGCGAGCCGAGGAGCCAGCCCAGCGGGCCGGCGCCGCGCCAATTGCGCCGGCGCAGGCCGAAGATCGATCCGGCGCGCGACGGGGCGCTCACGTCTCCACCAGCCCGGTGGTGGCGCCCGACGCCTCGGAATCCGGCCGGCCGTGCGGCTGGCCGAGATATTCCCGCGACCGCATCTCGATGAGGCGCGAGACGGTCCGGTCGAACTCGAAGGCCTCGCGGCCGGTCCGGGCGGTGTAGAGGTCCTGCGCTTCGGCGGCCGCGGAGGCCACGAGCTTCACGTGCCGGTCGTAGAGCGTGTCGACCAGCGTGATGAAGCGCTTGGCCTCGTTCCGCTCCGCCTCGCCCATCACCGGGATCCCGTCGAGGATCACCGTGTGGTAGGCGCGGGCGAGTGCCATGTAGTCGGAGGCGCCGAGGGGCTGGCGACAGAGATCGTCGAAGCCGAACCGGGCCACGCCGGTCGCCTGCTCGGGAACCGCCACGGCCCGGCCGTGGACCGTGACCGTCGCTGGGAGGCCGCGAGCCTTGCCGGTCAGCGCCTTGAAGGCGGCGTCGAGGGCCGCGCGCGCCGCCGCGTCGGCGGGGACATGGTAGACCGCCGCGCCGCCGAGCTTCTCGAGCCGGAAATCCGTCCGGGAGTCGAGGCGGACGACGGTCACGCGTTCCTGGAGGTTCGCCACGAAGGGCAGGAACAGCGCCCGGTTGAGGCCGCCCTCGTAGAGTCGGTCGGGCTCGACGTTCGAGGTCGCGACGACGGTGACGCCGCGCCGGAACAGATGGTTGAACAGGCGACCCAGGATCATCGCGTCGGCGATGTCGGTGACAGTGAACTCGTCGAAGCACAGCAGGGTCGCCTCGTCGGCCAGCTGGTCGGCCACCGGTCCGATCGGGTCGTCGCCCTTGACGGTGCCGGCCTTCAGCGCCTGACGGTAGGCGTGGATCCGCTCGTGCGCGTCGGCCAGGAAGCCGTGGAAATGGACGCGCCGCTTCGGCTCCGGCGCCGCCTCGTGGAAGAGGTCCATCAGCATGGTCTTCCCGCGCCCGACCGAGCCCCAGATGTACAAGCCCTTGATCGCCTCGGCCTCGTCCTTGCGACGGAACAGCCACCCCAGGGCGCTCGTCTTGCTGGCCCGCTTGCGGCGCTGGAGGTCGACGACCAGCCGGTCGAGGGCGCGCACGAGGTGCGCCTGGGCGGGATCGCGCTCGATGGCGCCGGTGGCGACCAGCGCCTCGTAGCGCTCGTGGACCGGGCCGGGCGAGACCGCACCGGCGAGCGCCGCCGGCGACGGGGCGATGGGCTTGCCGGATCTGTCGTTCACGCCGCCGGTTCCTCGCTGCTGATCGCGGTACCGGTTCGGCACCCCCTGCACCCGCGTCGGCGGTCAACGACCCGGGGCCTGTTCCAGTGCCGCGCAAGCTCGGCCTGAATCAAGCCCGCGGCCGAACAGCCGCGGGCAAGCGTCCCATTGAGGCGTCCCATTGAGGCGTCCCATCGAAGCCTCCCATCGGTCCCACGCATGGCAGGCCCGCGGCCGGCCGGCCCCGCACTCTGCTGCATTGCACAATGAATACGGGGATGCGACATCCCGGCGGTCTCTTGGGAGGAGCGTCCGGATCACCCCGCGCGGCAGCGCGCACGAACCGGAGCTTCATCATGGCGGTACAAGCCCTCGATGGGCCGACCCACACCATCCGGCGTCTCTGGCCGGCGGACCGCGCTGCGGTCCTCGACTATTTCCTGCGGCTGGATCCGGAGACCCGGGCGAGCCGCTTCATGGGCAATGTCAGCGAGGCCGGAGTCCGGGCCTACGCCGCGCAGGCGCTGACCGCGGAGGGCGTGATGTACGGCGCCTTCGTGGGCGGCGTGCTGCGCGGTCTCGCCGAGTTGCGGCCGATGGGGCCGGGCGCGTCCCGCTACGCCCTGGGGCCGCACGCTGAGGCGGCCTTCGCGGTCGAGCAGACCTTCCGCCGCAAGGGGATCGGGGCCGCCCTGTTCGCCCGGATCGCCCGCGCGGCGCGGCATCGCGGCGTCAAGGATCTCCACGTCCGCTGCCTGTCGGGAAACGGGCCCATGCTGCGGCTCGCGGCCAAGCACGGGGCGGCCCTCCAGCACGAGGGGCGCGAGACCGAGGGCGCCCTGCACCTCGCGCGTCCGACGCCGTTCTCGCTCTGGTACGAGGGGATCGCGGAGGCGTTCGACTTCACCCTGGCGGGCTTCCCGGAGCGGGTGCAGGCCGGGCGCTGAAGGCAGGCTTCAGCCGGCGATGTCGCCGACGAGGGCGAAGGTCAGGAGATCCACGGACGTCGCCCCGCCGCGCAGGAGCGCGCGGGCGGCGGCGTTGCCGGTGGCGCCGGTGGTCATGACGTCGTCCACGAGAAGGACCCGGCGCCCGCGGACGCGGTGCTGCTCGGCGGAAGCGACCCGGAAGGCGCCGCTCAGGTTCTCGGCCCGCGCCGCGCGGCTCAGGCCGACCTGGGATCGCGTGGCGCGCACGCGCACCAGGGCCGTGGCGACGCACGGCCGCCCTGCCGCATCCGCGATCGCCCGCGCCAGCAGGGCGGACTGGTTGAAGCGCCGCCGCCACAGGCGTCCGCGATGGAGCGGTACCGGCACGAGGCACTCGGCCTCGGCGATCAGGGTCCGGCCGCTCGCGGCCATCATCCGGGCCATCACGCCGGCGAGATCGAGCCGGTCCTCGTATTTCAGGCGATGGACGAGCCGCCGCGCCACGGAATCGTAGAGGGCGACCGCCCGGGCGCGGCCGAAGACCGGCGGTTCCGCGATGGCCCGGGGCGACACCAGCGGGCCGACCCCGAGGTCGACCGCGAAGGGTGTACCGTAGCGCTGGCACACCGGTTCCTCGATCAGGCGCAGGCTCGACCAGCAGGACGGACAGAGGGCGCCCGGGTCGGCGGTGGCGCCGCCGCAGCCCGCGCAGGTGGGCGGGTAGATCAGGGAGACGGCCCCGCGCGGCAGACCGCGCAGGGCCGTGGCGACGGCCTGGAAGGCCGTCATGCGCGCGACGCGCTCCCGCAGAGCTGGCTTACTGGGCCGAGACGGGGCGCGCCTGCGGCGCCATCTGCTGCCGCTCGACCTGACGGTCGCGCGCGTTGGCGCGGTGGCGGCCGATGGCGCAGCCGGCCGCGGCACCGACGAGGCCGTGATGGCCGGCGTAGTGACCCGCGATGCCGCCGACGATGGCGCCCTTGATGCAGCCCTTCGCCTCGGCGCCGCCCGCGGCGGCCAGGGTGGTGAGGGCCACGGCGGCCCCGACGAGCATGCGCTTCATGATGTGTGCTCCCTGAGGAATCTCGGCCGTTGGGCCGGTTGCAGCAGGAACAGCGACGCTCCCGAGTCGTTCCAGCATCCTAGCGCAGCTCACGAGACCGTGCGCGGCGACGGTGGCGCGACGCGACCGCAGATGCCATCTGCCCCCCGATGGATGCTCCCGCCGCCCTGTTCGACACGCGCCTCGCCCGCCGCCGCCTCGCCCGTGCCGGGCGCCTCGGCTACCCGGGCTTCCTCCTCGACCGCCTCGCCGAGGATCTCGACGACCGGCTCGGCGCCGTCCTGCGCAGCTTCGTCTCTGTTCTCGACCTCGCCACGCCGCGTCCCGTGGCGACCCGGCTGCTCGCCGCCCGCTATCCGGCGGCGCGGCATGTCCGCCTCGCGGCCCTGCCAGAGCCGGGCGGCGACCTGATCGTCGGAGATCCCGAAGCGCTGCCGCTGGCGACCGGGAGCCTGGACCTCGCCGTGTCGCTGCTGGCCCTCCACGCCGTGAACGACCTCCCCGGCACGCTGATCCAGCTGCGCCGCGCCCTCCGTCCGGATGGGCTGTTCGTCGGCTGCCTGCTCGGCGGCGCGACGCTGACGGAGCTGCGCCAGAGCTTCGCCCAGGCCGAGAGCGAGGTCGAGGGTGGGGTCAGCCCCCGCGTGGCGCCCTTCGCGGCGGTGCGCGAGGCCGGCGGCCTGCTGCAGCGGGCGGGCTTCGCGCTGCCGGTGGCCGATACCGACACGCTGACGGTCCGCTACGCCGACCCGTTCGGCCTGATGCGCGACCTGCGGGCCATGGGCATGACCAACGTGCTCACCGAGCGGCGGCGGACGCCGCTGCGGCGGGCGACGTTGCTGCGCACGGCCGAGATCTACGCCGAGCGGTTCTCGGACCCGGACGGTCGCGTGCGGGCGACCTTCGAGGTGCTGTGGCTCTCGGGCTGGGCGCCGCACGAGACCCAGCAGAAGCCCCTGCGGCCCGGGACCGCGAAGACGCGCCTCGCCGACGCGCTCGGGACCGTCGAGTTGAAGCCCGAGGGAGGGAACACGCCATGAAGCTGCCCGGACCGGACCACCCGATCACCGTCGAGCCCGAGTCCCGCCGCGTCCGCGTCGTCGTGGCGGGCGCCGCGGTCGCCGAGACCCGGAACGCCCTGCGGCTGCAGGAGGCTCGGTACCCACCGGTCTTCTACGTGCCGCGAAGCGACATCCGCGCCGATTGTTTCGTCGCCTCGGCGCGGACGAGCCACTGCCCGTACAAGGGCGACGCCCACTATTTCGACCTCGTCGTCGACGGCGATCGGCGCCCCGACGCGGTCTGGAGCTACGGCGACCCGTACCCGGCCGTCGCGGCAATCCGCGACCACGTGGCTTTCTACCCGGACCGGGTCGACGCCATCGTGCTGGAGGACTGAGCCGGCCGCGCGTCCGGTTCAGTCGCGCACGAGGCTCCAGAACCCGTGCTTGCGGCCGTGCGCCCGTCGCAGAGCAGCGCGGTAGGCCTGCGGATCCGGATCGACGTCGCCGGTCGCGAGGCGCCCCGCCAGGGCGTCGAGCTCCGCGAGGTAGCGCGCGCCGTGCGGGTAGGCGGCGCTGCGGCCGGTCTCGAGGATCGAGTCGAGGAGCCGGCGATACAGGATCGTCGCGGCCCGGGGGTGATCCTGCGCCAGCGCCTCGGCGACCGGCGCCAGCACCGCGTACTGGTCGCCCTGCCAGGTCTCAGGCCGCGCGACGACCAGCGCGGCCGCACGGCGCAGATCCGGCCAGGCCGCCAGGAAGGCGAGCGCCCGGTGCGGCTGCGGGAAGGCCACGGCGTGGTCGAGGGCGCGCCGGAGCGCCTCCTCGTCCTCGAAATCCGGAAGCTTGGCGAGGAAGGTGCGCAGCATCGGCGCGTCGAGTTCGCGCTCGAACCGCCCCCAGCGCAGGGCCTGCGCCTCGTCGCCCCGGCCGAGCGCGTCGAGGATCTCGATCTCCAGCGCCTGCCGTTCCCGCTCGGGTCCGCGCAGGTCGAAGCCGGCGATCAGGTCGGCCCGCGTGGCGATGCGCAGGCCCGGGTCCTGCATGCGCCGGATCCAGTCCAGCGCCTCGGTGGCGCGCGCGGCGTCGAGGAGCCGCCGGGCGATCGCGACGCGGTTCTCCCGCCCCGGCAAGGTCGCCCGCTCCAGGGCGATGAAGGTGTCGGTGTCGCCGCGCCGGTCGGCGACGGACTGGCGCAGGCGCAGGATCTGGATCCGGGCCGCCTGCCGGTGATGGGTCGCGTCGCGGCGGGGATCCCCACCCTGCGGCAGCGCCGCCTCGGCGGCGGCGAGCCGGTCGTCGATCTCCGCGAGGGAAGGCTCGGGCAGCGCCGGGATCATCTCGCCGAGGACGGTTCCGAGGGGGCCGAACGGATCCGCCGCGAACGGCTCGACGAGGCGCGCCGCTAACCGGGCGGCGTCCTCCGGCGGCAGGGCACCGGCGATCTCCACGAAGGCCATGGCGGCGCGGTCGAACACGCCCTGCACGGCGCCGGTGCTGTCGTCCACGCGGTTCAGGACCGCGTCGGCGCCGTCGAGGAAGCGGCGGAGCCGGTCGAGCGCGGCCCCCGGATCGAGGGGCCGCAACTCGTTGAGGATCACCGTCACGGTCGTGTTGAGGTCGGCCGCGAAGGTCCGGCGCTTCTGCCAGTCGATGTAGCCCTGGGCGCCCTCGAGGGCCGTCAGCCGCCGGTCGACGATCGCCGCGACGGCCTCGGGGCCCTGGAGCGAGGCGAGCGCGGCGCTCACCAGCTTCTTGAAGGCCGGGTTGCGCCCGGTCTCGCCGAGGATCAGCGCGATCAGCCGGTCCGGGCCGAGCGCCGCCAGCGTCTCCGGCGACGGAGTCGTCCGCCGCGCGCCCTTCGGCAGGGCGGGCGCCCTGCGACCGGCCGGCGCCGCGGCCGGGGTTACGCGCCGCGCACGCGCCACGAGATTTCCCGCCGTTGCGGACGATCGCGCATGTCCGTCCCGTCCGCCGCGGCTACTCCACGACCCGGGCGCGGGGCCGGTCGCTGCCCTGCGCGGTCTCGTCGTGCCAGCCGCCGGCCTGATCCTGATAGCGGATCCCCTCGGTCGACCCGGGGACCTGCTGCTCCGCCGCCGCGGCCTGCGCCGCCTGCAGCGCCTCCTCGCGGCTCGGGAACGTCTCGGAGAACACGTCGCCGACCTTGTAGGCGAAGCCGCCGTCGTGCTCGACGATGCGATAGGTTACCTCGGACATCACGCCTCCTGTACGCGCTCTCATCGTTGACCGCGAACCCGCCGGACGCGCCGGGGTTCCAGGCGACGGGGACCCGGCCTCCGATCCGCCGGAAAGTGGCCCTAACCCGGCTCGGTCCCGGCACGCAGACGACGACGATGCAGCTTCGCCCGATCCTCGCCCTCGCCCTTCTCCTGGTCGCCCGACCCGCGAGCGCCGAGGAGGGCTTCCTCGACAAGCTGTTCGGCGGCTCCGGGCGCGGGGCGCCGCCCAACCCCTTCGCGTCGAACTATCCCTCGGCGCCGCCGACAGCGGAGGAGGCGCGCGCCGCCCGGGAGCGGCGCTCGGTCCGCGGCGAGCGCGGTTCGCCGGCCGGTCCCCTGCCCCCGGGGCGCATCCCGGAGGAGTGAGGCGCCTCAGGCGTCCCCGACGACGCCGGCCTCGTCCTGCGCCTGCAGCACGTCCGGGCGCGGCATCGAGATGATGTTGTAGCCGGCATCCACGAAGTGGATCTCGCCGGTGACGCCGCCCGAGAGCGGCGACAGCAGGTAGAGGGCCGAACCGCCGACATCCTCCAGGCTGACCGTGCGCCGCAGAGGCGCGTGCGCCCGCTGGTGGTTGAACATCAGTCGCGCGTCGGCGATCCCGGCGCCCGCCAGCGTCCGCATCGGGCCGGCGGAGAGCGCGTTGACCCGGATCCCGTCCGGGCCCAGGTCGCTCGCCAGGTAGCGCACCGAGGCCTCGAGCGCCGCCTTGGCGACGCCCATGACGTTGTAGTTCGGCATGACCCGGGTCGCGCCGCCGTAGGTCAGGGTCAGCAGCGAGCCGCCCTGGTTCATCCGCTTGGCCGCGCGCTGCGCGATCTCGGTGAACGAGAAGCACGAGATCGTCATCGTGCGCACGAAATTCTCGCGCGTCGTCACGTCGACGTAGCGGCCCTTGAGCTGCGCCTTGTCAGAGAAGCCGATGGCGTGGACCACGAAGTCTAGGCCACCATCGAATCGGGCGTCCAGGGCCTCGAAGGTCGCGTCGACCGAGGCCAGATCCTCGACGTCGCAGGGCAGAACGATGTCCGAATCGAGCTTGGCGGCGAGGGGCGCCACCCGGCGGCCCAGGGCCTCGCCCTGGTACGTGAAGGCCAGTCGCGCGCCCTGGGCGTGCAGCGCCTTGGCGATCCCCCAGGCGATCGAGTGATCGTTCGCGACGCCCATGATCAGGCCGCGCTTGCCCGCCATCAAACCCGTCATGCCGACTCACATCCTGACCGAGCACGCCGGACCCGCGAAGCGGGTCCGGACCGCGGTCGCGACCAGCGAACCGCGGCAGGCTGCCTTAACGCGGCTCGCGCCGCGATCCAAACGCGACACCGGCAGACGGCGGGCAAAAAAAAGCCCCGCCGGCGGGCGGGGCGTTTGTGGCGTCGTAGGCCGGGCTTAGAAATGCCCGTCCGTGTGGGAATCGGCTTCTTCCAGCGCGGCCTGCTTCGCGAAGATCGCCGCGACACCGGCGATCATGAGGCCGCCCAATGTTCCGAAGATGAAAGTCCCCATCGCCACCACCAGATCTCAACAGCGGGTAAACGCCGGCCTGTGGCCGGCGGTTCCGCGCCGGGCGATCAGGCGTCGACGTGCTTCAGGACCAGGGTGGCGTTGGTGCCGCCGAAGCCGAAGGAATTGGTCAGCACGTGGCCGAGCTGCGCGTTGTCCCGGCGCTGCTGCAGGATCGGCATGTCGGCGAAGGCCGGGTCGAGCGTGTCGATGTGCGCGCTCTCGCAGATGAACCCGTTGTTCATCATCAGCAGGCTGTAGATCGCCTCCTGCACGCCGGTGGCGCCCAGGGAATGGCCGGTCAGCGACTTGGTGGCCGAGATCGGCGGGCAATCCTCGCCGCGGCCGAACACCTCGCGGATCGCCTCGATCTCCTTGTCGTCGCCGACCGGGGTCGAGGTGGCGTGCGGGTTGATGTAGTCGATCCGCGCGCCCTTCAGCCCGTCCAGCGCCTGGCGCATGCAGCGCACGGCGCCCTCGCCCGACGGCGCGACCATGTCGTGGCCGTCCGAGGTGGCGCCGTAGCCCGCGACCTCGCCGTAGATCCGGGCGCCGCGCGCCTTGGCGTGCTCCAGCTCCTCCAGGACCAGCACGCCCGCACCGCCCGCGATGACGAAACCGTCGCGGTTGGCGTCGTAGGCGCGGGAGGCACGGGACGGCGTGTCGTTGTACTTCGACGACATGGCGCCCATGGCGTCGAACAGCACCGAGAGCGTCCAGTCGAGATCCTCGCAGCCGCCCGCGAAGATGATGTCCTGCCGGCCGCCCTGGATGATCTCGGCGGCGTTGCCGATGCAGTGATTCGAGGTCGCGCAGGCGGAGGAGATCGAGTAGTTCACGCCGCGGATCTTGAACCACGTCGCGAGCGTCGCCGAGGCGGTCGACGACATCGCCTTCGGCACGGCGAACGGGCCGATGCGCTTGGGACCCTTGTCCCGCGCGATGCCGGCGGCCTCCACGATCACGCGGGTCGAGGGACCGCCCGAGCCCATGATGATGCCGGTGCGCTCGTTCGAGATGTCGCCCTGATCCAGGCCGGCATCCTGGATCGCCTGATCCATGGCGACGTGATTCCAGGCGGTCCCGCCGCCGTGGAAGCGCATCGCGCGCCGGTCCACCACGCCCTCGGGATCGAGGGTGGGCGCGCCGGAGACCTGGCTGCGGAAGCCGTGCTCAGCGTAGCTGGCGTCGCGCGCGATGCCCGAGCGGGCCTCGCGCAGGGAGGCGAGCACCTCCTGCGTGTTGTTGCCGATGGACGAGACGATGCCCATCCCGGTGATGACGACACGGCGCATGATGGTGACACTACCTCCGTCGCGGTCCCGGTCGCCCGGGCCGCGTCACGGTCAGCTAAGGTGACGCGGACACAATCTCAACCGCCGAGACCGTCCGGCGTTGCGGCCAAGCCGCGAACCGGACGCGCGGCGGCTGCGGCTCAGCTCTGGAACAGGCCGACCCGCATGTCCTGGACCTGATAGACGCGCTCGCCGTCGGCCTCGAGCCAGCCGTCGCCGATGCCGAGCACGAGCTTGCCCTGACGGACCCGCTTCACGTCGACATTGTAGACGACCTTCTTGATCGTCGGCAGCACCTGGCCGGCGAGCTTCACCTCGCCGACGCCCAGGGCGCGGCCGCGGCCCGGCGAGCCGAGCCAGCCGAGATGGAAGCCCAGCATCTGCCAGAGGGCGTCGAGGCCGAGGCAGCCCGGCATCACCGGGTCGCCCTGGAAATGGCAGGGGAAGAACCAGAGGTCCGGCCGGATGTCGAGCTCGGCCGTCACGTGCCCCTTGCCGTGGGCGCCGCCCTCGGTCCCGATGGACGTGATCCGGTCGAACATCAGCATCGGCGGCAGCGGCAACTGCGCGTTGCCGGATCCGAAGAGTTCGCCGCGCCCGCAGGCCAGAAGATCCTCGTAGGAATAGTGCGACCGGCGGTTCGCACCATGCGCTTGTGTCTCGGCGTCTGGCGGCATTGCGTTGGCTGTTTCCTCGGATGTGCGCGATCTTCGCGTCGCGGGCGACTATACTCGGCCCATCGGCTGGCGCGCGGGTTAGCACGGGGCGCCGCGCCTTCAAAGCCTGCAGCCGCGGGTATGCGGCAACGCTCGGGTTGCGACTGTCCGACCACTTCAATATACTGAGGAGACATCCGTTCCTTCAGGCCCCTCGTCGAGCGTTCAGTCCAGCGATGTCCGAACCGGTGCCATTCCAGGCCGTCTTCAACGGCCGGGTCCCCGCCCCCCAGTTGGAGGCCAACGGGACTCCGCGCCGCGGCTGTCCGCTGTCCGACCTGCGCGACCGTCTGCGTCGGGCCGGCCTGCGCCCGACGCGGCAGCGCCTGTCCCTGGGCTGGCTGCTCTTCGGCCGCGGCGACCGCCACCTGACGGCGGAGATGCTGTACGACGAGGCGATGCGCGCCAAGGTGCCGGTCTCGCTGGCGACCGTCTACAACACGCTGCACCAGTTCACCGAGGCCGGGCTCCTGCGCCAGCTCGCGCTCGACGGGTCGAAGGCCTATTTCGACACGAACCCGACCGAGCACCACCATTTCTACCTGGAGGACGAGAGCCAGGTGATCGACATGCCGGATTGCGGCATCACGGTCGATTCGCTGCCCGAGGCGCCCGAGGGCATGGAGATCGCCGGGGTCGAGGTGATCGTGCGCCTGCGCCGCAGCCGTCCGGCGGGCCGCCGCCAGGGCTGAGGCCCGGGTCCAACGCAGTACGCGAGCGACGCGAGGCCCGGCATCGTCCGGGCCTTGGCTTTTTCGGGCTGCCGGCGTGCCGGGAGCTAGCGCGCCGCCCGGAATGACGGACGGGCGCCGTCGGGGCGCCCGGACCGCTATTCCACGACCTCGTTCGGGTAGACGCCCCACAGGCGATTCTGGCGAATGTAGCCGTCGACGTCCCGCTTGTTGGGAAGCGCGACGATCATGCGGCACCACGTGCCGGTGCAGCTCTTGACGCTGCCGATCACGCCGGTCTGGAGCTTGGCCTCGTCGTCGGCGCCGTCGTCGGCCTTGGCCCGCAGCGACACGGCCGCCTTCTCGACACCCTTGTCGGGGCCGGCATTCACGATGGCGGTGCGGCGCCCGGACAGCAGCGAGTGCAGCACCCAGCCCTCGGTGCCCTCCGAATCGCGGATCCTGCGCCAGGTTTCGAACTCGCCCACGATCTCGACCGGCAGGCCGGCCCGCTGGAACACCCAGAGCGTCCTGTGATCCTTCGAGGGGCCTTCGCGGAGGTTGACGCGATCGGTCTTCAGGCTCGCGTAGCGCGGCAGCGGCAGCTTGGTCACCGGCCCGACCCCGGCCTCGGGGCCGGTCGGCGGCGCCGCGCGGGCACCGGTCGCGAGGCCGCCGGCCAGCACCGCCGCGACGGCGAGGCTGAGGCATGACACGCGCATGGTCGTCTCCCTATCCAGACGTGGCGTTGCTGGGCGCCGGACATGTCGAAAGCGGGGCCGGTTCGACACGCGGACCGGTCCGCATCCGATTGTGTTCCGGCCCACCTCTGGTAGAGAGGCCGATGGGTCGGAACGGGCTCCGGAACCGGCGCCCCGTGACCGATCCTGTCTGGCCGAGTTCGGTTAACGGACGCTTGCGGGACGCGGTCCGGGCGGGAGCCACCGGGCGCGAGCCGCGATCAAGGCCGCTGGGCTGACGGGGAGAGAGACGTGTCGAAGCGCAAGCCGCTGGTGGTCGTGACGCGGCGCCTGCCGGATGCCGTCGAGACGCGGATGCGCGAGCTGTTCGACGTCCGGCTCAATTCCGAGGACGCGCCGATGGCGCCGGACGCCATGGCGTCGGCCCTGCGCGAGGCCGACGTGCTCGTCCCCACCGTGACCGACGAGATCGATGCCGGGCTGATCGCCCAGGCCGGCCCGAACCTCCGCCTGATCGCCAATTTCGGCAACGGCGTCGACCATATCGACGTGGCGGCGGCGCTGGAGCGCGGCATCACGGTCACCAACACGCCCGGCGTGCTGACCGAGGACACCGCCGACATGACGATGGCGTTGATCCTCGCGGTGGCCCGCCGGGTCACCGAGGGCGCTCGGATCATCCCGGACGACGAGTGGACCACCGGCTGGTCGCCGACCTGGATGCTCGGCCGGCGCATCACCGGCAAGCGCCTCGGCATCGTCGGCATGGGCCGGATCGGCCAGGCGCTCGCCAAGCGCGCCCGCGCCTTCGGCCTGCAGGTGCACTACCACAACCGCCGCCGGGTGCCGGCCGCCATCGAGAGCGCGCTGGACGCGACCTACTGGGAATCCCTCGACCAGATGCTGGCGCGCGTCGACATCGTGTCGGTGAACTGCCCGCACACGCCCGCCACCTACCATCTGCTCTCGGCCCGGCGCCTCAAGCTGCTCAAGCCCGAGGCGATCGTGGTCAACACGGCCCGCGGCGAGGTGATCGACGAGAACGCCCTGGCGCGCCTGATCGAGGGCGGGGAGGTCTCGGCGGCCGGCCTCGACGTGTTCGAGCAGGAGCCCGCCGTCAGCCCGCGCCTCGTCAAGCTCGCCCGCCAGGGCAAGGTCGTCCTCCTGCCCCACATGGGCTCGGCGACCTACGAGAGCCGCACCGACATGGGCGAGAAGGTCATCATCAACATCAAGACCTTCATGGACGGACACCGGCCGCCGGACCGCATCCTGCCGAGCATGCTCTGAGCGGCGGACACTGAGCAGCGGACGGCGGCGCCTCACAGGGCGTCGCCGGCCACCGCCTGGGGCTTGGACATGCCCTGCACACCCTGGAAGAGCCGCTCGCTGGTCAGCTTGAGGAAGTAGAACCCGAATTCGGGGTTCTGGTAGTAGAGCTGCTTCACGTCCGAGTAGGACACGCACAGCGCGTGTCCCGCCTCGACGCAGACCAGCGAGGCGGTGCGGGCGTTGCCGGGCGACAGGAGCCCGAGCTCGCCGACGATCCCGCCCTGGCGCACCTCGAGGTCGACCTCCGGGATCCGGAACACGCCGCTCTCGATGTAGTACATCTCGGTGGCGAGATCCCCCTTGCGGAACACCACCTCGCCGATGCCGAACGGGCGTCGGGAGCCGAAGGGCCGGAGCCATTCCAGGGACAGGTCGTTCTCGGCGGCCGTCTCCACGTCCCGGACGAGGCGCAGCATCTGCCAGAGCCGGTAGGCGTTGAACGGCATCTGGATCAATTCGGTCAGCACCACCGGCATGCTGCCGATCATGATGCCGTAGGTGATCACGGCGCAGCTCGCGCAGAGCGAGATGATCCGCAGCGGGATCATCGTGCTCATGGCCGTCGCCGTGATGGTCAGCGCCGTCCCGAGATAGCCGATGCCCTCGACCCAATCCATCGCCGCCCCCTGTCGCGTTTCGGCCGGGGGATGCCTGTCTTGTCCGGCTGCGGCAAGCGTTCCGGCAGGTTCCGCGCCGCGCGCGCTTCAGCCTGTGCCCGCCCGGATACGCTCGCCGGCGCCCGTCTGTACGACGGCGGACACGGCCTCGGCGGCCCGGACGCCCTCCGCGTAGGCGCCTCCGACCGTGCCCCACTGCTCCCGGGACAGCGCCTCGCCGGCGAACCAGACGGTGTCGGCGACGGCGGCGCGGAGGGCCTGTCGCGCCGGCGCGTGGCCCGGCGGGACCACGGCCCACGAGCCGCGCGACCACCGGTCGTGGCGCCACGCGCTCACCGCGGGGATCGTCAGGTCGCGCAGCCGCGCCCGGCCGAAATGCTCGCCCAGGACCGCGCGGACATGGCGGCGCACGCCGTCCGCGCCGGATCCCGCGGCGTCGATCGCCGCCGCCTCGTGCAGGTCGAGCTCGTAGTAGTGGAAGGGCGTGTCGTCGATGCGGGTGAGGAGGCCCGGCGGGGCGCGCCGCCCGCCGTGGATCGCCGCCAGCCGGTCGCGGCCGCGGAACGGGCTCGATGGCCAGTGCAGCACCGCGTGCTCGTAGATGCCGGTGGTGAAGCCGTCGATGGCGGCGCGCACCGCGTTCGGCAGCGGCGGCGTGAAGGCCGGCCCGTCCCGGAGCACCATCATCGGAACCGTCACGATCACCGCGCGGGCGGCGTAGACGGTCCCGTCGGCGCCGGTCGCGCGGACGCGGCCGCCCGACCAGTCGATCCGGGTCACCGGCGTCGCGAGCGCCACCGGCAGGCCGTCCGCCAGGCGGGCGACGTAGCTGCCGTAGCCGTCGGCCAGGAAGTAGTTGTCGCCGTACTCCATGCTGGGGAAGTCGTGGAGCGAGACCGCCTGCAGTGGCCGGCCCGAGACGAGGCCGTGGACCTGCGCGACCCGGTCGCCCCAGGCACCGAGCCCGGGCGGCAGCGCGCTGGCGGCCGGTCGGTCGGGGCCGGGCTGCGCGGCGCCACGGGTCATGGCGCGGTCCGCGCGGTCGAAGGCGCGCGCGTTGGCCCGGACGTCGTCGGCGCGGCCCGGCCGGCCCCGGACCCAGACGTGGCTCTCCTGCGCGGCCCGGCGGAGCCGCTCGCCGCGCGCCCGGCCGAGCGCCACGAGGGGGTTGATCGGCCCGGCATGGAGCCAGTGGGCCCCGAGATCGAGGGCGTGGCCGCGCAGGGTCACCGTCAGGGCGCGGCCGCCGACGCGCTCCCGCGCCTCCAGCACCGCGACGGACACGCCCCGGGCCGCGAGGGTGCGGGCCGCGCCGATGCCGGCGGCGCCCGCGCCGATCACCAGCACGTCGGGCTTCTCGGGTAGAGGCGCGAGGCGCGGCCTGTAGGTGGGCCGGACGACCGGGTCGCTCCACCGGTGATCGGGCGCCCGCGGCGCCGAGACCTGTCCTGTCGTGTCCTGCACGCGTGCTCCCCGCACCCTGCCGCCCCTGCGACGGAGCCCGATCTTGCACCGGTCGCCGCACCGCTCCACAACGCGCCAGCGCCGCTTCCGGCGCAGGCCGGAATTCTCGCCCGATGCTCGTCGAGTCCGCCGCGGCGGCTTTGCGCCAGACCTTCTCGCCGCCGCTGCGCGCGATCCTGTGGAAGTCCCTCGGCCTGACGGTCGGGCTCCTGCTCCTGATCTGGCTCGGCCTGACCCGGCTGATCCAGGCCTTCCAGGCGAGCCACCACATTTCCGCCCAGTACCCGATCCTCGACAGCCTCGCCTACTACCTCGCGGGTTTCGGTCTGGTCGTGGCCCTCGCCTACCTGATGCCGGCGGTCTCGATCCTGGTGGCGGGCTTCTTCCTCGACGACGCGGCCGAGATCGTCGAGCGCACCGATTTCCCGAACGAGCCGCCCGGACGCGCCATGCCGTTCGGGACCGCCATGCTCTACGCCCTGCGCTTCGCCGGTGTGACGCTGCTGGTGAACCTGGCGGCCCTGGTGATCTTCTTCGTTCCCGTCATCGGGATCGCGGCTTTCTTCGCCGCCAACGCCTACCTGCTGTCCCGCGAGTACTTCGAGATGGCGGCGGCCCGGTTCCGCCCCCTTCCCGAGGCCGCCGAGATGCGCCGCGCCTTCTCGGTCCGGACGCTCGGCGCCGGGTGCCTCCTGGCCGGCCTGATGATCGTCCCGGTCCTCAACCTGCTGACGCCCCTCTTCGGCATCGCCCTGATGGTCCACCTGCACAAGCGCCTCAGCCGGCGCCCGCTGGTGGCCGGGCTAGCGCGTTAGGCCGACGCGCCGATGCGGCCAATGCACACGCTGGCCGGCCGGCCCGCCGGGCGCTACCCTCAACGTGACTTGGCCGGATGTCCGGGGCGGAGAGCCGATCGATGAAGGCGCACGACGCGGGCTCGGACGTCCTTCCGCCGCCCAGCAAGGCCCCGTTCCTGCTGGTCGGCCTCGCCGGACTCGGCCTGCTCGCCTGGGGTGCCTACGGTCACTGGCAGCGCGACGTGGAGGCGACCGCGACGCTGGAGCGGATCAAGACCCTCGTGCCGCAGGTGCGCACCGTGGCCGCCGAGCGGGCCGAGGGGCCCCTCGATCTCGTGCTTCCCGGCGAGATCCAGGCCTTCACCACGGCGGCGATCGCCGCGCGCGCCACCGGCTACATCGCGGAGCGCCGGGTCGATATCGGATCCCGGGTCAAGGCGGGCGACCTCCTTCTGCGCATCGCCGCACCGGATCTCGACCAGCAGCTCGCGCAGGCCGAGGCGCAGGTCGGCCAGCTGAAGGCGCAGCTGCTCCAGGCGCAGGCGCAGGTCGAGCAGGCCCGCGCGAACGTGAACCTCGCCAACCTCACCAACAACCGCACCAGCACCCTGGCCGTGCAGGGCTGGGCCTCGCGGCAGAACGCCGACAACACCAAGGCGGGCGTGCTGAGCCAAGCCGCCGCGCTCGCCGCCGCCGAGGCCGGCGTGAAGGTCGCCACCGCCAACATCAAGGCGCAGGAGGCCGTGGTCGACCGCCTGAAGGCGCTCACCGCCTTCGAGCGTGTCGTGGCGCCGTTCGACGGGGTCGTGACCGTGCGCAACGTCGATGTCGGCGACCTCGTCCGCGCCGACAACGGGGGCACGCCGCTCCTGAGCATGGACCAGGACAGCCTGCTGCGCATCACCGTCAACGTGCCGCAGAAGGATGCCGTCGGCGTCAAGCCCGGCGTCCGTGCCGAGATCACCGTGCCGCAGATGCCGGGCCGGCGCTTCGAAGGCTACGTGGAGCGCAGCTCCGTCGCGCTGAACGCGGCGTCGCGCACGCTGACCACCCAGGTGGACGTCCCCAACGCCGACCGGGCGCTGCGGGCCGGGCTGTACGCCTACGTCACTCTCAAGATCCCCCGGGCCGAGCCCGGCGTGTCGATCCCCGCCGAGGCGACGGTGTTCGACGGCAACGACCTCAGGGTCGCCACCCTCAGCGACGACGACCGGGTGACGTGGCGGACAATCCGAGTCCGGCGCGATCTCGGGCGCACGCTGGAGCTCGACTCGGGGCTGCCCGCCGACAGCCGGATCATCTACAGCCCCGCCCCGGATCTGCGGGACGGCCAGTCCGTCGAGCCCCTGAAGTCACCGCCTCCGCCCGGGCCGCTCCGCTCGGCGCAGCGGTGAACGCGGGAAACACTCGACCGCGGGAATCACTCGACCGCGGGAATCACTCGGGCGCGCCGGCCGCGGACCGCGTCGCGACGGCGCGGCCGGCGCGCGGATACGGCCTCTGAGCTGTCGGAAACCGGTCGGTATATCGGTGCCGAGCTGGCGACATGAGCATCGCGCCGGTCGGATCCGTTGCTCAAATGCGCGCCACTCGTAATGAAAGGTTGCGTTCAATCGACGGGATCCGCTCGCCGGCAGAAGCGCGGTGCCGAAGATTTCACCGATCGTGCGGTCGACTGTGCACGATCCGCCGATTGCTCCGTGACGGTCGCGCGCAGCTGATCCGTGATCTGAGACAAGCCAGCTAATTGCCTCTTAACAACTGACATTTATCGCTGGCCGGACGTGTGACCCAGCGACCTGTGCGATGCGAGATCCCGAGACACCGACGGCGTGCGCGGACCGAGCCGGGCACACCCGCGCGGCCGCGACGCGGACGGGCCGTATCACGTCGATTCGCGCCGCGGTCAGCGTCGCCTTCCTCTGTGTCGGTCTTCTCCTGGGCGCGCTCGCGCTCTCGGCTGGCTTGGCGATCACGCAGGTCGGGACGCTCGTCACACGGACCTACGACGAATCCCTGACCTCGATCAGCTTCGCCCGCGCGGTGGCGGCCGACTTCGCGAAGATGCGCGCCGCCCTCGTCCGGCGGATGCAGACCGGCGACGCTGCCGAGGTGGCGAAGCGGGATGCGGACATCACCGACCTCTCGGCGATCCTGGCCGAGGATCTCACCATCGCGGCCGAGCGGGCCCAGTCCGAGCGGGCGGCGCGGACGGCCGAGGCCGTCCAGACCAGCGTGGCGTCCTGGGAGAGCCTGCGCCGCGCTTTCGATCCCGTGACGGTGCGGCCGGATCAGAAGGCGTCTCTCGAACGGCAGGCCGACGCAATCGAAGGCCAGATCGATCTCCTGATCAACGTCATGGCCGGCGACGGCTTCACCTTCCGACAGGCTGCGCGGCAGCGCGTGCGGGGCGTCGTCCGGTGGCACGCCATCGCGGCGGCCCTCGTGATCATCGCCTGCGGGCTGATCGCCTGGCTGCTCACCCGCCACATCGGCGGATCGGTCGGCGCGGCGGCCGAGGCGGCCGAACGGATCGCGGGCGGCCAGCGCGACGATCGGATCCCCACCGGCGGCCGCGACCGGTTGAGCCGGCTGCTGAACGCCGTCGCGGCGATGCGGTCGACCATCCGGGCTCTCACGCTCCGCGAGGGCAGCCAGCGCCGGGGCACCGAGACGCAGGTGACGGACGCGCTGCAGACAGCACGGGAAGGCGTCGTCGTGGTCGATGCCGACGGCCGGATCACCCTGGCCAACGCGCAGGCCCTGCGCTTCTTCGACGGGCTCGACGCTGCCATCGAGGCCGGTCTGTCGCTGACGAAGGTTGCGCACGAGCCGCAGGACTACCGCTCGGATGTCCCGGAGGATCGCTTCGGAGCCCTGGCCCGGGACGGCGACGTCCGGTTGGCCGACGGCCGCTGGCTGCGGGTGAGCCGCACCGCGACCCGGCAGGGCGGCTTCATCGCGGTGTGCAGCGATATCAGCCTGCTCAAGGAGCAGGCGCATTTCCTGACCCGGACCAACCTGCGCCTCGATGCGGCCCTCGACACCATGTCCCAGGGGCTCTGCCTGTACGACGCGCAGCATCGGTTGATGGTGGTCAACCGGCGCTACGGCGAGATCTACGGCCTGCCGCCCGGCACGGTCGTACCCGGCATGACGGCCCTTGAGGTCCTGAGCGCCAGTCTCGCGGCCGGCAACCATCCCGGCTGCGATCTCGAAGCGCTGCTGCGCCAGCAGCGGGACGCCTTCAGCAACGGCGTTTGGCAGACGCATTTCCAGGAGCTGAGCAACGGCCGCATCGTCGCCATCGACCGGCGCGAGGCCGCCGATGGCGGCTTCGTGGCCACCTACGAGGACGTCACGGAGCGCCGCCGGGCCGAGGCTCGCATCGCCTTCCTGGCGCATCACGACCTGTTGACCGGCCTGCCCAACCGGGTGGCTGTGGGGCAGCAGATCGACGTGGCCGTGGCGCAGGCCGGGCGCGACCAGGGCTTCGCGGTCTTCGCCATCGACCTCGACGATTTCCGGCCGGTCAACGAGACCCTGGGCCACGGGATCGGCGACGAGCTGCTCGTCGCGGTCGCGAATCGGCTCACCGCCTGCGTGCGCGAGATCGACTGCGTCGCGCGCCTCGGAGCCGACGAGTTCATCGTGGTCCAGCGCGGCGTCGACCGGCCCGAGGACGCCGCCATCCTCGCCCGGCGCATCATCGAGGTCGTCGGCGCGCCCTACAGCCTGACCCATCACACGATCTGCGTCGGGCTCACCATCGGCATCACCCTCGCCCCGAGCGACGGGTCCGACGCGGACAAGCTCCTGAAGAACGCCGAAGTCGCCCTCGACCGGGGCAAGGCCGAGGCGCGCGGAGCGTTCCGCTTCTTCGAACCGGCCATGGATGCCCGCCTCATGGCCCGGCGGATCATGGAGCGCGACCTGCGTGACGCCCTCGCCCGGGAGGCGTTCGAGGTCTACTACCAGCCGATCTACAGCCTCGAGACGGACCGGATCTGCGGCTTCGAGGCGCTGCTGCGCTGGAACCACGCGGTCCGCGGCTCCGTCTCGCCGGCCGAATTCATCCCGATCGCCGAGGAGCTCGGGCTGATCGTGCCGCTCGGCGAGTGGGTGCTGCGCCGCGCCTGCGAGGAGGCCGCCCGCTGGCCGGACGAGCTCAAGGTCGCCGTCAACGTCTCGGCCGTGCAGTTCACCTCGGCGAGTCTCGTCACCGCCGTGCGCGAGGCGCTGCGGCGGACCGGGTTGCCGGGCCGGCGCCTGGAGCTGGAGATCACCGAGACGGTCCTGGTGGCCAATCCCGGTGCGACAACGGCGATCCTGCATAGCCTGCGCGCGCTGGGCGTGCGCGTGGCGATGGACGATTTCGGCACCGGCTACTCATCGCTCAGCTACCTGCGCTCCTTCCCGTTCGACAAGATCAAGATCGACCAGTCCTTCGTGCGCGACCTGTGCGTGAAGGACGGGACCGATTTCATCGTTCGGGCGGTGATCGGGCTCGGTGCCAGCCTCGGCATGACGACGACCGCCGAGGGCGTCGAGACGGAGACGCAACTCGCGCATCTGCGCGCCGAGGGCTGCGACGAGGTCCAGGGCTACCTGTTCAGCCGCGCCGTCCCCGTCTCGGAGGTCGCCTCGGTCATCCGCCGCTGGAACGGCACGCTCCGGGCGATCGCCTGACCATCGCGGTGTCCGGCGGTGCGCGCCGCCCCCGCGAGGGGACAGCGCGCGTCGTTGGCCGGTCGGATGACCGGTCGGAGATCCGCCCTACTCGGCCGCGTCGAGGCGCGGGCGCTCGATGTGGCTGCGCTCGGCCTTGACCAGCTCGGCCGTGCGGAACGCCACCTCCAGCGCCTGCTCCGCGTTGAGACGCGGGTCGCAGTAGGTGTGGTAGCGGTCCTGCAGGTCGTCCGCCGTCAGGGCCCGGGCGCCGCCCGTGCACTCGGTCACGTCCTTGCCGGTCATCTCCAGGTGGATCCCGCCCGCGAAGGTGCCCTCGGCGCGGTGGACGCCGAAGAAGCCCTCGATCTCCTGCATCACCCGCTCGAACGGCCGGGTCTTGTAGCGGCCGGCCGGGATCGTGTTGCCGTGCATCGGATCGCAGATCCACACGACCGAGCGCCCTTCCCGCTCGACCGCCCGGATCAGCGCCGGCAGGTGGTCGCCGACCTTGTCGGCGCCGAAGCGGCAGATCAGGCTGAGGCGCCCCGGCTCGTTCTCCGGGTTAAGCAGGTCGATGAGCCGGATCAGGCCCTCCGCCTTCATGGACGGGCCGCACTTGAGGCCGATCGGGTTCTTGATGCCGCGGGCGTACTCGACGTGGGCGTGGTCCGGCTGCCGGGTCCGGTCGCCGATCCACAGCATGTGGCCGGAGGTCGCGTACCAGTCGCCGGTCGTCGAATCGACGCGGGTCAGCGCCTCCTCGTAGCCGAGCAGCAGGGCCTCGTGACTGGTGTAGAAGTCGGTGGTCCGCACCTCCGGATGGGTCTCCGGATTGATGCCGATCGCCCGCATGAAGTCGAGCGCGTCGGTCATGCGGCCGGCGACGTCCTGGTAACGCGAGGATTGCGGCGAATCCTTCACGAAGCCCAGCATCCAGCGATGCGCATTCTCGAGGTTCGCGTAACCGCCGGTTGCGAAGGCGCGCAGCAGGTTCAGCGTCGCGGCCGATTGCCGGTACGCCTCGAGCTGGCGGCGCGGATCCGGCACCCGCGACTCCTCGGTGAAGCCGATGCCGTTGATGATGTCGCCCCGGTAGCTCGGCAGGCTCACGCCCTCGAGGGTCTCGGTCGGCGACGAGCGCGGCTTGGCGAACTGCCCGGCGATGCGCCCGACCTTCACCACGGGCGAACCGCCCGCGAAGGTCAGCACCATCGCCATCTGCAGGAACACCCGGAAGAAGTCGCGGATGTTGTCGGCAGAGTGCTCGTCGAAGCTCTCAGCGCAGTCGCCGCCCTGGAGCAGGAAGGCCTGGCCCGCGGCGACGCGCCCGAGCGCGGCCTTCAGCTTGCGGGCCTCGCCGGCAAAGACCAGCGGCGGAAAGCTCGCGATCTGCGACTCGACGGCACCGAGGCTGGCGGCGTCCGGATAGGTGGGGACCTGCTCGATCGGCAGATGTCTCCAGCTCTTCGGTGTCCAACGCTCGCCCATGGTCTCTCTCCGCGCACCTCTTCGTGCGATCGCGCCTACGCGCGAAGCGCGGCTTATAGAGAGGTTCCTCTACACTGGCGAGTGGCGTGAATCGGGGGGCAGGCGCGTCCCGGATTCAGGTCTCGGGTCAGGCCTCGCCGTCCTCGACCTCGATCCCGTGCTCGGCCAGAATCCAGAAGATCGCCTCCAGATCCTCGGCCGAGACGTCCCGGGGCGGCAGCGCCTCCTCCAGGTCGTCGTAGGTCAGGTTGCGGCTGCGCTGCGCCTCAGCTTTGGCGAGGAGGCGGTCGATCGCATGCCGGATGTCCGGGGAGAGGGCCTCGTGGCTCGGCGGCCGGTGGAAGGCCGGCCGCAGGGCGTCCTCCAGCAGGCCGTCGATGATCGCCTGCCGCCGCGCGTGCGCGTCGTCCTCGCGTCGTCCCTTGCCGGTGCCCTGCTTGCCCATGACCCTGATATGGCTCGGTCGCGCACCGCGTCGAGCCCCGGCCGCGGCGCAGGCCTCAGCCGACGCCGACCGGGTGCTTGGTGACCTCCGGGACGCGCATGGTCACCAGCTCCTCGGCGGCTGTCGGGTGGACCGCGATGGTCCGGTCGAAATCGGCCTTCGTGGCGCCCATGGTCACGGCGATGCCCACCGCCTGGATCACCTCCCCGGCATCGTGGCCGAAGATGTGGACGCCGACCACGCGGTCGCTGGCGCAGTCGACCAGCACCTTCATGAAGATCCGCTCCTCGCGGCCGGACAGGGTCGCCTTCATCGGGCGGAAGCGCGCCTTGTAGACGTCGATCTTGCCGTAGATCGCCCGGGCGGCCGCCTCGTTGTGGCCGACGACGCCGATCTCGGGGGTCGAGAACACCGCGGTCGGGATCAGGCGATGGTCGACGCAGGCCGGCTTGCCGCCGTAGACCGTGTCGGCGAAGGCGTGACCCTCGCGGATCGCCACCGGCGTCAGGTTGGCGCGGTTGGTCACGTCGCCCACCGCGTAGATCGACGGCACCTTGGTCTGCGAGTAGGCGTCGACCGGGATCGCACCGGCGGCGTCGGTCTCTATGCCGACCCGGTCGAGGCCGAGGCCCTCGACGTTCGGCCGCCGCCCCGTGGCGACGAGCACCTCGTCCACCAGGATCTCGCCGCCGTCGTCGAGCTGCGCGCAGAGGTCGCCGTCCCGGCGCTCGATGCGCCGCAGCGTGCGCCCGAGCCGCAGGTCCATGCGCTGGGCGTAGGCTTCGGCCAGAGCGTCGCGGATCTCGTCGTCGAACCCGCGCAGCAACCTGTCGCCCCGGTGCAGCAGCGTCGTGCGGCTGCCGAGCGCCGCGAAGACGCCGGCGAACTCCACCGCGATGTAGCCGCCGCCGATCACCAGGATCCGGTCCGGCAGGCGCTCCAGCTCGAACACCTCGTTGGAGGTGATCGCCAAGTCGATGCCCGACACCGCCGGCTCCTTCACGGGGTGCGCGCCGACCGCCACCAGGATCCGCTCGGCCCGGATGGTGCGGCCGGACGCGACGAGGCGGACCGTGTGGGGATCCTCGATCACCGCCCGCTCGGGTACGATCTCGACGCCGGCGCGGATCAGGTTGGTGTCGTAGATGCCTTCGAGCCGGGTCACCTCCGCGTCGCGCCGCGCCTTGAGCGTGCCCCAGTCGAAGCGGGGCTTCTCCACCGTCCACCCGAAGCCCGCGGCATCCTCGAATTCGTCGGCGAAGCGGCCGGCATAGACCATCAGCTTCTTCGGGACGCAGCCGCGGATCACGCAGGTTCCGCCCACCCGGTACTCCTCGGCCAGCATCACCCGCGCGCCGTACCCGGCCGCGATCCGCGCCGCGCGGACACCCCCGGACCCGCCGCCGATGACGAAGAGGTCGACGTCGAACGCGCTCATGCCGGACCGTCCCGCTCGGATCTCACGATCGCGCCGCCCCGAGGGGCCGCGCGCATCCAGGTGATGGCAGCGCCGAGCCCCGCCGTCCACCACGCGGCCCAGCCGTTGTGCTCGACGAAGGCGATCGAAGCCGCGCAGGCCACGAGGCCGAGCGCCGCCGCGCGGTCCGGTCGCGGCAGCCGCGCGATCCGGGCGAGCATCAGCATTGCGGTCAGCGCCGCGAGGATCGCGCCGGGCAGGCCGAGCTCGGCCCAGACCTGCAGGAAGCTGTTGTGCGGGTGCCCGACCCCGAGGAGGACGCGCATCTCCGGCTGCACCGTCTGCGCGACGGCCGTCTCGGCGAAGCGCGCGCTGGTGCCGACGCCCGCGCCGCGCCAGGGATCGGCCGCCACCGCGGCCCCGAAGCTGCGCGCGATCGCCACTCGGGCCCGGGACGAGGACTGGACGAGGCGCTCGTGGGCGGCCTCCGGCATGGCGCGGGCGAGAAGGTCGCCCTCGACCGGGGCGAGGATCAGCGCGAGGCCGAGACCGAGTCCGGCGAGGCCTATGCCGACCCGTCTGGGCAGCGAAAGCGCGAGGGTCGCCATCGCGGCGCCCGCCAGGAGGCCGAGCTGGGCGGCGCCGCTGATCGAGCGGACCACGCCGAGGCTCGCGAAGGCGAGGGTCGCGGCGGCGAGGCCGCGGGCGCGGTCCTTCCAGAGGACGAGGGCCAGCGGGCCGGCCACGAGGTCGAGGGTCAGGGCCGGCCGGTTGTGCACGAAGGCCGCGACCCGGCGCCCGAGGGCCCGCTCCAGGGCCAGATCCGAGGCGAGATCCACGGCGATCAGGAGTCCCGCCAGCGCGATCGCGATCGCGCCGAGCCGCGGCGCGAAGGCCGGGATCCGGCCGGGCGCGAGGCAGGCCAGGAGGTAGGCGGCAAGCAGCGTCGGGATGAACTCGCCCAGCACCCGCAGGGAGGCCGCCGGGAACGGGCTCCAGGCCAGCGAGACCAGCGCCCAGGCCAGGAAGGCGAGCGCCGCCCCGGCGAGCGGCGTCCGCAGCGGGGACAGCAGCGCGCGGCGCAGGGCGGACGCGTCCTCCGCCCATCGTCCGGCCAGGAAGGCGAGCGCCGCCAGCCCGACCATCAGCGGGCTCGACCGGTTAGCCAGCACCATGGCGAGCGGCATGGCCGCGAGGAGCGCGCCGCCCGCCGCGTACATGCGGCCGCTCGCTCTCATGAACGACCTCTCACGGCGATCCGCCCCCGGGAGCGGCTGCCCTCACTGCATCTGGTGTCCGCGCTTGCCCATCTCGGCACGGACGCGGACCATGACGTATTCGGAGACGTCCTGCGTCCAGTCCTGCATCTCCTGCACCATCTCGTCGAGGAGCTGCGGCTGCGCCTCGACGTAGTGCTTGCCGGCGGGCGAGCGGAAGAAGGTCGCGATCTCCTTCAACTCGGTTTCCGAGAACTTCGAGGCGTAGGTGCGCGCCGCGATGTCGATCATGCGCTGCTTCTGCAGCTCCATCTCCGGCTGCAGCGAGGCCAGGACCTCCTCGAGGTCCTTGGACAGCTCGGGACGGGTGACCGCCTGCTTGCGGATCTGGTCGGCGAAGGCCGGCAGCACCGAGTCGAACGACCGGGCGATGCCGGAGCTGAGCATCACCTCGCGGGCCAGGGCGAGGTGGGCCGGCGTGTAGGTGGCCGCGGCCGGGCTGTTGGCCGCGGGGGTGCCGGCAGCCGGGGCGGCCGGCTGCGCCGCCGGCTTGGCCTGCGCGGCCTTCTGCGGCTGCGCGACCGCCGCGTGGGGGAGCGCCGGGAGCGCGAGGCCGAGCGCGAGGCTGAGCGCGAGGCCTGGCACGGCGGTGAGGCGACGGGACATGCTGGACTTTCTTGCGAGGATGGCCGGCGATGGAGGGCGGCGCCTCAGGTGAGGCTGCCGAGAACGGTGACCTCGGCCTGCCCGTCCCGCGCCGCCGCCAGGATCGCGGCGTCGGCGATGCCGAGGAACAGACCGTGCTCGACGACGCCCGGCACGGCCCAGAGGGCGGCGCCGAGGGCCTCCGGATCAGGAATCGCTCCGAGGCGCGCGTCGAGGATGTAATGGCCTCCGTCGGTGACCAGGGGCTTGCCATCCGTCAGGGCGCGCAGCCGGACCTCGCCGGAGCAGCCGGTCCCGGCGATTGCGGCCTCGACGGCCCGGTGCGTGGCCTTGAGGCCGAAGGGATTGACCTCGATCGGGAGCGGGAAGGCGCCCAGCCGCGCCACGTGCTTGGCCGCGTCGGCGATCACCACCATGCGATGGCTCGCGCAGGCGACGATCTTCTCGCGCAGGAGTGCCGCGCCGCCGCCCTTGATCAGGCGCAGCCGGTCGTCGACCTCGTCGGCGCCGTCGATGGTCAGGTCGAGCTCGGGCTGCTCGTCCAGGGTCGCGAGGCGGATGCCCAGGCCCTCGGCCTGCGCGCGCGTGGCCTCGGAGGTCGGGACGCCGACGATGTCGAGGCCGGCGCGGACGCGCTCGCCGAGGAGCGCCACGAAGGCCGCCGCCGTGGAGCCCGTGCCGAGGCCGAGCCGCATGCCCGGTTCGACGAGGTCGAGGGCGCGGGCGGCCGCGGCCCGCCGCAGGTCCGGCCCACTCACCGGGACACGGCCCGGTCGGCGAGGGGGAGCGAGGGAGCGCGGGTCATGGGCAGCCGGTCTTTCCGTGGGCGTCGGGCGGCCCCTAGCACGGGACCGGGCCGACCGGAACGCCCCGCCCGCACGGCCTTGTCACGGACGGCCGCCCTGTGTCGGGGTGGCGCTGGCGCCCGCGCGACCCGGGGCCGGACCGGTCAGCGGCGCGTCGGACGCGCCCTCGGCGCCCGGCTTGCCCTGCTGGGTGCAGACGACCTGCTCCTTCTTCACCAGCACGAAACAGATGCTCATCTCGCCGGTGCGGTAGTTCACCCGGAAGACGCCGGCCTCGCGGGTATGCCGGCTCGCCACCAGCCCGTATTCCGACGGCGTCTGCGGCCCGGCGCCCTCTCCCGATCCGAAGCAGACCGTCTGGCCGATGCCGCCCGCCGATTCCTGGAGGCCGTACTGGCAGGAGGTCACCTCGCCGGTCACCTTGTCGACCCGGTACATCCGGTTCAGGTCGGTCTGCGGGGCGGGCACGAACTCGAAGGAGGTCGCCGCCGCCGGCAGGGCTTGCAGCGCGGCGCAGGCGGCCAGGAGGGGCAGGAAGAGTTTCATCGCGGGTCCCGGGGCTGATACGCGCTGCGTTTCGCTGCGCTTTCGGGCGAGTCTGGGGCGCCCGGTGAGACGATCCGCGCATCCACCGTGCTGCGCCGGTCGGCTTGCCCCGGGTGCCCAGCCCCGATAGCGACGCCTTTCGAGATCCCGCCGAGCACGGAACCGCCCAGGCATGTCTACCGAATCGACGCGCAAGCCCCCGATCGCCGTGTTCGACCTGGACGGGACGCTCGCTGAGACCGCGGGCGACCTTATCGGCACCCTCAACGTGCTGATGAAGCGCGAGGGATTGGCCGAGCTGCCCCTCTCGCAGGCGCGCGGGCTGATCGGCGCCGGCGCCCGGGCGCTGATCCGGCGGGGTTTCGAGGCCGAGGGCCGGCCACTCTCGCCGGAGGACCACGACCGGCTGTTCGACGCCTTCATTGCTCATTACGGGGCGCACCTCGCCGACACGTCCCACCTCTTCCCGGGCGTTGTCGAGGCGCTCGACGCCCTCGAGGCGGCGGGTTTCCGGCTCGCGGTCTGCACCAACAAGTACGAGGGGCAGTCGGTCGAGCTGCTGCGCCTCCTCGGCATCGGCCACCGCTTCGCGGCGATCTGCGGTCGGGACACCTTCCCGCAGTCGAAGCCTGACCCCCGCCACCTGACCGGCACCATCGCCCGCGCCGACGGCGATCCGGCCCGCGCGGTGATGGTGGGCGATTCCCGCACCGACATCGACACCGCCAAGGCCGCCGGGATCCCGGTGGTTGCGGTCACCTTCGGCTACACCGACCGCCCGGTCGCCGAGCTCGGGCCCGACCGGGTGATCGAACACTTCTCGGAGCTGGTCGAGGCGGTCGGCGCGCTCGTGCCGGCGGCCTGACCTGTCAGCGCAGCCACGCCTTCAGGCGCCGCGCCGCCTCGCGGCACTCGGTCTCCGAGCCCGCGAAGGAGAAGCGGACGTGGTGGTTGCCCACGTCCGGATCGAAATCGAGGCCCGGCGTCGCCGCGACGTGCGCCTCGTCGAGCATGCGCCGGCAGAAGTCCGAAGCGTCGTTGGTGAGGTTCGAGACGTCCGCGTAGAGGTAGAAGGCGCCGTCGGCCGGGTGGACGCGGCCGAGGCCGAGGGCCGGCAGCGCGTCCAGGAGGATCGCGCGGTTGCGTGCGTAGCCGTCGCGAACGGCGTCGAGTTCGTCCGTCGCGTCGAAGGCTGCCAGGGCGCCGACCTGCGACAGGTACGGCGCGGAGATGTAGAGGTTCTGGGCCAGCCGCTCGATCGGGCGGACCAGCGCCTCCGGCACGACCATCCAGCCGACGCGCCAGCCGGTCATGCAGTGGTACTTCGAGAACGAGTTGATCACGACCGCGTCGGGGTCGAAGCGCAGGGCCGTGACGGTGGGCTCGCCGTAGCTGAGGCCGTGATAGATCTCGTCGGAGATCAGCGGCAGGCCGAGGCCGCGCGCCGCCGCGCAGAGATCCTGCAGGGCGCCCTCCGTGATGACTGTGCCGGAGGGATTCGCCGGGCTCATCACCAGTGCCCCGGAGACTGGCGCGCGGGCGTGGGTCTCGCGCAGCAGGGCGGCGGTCGGCGCGAAGCGGTCCTCGGCGCGCAGCACCATCGGCGCCGGCACGAGGTCGAGGGCGGCCAGGATGCTGCGATAGGCGGGATAGCCGGGCTGCGGGACGGCGACCCGGGCGCCGGAGTCGAACAGGCTCATGAAGGCGAGGATGAAGCCGGCCGAGGATCCGGTGGTGATCACCACGCGCTCCGGGCTCACCGCGACGCCGTGCCGCTCCGCGTAGTCCCGGGCGATGCGGGCGCGCAGGGACGGCAGGCCCAGGGCCTCGGTGTAGGGCACGCGGCCGGCCGCGAGCGCCCCCTGCGCGGCCGCGATGACCGCCCGGGGCGCCGGCGCCGACGGCTGGCCGACCTCCATCCGCACCACGTCGCTGCCGGCCCGCGCCTTGGCGGCGGCGGCGGCCATGACATCCATCGCGAGGAACGGCTGGACGGCGGCGGCGCGCCGGGAGATCGGGATCATGGGGTCTGCTCTGAGCCGGACGACGCTGGAGCCTCCGGGGGTTAGACGCTCCCCCTTCCCGCCTCAAGCCGGCGGCGCACGCCGCCCTCGCCGCGGGAATTGACCGGACGCCGCGAAAACGCCTAACCCAGCCCCTACCGCTCGCGCCACGCGCGGGCCGCCCCGCCGCGCAAGCGAGGATCTATGCCCTTTATCCGCCCCCTGCCCGCGCTGGTCCTGGCGCTCGGCCTCGTCGCCGTCCCGGCCCTCGCGCAGACCGCGACGCCCCCCGCCGCGCCGTTCACCGACGCGCAGCGCGCCGGCATCGAGGCGATCGTCAAGGACTACCTGATCAAGCATCCCGAGGTGCTCCAGGAGGCCCTCGCCGAGGCCGAGAAGCAGCAGGCCGAGACGCAACGCCTGGCCCAGGCCGCCGCCCTCAAGGAGTCGCGCGAGGCTCTCCACAACGGTCCCCACGACGTCGTTGCCGGCAACCCGTCGGGCGACGTCACGCTGGTCGAGTTCTTCGATTACAATTGCGGCTACTGCCGTAAGGCCCTGGGCGACATCCAGGCGCTGATCAAATCCGACCCGAAGCTGCGGGTGGTCATCAAGGACTTCCCGGTCCTCGGCCCGGAATCGCTGGAGGCCAGCCAGGTCGCCGTCGCGGTGCGCCAGCAGCTGAAGGGCGACAAGCTGTTCGAGTTTCATCAGAAGCTTCTGGAGACCAAGGGCCGGGTGAACGGCGCCCGCGCGATTCAGGTCGCCAAGGACATGGGCGTCGACACGGCCAAGCTGCAGAAGGACATGGCCTCCCCCGAGGTGAAGGCAGCGCTCAGCGAGAACCGCGGCCTCGGCGACCGCCTGGGCCTGTCGGGCACGCCGGCTTTCATCATCGGCGACGAGGTGATCCCGGGCGCCGTCGGCGTCGAGCCGATGCGCAAGACCATCGCCGACGTGCGCCAGTGCGGCCACGCCTCCTGCTGAGCTGACGGATCGGGCCGAGGAACCCCGAAGGCGGTCCGCGCAGCCTTGTCGCGCCGGGGCGCCTTCGTCTAAGAGCCGCCAGCCGCAGGGCCGCGGTGGGGTCCAGGGCCGAGCCCGGATGGACGCACCGACGTGCCGCGAGACGAAGTAGGCCGGATGCCAAAGAACGACGCCATCGATCCCGAACTCGTGCGCGAGCTCGCCAACCTCGTGACCGAGACCGGCCTGTCCGAGATCGAGGTCGAGAAGGGCGACCTGCGCATCCGCGTGGCGCGGCGGCTGGAGCCCGTGAGCGTGCAGGTTGCGGCGCCCGCGCCGCTCGCGGCCGTCGCCCCGCCTCCGGTTTCCGCGCCCGCCGCGTCGTCTCCCCTCGCCCTGGCCGAGCCGGCCCGCGCGCAGCCCGGCACCGTGCCCTCGCCGATGGTCGGGACCGCCTATCTCCGCCCCTCGCCCGACGCCAAGGCCTTCGTGGATGTCGGCTCGACGGTCGCGGTCGGCGACAAGCTGCTGCTGATCGAGGCGATGAAGACCTTCAACGAGATCGTGGCGCCCCGCGCCGGCACGATCAGCGCCATCTTCGTCGAGGACGGTCAGCCGGTCGAGTTCGGCGAGGCCCTGCTCGTCATCACCTAGGACGTCCGCCGGGCGCCCGCCGCCCAGTCCCGGACGACGCCGCAACACGAGAGGATAGAGCATCCTGCGCGGTCCGGGATCGCCAGGACGCCCTAACGGGTCCGATGTTCGACAAGATCCTGATCGCGAACCGCGGCGAGATCGCCCTGCGCATCCTGCGGGCGGCGAAGGAGCTCGGGATCGCTACCGTGGCGGTCCACTCCACCGCCGACGCGGACGCGATGCACGTGCGCCTCGCCGACGAGAGCGTCTGCATCGGGCCGCCGGCCGCCCGCGATAGCTACCTCAACATCCCGTCGATCATCGCGGCCTGCGAGATCACCGGGGCCGATGCCGTGCATCCCGGCTACGGCTTCCTGTCGGAGAATGCCCGCTTCGCCGAGGTTCTGGCCCATCACCAGATCGGCTTCATCGGACCCAAGGCGCAGCACATCCGCACCATGGGCGACAAGATCGAGGCCAAGCGCACGGCACTGAAGCTCGGCATCCCGTGCGTGCCGGGCTCCGAGGGTGGCGTCGACGACATCGACACGGCCAAGCGCGTAGCTGCCGGGATCGGCTACCCCGTGCTCGTCAAGGCGGCGGCCGGCGGCGGCGGCCGTGGTATGAAGGTGGCGCGCTCCGAGGCCGAGCTGGAGCAGGCGATCGGCATGGCCAAGTCCGAGGCCAAGGCCGCCTTCGGCGACGACGCGGTCTATCTCGAGAAATATCTGGAGAAGCCCCGGCACATCGAGGTGCAGGTGCTCGGCGACGGCCGCGGCGGCGCCGTGCACCTTGCCGAGCGCGACTGCTCCCTCCAGCGCCGACACCAGAAGGTCTGGGAGGAAGGCGGTTCGCCGGCCCTCAACGAGTCGATGCGCGCCGAGATCGGCGGCATCTGCGCCAACGCCATGAAGGAGCTCGGCTACCTCGGCGCCGGAACCATCGAGTTCCTCTACGAGGACGGACGCTTCTACTTCATCGAGATGAACACCCGCATCCAAGTCGAGCATCCGGTCACCGAGATGATCACCGGGATCGACCTCGTCATCGAGCAGATCCAGGTCGCCTCGGGCGGCCCGCTCTCGGTGAGCCAGGCGGACATCAAGGTCGAGGGCCACGCCATCGAGTGCCGGATCAACGCCGAGCACCCGGAGACCTTCCGGCCGTCGCCCGGTGAGATCACCCACTACCACACCCCCGGCGGCCTCGGCGTCCGCGTCGATTCGGCCGCGTTCCAGGGCTATCGGATCCCGCCGAACTACGATTCGCTGATCGGCAAGCTGATCGTCCACGGCCGGACCCGCAACGAGTGCCTCATGCGGCTGCGGCGCGCCCTGGACGAGTTCGTCATCGACGGGATCGACACGACGCTGCCGCTTTTCCGGACGCTGGTCCGCAACCCGGACGTGCAGAACGGCCTTTACGACATTCACTGGCTGGAGCATTTCCTGGAAGACGGCGGCATGAAAGCCTGACCGGACCTGGGCGGGGCTGCGGCGAGCGCGGCGCGCGCGGGATCTGGTCTTCGCGCCGTCCGCGCGCGACATTCACGGCATGCACGACACCGCCCGCGTGGACATCACCCCTGAGATCCTGCTGAAGGCCTACGCGGCGGGCATCTTCCCGATGGCGGAGGATGCCGACGATCCCACGCTCTACTGGGTCGAACCCAAGGCGCGCGGCGTTCTGCCCCTCGACACGTTCCGCGTTCCCCGGCGCCTCGCCCGGACGGTCCGGTCCGACCAGTTCGTGGTCCGCTGCGACACCGATTTCGACGGGGTGATCGACGGCTGCGCGGCGCCCCGGCGGGACAGCGAGCGCACCTGGATCAACGGGCGGATCCGCGAGCTCTACGGCGCCCTGTTCGATATCGGCCACGTCCACACGGTCGAGGTCTACGCGGGCGCGGACGGCCGGCTCGTCGGCGGCCTGTACGGCGTCTCGCTGGGGGCGGCCTTCTTCGGCGAGAGCATGTTCCACGAGGTCCGCGACGCCTCGAAGGTCGCCCTCGTCCACCTGATGGCCCGCCTGCGCGCCGGGCGCTACCGGCTCGCCGATACCCAGTTCGTCACCGACCACCTGTCGCAGTTCGGTGCCGAGGAAGTGCCGCGCCACGTCTACAAGCGCCGCCTCGCCGAGGCTCTCGATCAGGTCGCCGACTGGAACGTCTGGCCAGGCGACGGTTCGGTTCAGGGTACGCGGGTCCTCGAGGCGCTCGAAGCTCCGGATCGCCGTTAGTGCAGTGACGCGGGCCGGTGGCCGCTAACGCCGACGCCGGTGGCGGTAGCCGGTCGAGAACGAGGCGTATTGACGGCCGCGCACGGACCGGTAGCGTCGACGCCGGCTGGTGCTGGCCTCGACCGTCTCCTCCACCTGCGGGATCGGCTCGGCCATGGCCGCCGCGGGCGTCGCCGCCATGGCGACCGCCGTATCGGCCGAGGCGTAGCCCCCGGCGACGTTCTTGGCCGCCGGTCCGAACATCGCGAGACACTGGTTGTAGGCGAGGTCGTTCTTGAGACGCTCGCATTCACCGATGGAGCGCGGTGTCCCCTGCGCCAGGGCCGGCAGGGGCGCGAGCAGCACGACGAGAGCGGCCAGCGGCTTGAGGCAGAGAGTCGGGCGGTGCACGGAGGGGGTCTCGAGCGGCGACGGCAGGCTTGTGATCCCCGAGTGCGGCAAAATCGAGGGTTGGCCTCAGCGATCGGGTCGCTCCATCCACCGGATCAGCGGCATCAGTGGGAAGATCCACGCGATGCCGAGGATCGAGTAGATCACCGCCTGCACCGCCGCCGGTGTCTCCGAGATGCGGCTATCGGCCAGGGTCATCGCCAGCGGCCCGTAGAGGCAGACGAAGACCAGGATGGCGAGGGTGCCGATCAGGGTCCGGGTGCGGCGGCGCATTGCTGTGTTCCTGGACCGTGCCTTCGAACAGTGCTCCTGGTCCCGCGGGCGGCGCCGCGGGCTCGGACGGGCGACGGCTACCGTCCTAGAACCCGGTTGGCAACGCGCCCGCTGACGCGGGCTGCGGCGCCGGCGCCGTTGATGGGCGCTCGGACATCCCCTAACCCGGGCACTGCGGGGGGCATCCCGGCATCCGCGGAAGGGACGTGTATGGATATGAGCGGCGCGGGCGACCGGCGGTTGGGGGCGGTGCGAACCTGGCTCTACGCGGTCGCGGCCCTGGTGGTCGCCATGGTGGCGGTCGGCGGTGCGACGCGGCTGACCGGGTCCGGCCTGTCGATCACCGAGTGGCGCCCCGTCACGGGCGCGATCCCGCCGCTGACGGAGGCAGACTGGGCGGCCGAGTTCGCCAAGTACAGGGACACGCCGCAATACAACATCCTCAACCAGGGGATGGGATTGTCCGCCTTCAAGGTGCTGTACGGATGGGAATGGGGCCATCGCCTGCTCGGCCGGGTGATCGGCCTCGTGTTCTTCCTGCCGCTAATCGTGTTCTGGTGGCAGGGCCGGATCAGCCGGCGGCTCGGCCTCGGCCTGCTCGGTCTCGGCGCGCTCGGCGGCCTCCAGGGCGCCATCGGCTGGATCATGGTCGCCTCAGGCCTCCAGCCAGGCATGACGGCCGTGGCGCCGCTCAAGCTCGCCCTGCACCTCACCACCGCGAGCCTGATCCTGGCCGGGCTGGTCTGGCTGGCCGCGGGCCAGCGCCCCGGCGTCCTGGCGCCGGCCCCGGCGCGCCTGCGGGCGACCGCCCTGCTGCTGCCGATCCTCGTCCTGGTGCAGATCTTCCTCGGTGGCCTCGTTGCCGGCTCGCATGCCGGCCTCGTCTACAACACGTGGCCGACCATGGACGGCCATCTCGTCCCGCCGCTGGACAGCCTGTTCGCGATCCGGCCGTGGATCGAGAATTTCATCGACAACCACGCCTTGGTTCAGTTCGACCACCGGGTGACGGCCTACCTCGTCTTCGTCGTGGCGGTGCTGCACGCCGTCGACGCCTGGCTCACCGGCCCGAAGAGCGCGGCTGGGCGGGCAACGGGGGTCGTCATCCTCGTCCTCGCCCAGATGGCGCTTGGGATCGCGACGCTGCTCCTCGCCGTGCCGCTCTGGGCGGCGCTCGCGCATCAGGTGCTCGCCATGGCGGTGCTCACGATGGCCACCGTCCATGCCCGCCTCAGCCGGGGATCCGGCCTGGTCGAGCCCGCAGCCGCCGAGCCGCCGCTGGGCTTCGAGGGGCTCACCGCCGGCCGCATCTAGGCTCTCGTGCGGTGCAGCGACCTTGCTGCGCCGCACGAGACTTTTACCGCTTTCAGTGGAACCTTGGGATAACTCCCCATCAGCAATCTGCACATGGAACGACTAAGACTTCTCAAGCTTTAAGCTGCACGCGTGGCAGGAGGCTTCAAGATGTCTCTCGCGGAGGATGGTCGACCGCTCTCCCTGACCTGGCACTACACGCCGCGGGAGATCATGGCGGATGGCGTGATCCATGGTCTCGGCGTGGTGTTCGGCCTCGCCGGTGCCGTGGCCCTGGTGGCGACCGCGGTCACGGCGCATCTCGGGCTCGGCGAACGTGCGGCCGTTGTCGTGTACGCCACGGCCCTCGTCCTGATGCTCGGCGTCTCGGCCGTCTACAATCTCTACCCTGTGAGCCCGCGCAAATGGCTCCTGCGCCGCGCCGATCACGCGCTGATCTACCTGATGATCGCCGGGACCTACACGCCGCTGGTGGCCCTCGTCGGGTCGGGCCCGCGGGCGTACGCGCTCCTGGCGATGATCTGGGTTGTGGCCCTCATCGGGATCGCCGTGAAGCTGTTTCTGCCGGGCCGGTTCGACCGCCTGTCGATCGGGCTCTACCTGTTGCTCGGCTGGAGCGGGTTGTTCGCCTACGAATCAGTGATCGCGGCGCTCCAGCCCACCGCCCTGTGGCTCTTAGGAATGGGCGGAGCGCTCTATTCGATCGGCGTCGTGTTCCACATCTGGCGGACCCTGCCCTTCCAGAACGCGATCTGGCACGGCTTCGTCCTCGCCGCCACCGCCTGCCACTACGGGACGATCTGGGCCAGCCTGAACGGCTCGCCGATGACGTAGCGTTGGGATCGATTGCGACCGTGCGCGTAAAACTCCGGTTACCGTCCTGATGGAAAGGTCGAGACGCGGCGACCTGCTTTAAGTTTCCTGCGACCACGGATGCATCACAACCTGGGGACTGATATTCCCGGGAGCTGGACCGTGGTCCCGAAGACGAACGACTCTGGCATCGCTCAGCGTTACCGGATCCTGCACGTGTTCCGCGCGCCGGTGGGCGGCTTGTTCCGGCACGTCATGGATCTCGCTCGCCTCCAGGCGGCCGCGGGGCACCATGTCGGTCTCGTCTGTGATTCCAGCACCGGCGGCGACCGCGCTGCGGGCGCCCTGGCGGACCTGGTGCCCTGCCTGGACCTCGGCCTTGTCCGGCTGCCGATGCGCCGCAATCCGCATCCGTCGGACTGGTCCTGCCTCCGGGCCGTGGCGCAGAGGGCCGCGGAGGTCTGCGCGGAGGTCCTGCACGGACACGGCGCCAAGGGCGGCGCCTATGCCCGGCTCGCCGCGGCAGGTCCGGCGATCCGCGCCTACACGCCGCACGGCGGCAGCTACAATTACCGGCCGGGCAGCCCGCTGCACCGCCTCTACATGGGTGCCGAGGCGGTGCTCGCCCGCCGCACCGACGCGTTCCTGTTCGAGAGCGAGTACGTCGCCGGCCGCCATCGGAGCTTCGTCGGCGGTCCCGAGCGCGTGACGCGGATCGTGCACAACGGCATCGCCGAGGCCGAGTTCGCGCCGCTGGACCGCGTCGCCGAGCCTTTCGACCTGCTCTACGTCGGCGAGCTGCGGGAGGCCAAGGGCCTGCCCTACCTGCTCGAGGCCCTGGTCCGGCTGCGGGCCGAGGGCCGGGCGCTGCGCCTGCTCCTCGTCGGGTCGGGACCGGATGCCGAGATCCTTCGCGACACCGTGGCGCGGCTCGGCCTCGCCGACGCGGTGGCGTTCGAGCCGCCGCAGGCGATCCGCTCCGTGCTCGCCCGCGGGCGGATCCTCGTCGTCCCGTCGCTCGCGGAGTCGCTGCCCTACGTCGTGCTGGAAGCTGCCGCGGCGGCGCAGCCCCTGGTCGCCACCCGGGTCGGCGGAATCCCGGAGATCTTCGGCGCGGCCGCGCGCGACCTCGTGCCGTCGCGCGACCCAGCGGCGCTCGTGGAGGGGATCCGACGGGTCCTCGACGCCGCGCCGGAGGCCCTGGCCGAGCGGACGCAGAGTCTGAGCGCCTCGATCCGGCAGCGCTTCTCGCTGGAACGCATGGGCAGCGAGGTGATCTCCGGCTACGCCGCGGCCTTCGAGGCCCGCGCGGAGCGCCGCGATCCCGCACCGCGCGCGATCGCCGGGGCCCGGACCGCCTGACGACGAGACCAGCAGCAAGAGGAACGGGGGCCTGTGCGCCGCGGTGGAAAAGGCGGCGGCGCCCGCGCTCTTAAATGTTCCCACAACGCCCCGTGCCAGGGTTTCGCCGAGGCAGCGACCGCAAGGCTCGGGGGGAGCCGATCGATGAGCGCGTTCGACATTCGCGATCTTCTCGAGGCCGCCGTCCCGATGGAGGCTTCCTCGACCCCGGCCGCGGGCAGCGTGCCCCTCGCCGAGACCGCCGTCCCCGGCCCGACGGCGATCTCGCCCGTCGTGGTGGCCGGTCTGGTGCGCGGGCTGGAATGCGCGCTCATCTTCGGCTTGGGCGCACTGCTGCACGTGCTGATGCTCCGCGGCCGCGTCCCGTTCGGACTGACCTACGCGGGCGCGATCGGCATGATCGCGGTGATCACCGTGACGCTGATCCAGGCGTCCGGCGGCTACCGGGTCGCTGCCTTCCGGAGCTTCTTCAAGACCGCCGTCCGGCTGATCGCGGCGTGGTCGATGACATTCTTGATGGTCGCCGCCGGCCTCGTGCTGGCCAAGGTCGCCGACCACTACTCGCGCCTCTGGCTCGCGACCTTCTTCGGCACCGGCCTCGCGATGCTGCTGGTCGGCCGCTTCGTCCTGTTCCGCATCATCGATGCCCAGACCCGGGCAGGACGGTTCGACCGGCGCACCGCGATCGTGGGCGGCGGGCAGCCCGCGGAGGACCTGATCGCCGCCCTGGAGACGCAGAGCGAGAGCGGCATCCGCATCGTCGGGGTGTTCGACGACCGCAATGCCGATCGCTCTTCGGACGTGGTGGCGGGGCACCCGAAGCTCGGCAACGTCGACGACCTCGTCGCCTACGCGCGGCACGCCCGGCTCGACCTGATCGTCTTCACGATCCCGATCACCGCGGAGGCCCGGATCCTCCAGATGCTCGCCAAGCTCTGGGTCCTGCCGATCGACATCCGTCTCTCGGCGCACGCCGCAAAGCTGCGCCTGCGCCCGCGCAGCTACTCGTATCTGGGCTCCGTCCCGGTGCTGGACGTGTTCGACCGTCCGATCGCCGACTGGGACGTCGTGGTGAAGGCGCTGTTCGACCGCTGCGTCGGCCTGATGATGCTGCTGGCGCTATCGCCGCTCATGCTGGTCATCGCCCTCGCGGTCCGGCTGACATCGCGCGGGCCGGTGCTGTTCCGGCAGAAGCGCCTTGGGTTTAACAACGAGCTGATCGAGGTCTACAAGTTCCGCTCGATGTACGTGGATCAGTGCGACGCCGGCGCGGCCAAGATGGTGACACGGGGCGATCCCCGGGTCACGCCGGTCGGGCGCTTCATCCGGAAGACCTCGCTCGACGAGCTGCCGCAGCTGTTCAACGTGCTCAAGGGCGACCTGTCGCTGGTCGGCCCGCGCCCGCACGCGTTGCAGGCCAAAGCCGCCAACACGCTCTACGACCAAGTGGTCGACGGCTACTTCGCGCGCCACAAGGTGAAGCCCGGCATCACCGGATGGGCGCAGGTCAACGGCTGGCGCGGCGAGACCGACACCTCAGAGAAGCTGCAGCGGCGCGTCGAGCACGACCTCTACTACATTGAGAACTGGTCGGTGCTGCTCGATCTGCAGATCCTGCTGACCACGCCGTTCGCGCTGTTCAAGACTGAGAACGCCTACTGAGGGGAAGGGCCGGCACGGGAGCGGTGCCGGCCGGAAGCGCGCTACGGCAGCGCGCCGGCCTTCTCCTTGGCCTTCAGGATCGTGTCGCGGCAGCCCTGGGAGTCGCCGCCCTTGTCCTGCTGGCGCGCCTGCGCGACCAGCTTCTTGGCTTCCTCGACGCCCGCGGCGGTGGGCTTCACGGCGGCGTCCGACTTGGTGAGCGCCGGCGGCGTGTCGAGCGCCTTGGGCGAGTTCGAGGACGTGGTGCCGCCGGGCGGCGTCGTGCCGGTCACCGAGGCCGCGCCGGCGCTGTCCAGCCGCCGCTGCAGCGTGTCGACCTCGTCGGCGCACGGGGTCGCCAGGGCTGGCGTCGCGGCCGCCAGGGCCAGGGCTGCAACGGCGAAACGCATGATCATCGGGACGAGGCTCCACGGTGTCGGGATGCGGCCGGCGCCGACCCCTCATGCATGAGCGGACGGTAATGCGCCGGTGCGGCTACCGGGGAGACGCCGGGCGAACGGGCCCGTTCCCGAGACAGGAGGCCGCATGCGGTAGCGCGGAAACGCGACGGGCGCCCCGCGCGGCCTTTTGGCCGCGGGAGGCGCCCGCCTCTCGACGCCGCTGACGGATCAGTACTTCCGGATGATCGGCTCCGGCGACATCGGCACCGGATCGGCGCCGAAGGCATAGCGGATGCCGGCGTAGACCGAGAAGGGCTGCGCCAGGGTCGTGGTCCGCGGATCGCTGATCCGCAGGTTGCCCGCCACCGCGCCCGGCTCGGCGTAGGTGCCGAACGTGGTGTAGCGGTTGTTGGTCAGGTTGGTGATGAGGCCGAAGACCTCGAGATTCTTCGTCACCTGATACTTCGTCTGGAAGTTCAGAACGTAGTAGGGCGGCAGCTTACGGTTCAGGTTCGACTCGTCGCCGCGGAAGTAGGACGACGAGAAGGCCTGGAGGTAGAGGCCGAACTGCCAGTTGGGCGTGACGAAGTAGTCGAACCCGGCCTTGATCTGGTGGGTCGGCACCAGCGGCACGACGTTGCCCTTGCGGACCTGGATCGCGCCGTCATCCGCGAGCGGGTTGTTGGGCGACGACAGGGTGCCGTTGAACTGGAAGGTCGCGTCGACCAGCGCGTAGTTGGCGTAGACCCGCAGGTAATCGGCCGTGTACTCGCCGCCGACCTCGATGCCCTGCCGCTGCGTCGACGGCACGTTGACGAAGTAGGCGCGGGCGGTGTTGCCGGGAGTGGCCAGCGACAGGATGTCGTTGGCGAGATCGGTGCGGAAGGCGCCGATCTTGTAGGTGATGATGCCGCCGTCATAGGTGTTCGGCAGCTGGCCGCGGAAGCCGACCTCGTAGGTCCGCCCGGTGACCTGCTTGAGCGGCGGGTCGGCCACCAGCGAGTTCGGCAGCAGGCACGGCCGGTCCGGGTTGGCGCAGGCCAGCTCCAGCGGGGTCGGGGCGCGGTTCGACTCCGAGTAGCTGCCGTAGAGGTTCAGCGCGTCGAAGAACCGGTAGGTCAGGCCGGCGACCGGGTTGATCTTGTTGAAGTAGTGCGTGCCGGTCACGTCCGGCGAGAAGCCGGTCAGGTCCTCGCTCTGGATGCGCGCGAAGTTGAGCCGGGCGCCGGCGGTCAGCGACAGCCGGTCGGTCACGTCGAGCGTGTCGAGGGTGTAGAGGCCCATGTAGAGGTTGGAGCCGTTGACCGAGCTCGGCGCGATGCCGAGCGCGCCGGCGGTCCGCAGCTGCGGCGTGCCGAGGCCCGGGACGTTGCCGTAGAACGGGTTGCTCGGGTTGGTCGTGATCGACAGATCCGGGTTGATGACGCCGAGCGTGCTGGACGACTTGAAGCCGTAATTGGCCGCGTCGATGCTGCCGCCGACCACGAAGGTGTTGGACAGGCCGAAGATCCGGTCGCGATTGGCGGCCTGGAGCGAGCCGCCGAAGCCGGTGGCTTCCGTCCGGGTCGTGTCCAGCGTGCCGTACGGGATGCCCGCCCGGAACGGGATGCGCTGGTTCTGCTGGCCCAGGATCAGGAATTGGTTGCGGAAGGCGAGCTGCGACTGACCGGCGGCCGGGCTGAAGCCGTCATCCTCGAAGCAGAGGTTGCCGCGGAAGCTGGAGCGCGTGCTGCAGTTCTCGAAGTTGCCGTCGTTGCCGTCGACGTAGGTCTGGCTGAAGCGGCGGAAATAGGCGTTGCCGGCGAGATCCCAGGTCGGCGAGATGTCGACCCGGCCGGTCAGCTGGAGCGTGCCGACCTCGGTGGTGGTGGTCTGCGGGAAGGTGAAGATCGCCCGCGGGTCGCGGTGGGTGAAGTCCACCGGCGTGGCCGCGGCCGCGCCGAAGAAGCTGCGGGCGGCGAGCCCGATCAGGTGGAACTCCGCATCCTGCGAGCGGTAGCCGATGTCACCGTATAGGCGGCCGATCGTGCTCGGGCTCTCGTAGCGCCAGCCGCGGTCGTTCAGGCCGTCGCCGGTGAAGTAGAAGCTCCACGGGCCGGAGACCTTGCCGTACTCGAGATAGCCGGCGGTGCGCGCGTCCGAGCCGCCCCAGGCCGAGATCTCGGTGCCCTGCCAGGTGAAGCCGTTCTTCATCTGGATGTTGACCGCGCCGCCGAGCGCGTTGAGGCCGAAGACCGGGTTGCCGGTGACCACGTCGATGCGCTGGATTGCCTGCGGCGGGATCAGGTCGAAGTTGACGATGTCGCCGAAGGCCTCGTTGATGCGCACGCCGTTCTGATACACGGCGAGGCCCTGCGGCACGCCCTGCACGGGCGAGGCCGTGAAGCCGCGGTAGGTGATGTCGACGCGGTTGTTGTTGCCCTGCGAGTCCGAGACGTTGATGCCGGGCGTGCGGCGGGCCAGCGTCGTGGTCAGGTTGTCGCTGGCGCGATCGATCGTGATATCGCTCGCCGTGACCGATTCGACGGTGCTGGGGATCTTGTAGAGCGGCTGCTCGGAGCCGCGCAGCCGCACGCCGGTGCTCGGTCCCAGGGAGCCGGCCGGCGGCACCGGTCCGGGACCGTTGAAGATCTGCGCCTGGCTCGAATTTCCGCCGCCGGACCCAACCGGCGACGTCGAGACGACGCTGATCTCGCCGAGCGTGACCGATTGCTGAGCCTGCACCGCCGTCGGGAGAACCGTCCCGGCGAGAATCGATGCCGACGCGACCAGGCTGCTCCGAAGCGCCCGAAGTGACATCCCCAACCCCCTCAAACCCAAACACGTGCTCGTGACTGCCGAGCTTGGGTCTTTCTTGGCGGGTGCCGGGAACGCGCACAATTGGTTCAAGAACACGTGAGACGCGTTTCGGCCTCATTTCCGGGCCGCGCCGACCGAAGCCGCCGCCACGTGGTTAAACAGCAACAGTTTCGGTAAAGATTTCAGGCACTTAAGGATATTTCGGCAATCTGCCCGGGATAGTTTGGCAATGATCGCTGGCGTGGGGTCAGAGCCGCGCCTGAATCAGGCGCGCGATCTCACCGAGCCGCTGCTCGAGCAGCTGCGGAACCTCGCAGACATAGGTCAGCGACTGGCTCCGCTCCTGAAAGATCCGGCGATCCCAGGCGAACTTCGTCTCCAGCTCGGACTGGTCCTTCGGGAGTTCCGTGGCGTCGGAGGCGCTCGGCGCGTCCTTCACCTGACTGATCTTGTCGGCCTCGTCGCGGATTCGCTCGGCCATCCGGCGCTGGCCCTGCGCGTAGCGCGCGATGCCACCCACCACCTTGTTGCGCTCGCCGTTCAGCACCTCGAACACGCCGGCGTAGACGCGGGTCAGGGCCTTGTCCTTCGCGTCCTTGTCGGAGCCGAACTTCTCCGCGAACGTGTCGAGAAGCGGGCCGACCTGCGAGAGGTCGGTGCGGCGCGACGCGATCTTCTGCGCCAGGACGGCGGCGTCGTTGTCGCTGCCCCAGTCGCCGGCGGCCTCCACGTCGGGGCCGGTCCAGAATTGGCCGGGGCTGAGTGTGGCGACCTTGCGCTGGACGCAGGGCCAATCCGGATCCTGCTTCGGCTGCGCCAGGGCGGGACCGGCGAGGATCGCGAGCCCCAGCGCCGGGCCGACGATGCGGGTCAGGAGGACGTTCATCGGGCGGACTCCATCAAGTGTTGTCGCCGGCCGGGCCGCCGCGCCGGGCCATGATGCCGCGGCCGGGGTCGTAGGCGACCACCGCCATGCCGAAGAAAGCGAGCCCCACGCCCACCACAACGGCGCAGGCGACCGGCTCAAACTGAAGGTAGAGGGCGAAGCGGACGAGCTGGACCGCGTGGCTGAACGGGTTCAGCTCGCAGATCCAGTAGAGAGTCTCGGAGGATTCCCGGATCCGCCACAGGGGGTAGAGGGCCGACGAGGCGAAGAACATCGGGAAGATCACGAAGTTCATCACGCTGGCGAAGTTCTCGAGCTGGCGAACCAGCGAGGACAGGAACAGCCCGATCGCTCCCAGCATCAGCCCCGTGGCCAGGAAGGCCGGCAGCGCCGCGAGGTAGCCCAGCCACGGGATGTCGCTCTCCCAGAAATACGCCACGGCCAGGAACGCGTAGGCCTGCACAATCGAGACGGCGACGCCGGCGATCAGCTTGGCGAGCAGGAGCAGCCATCGCGGATAGGGCGAGGTGAGCAGCACCTTCATCGAGCCGACCTCGCGGTCGTAGACCATGGACAGCGACGATTGCATGCCGTTGAACAGCTGGATCATCACGGCGAGGCCCGGGACCACGTAGACCTCGTAGAGCACGTAGGTCTGGTAGGGCGGCTCGATGGACACGCCGAGCGTGTTGCGGAAGCCGGCCGCGAAGATGAACAGCCAGACCAGCGGCCGGACCAGCGCCGAGAAGAACCGCTCCTTCTGATTGAAGAAGCGCAGCAGCTCGCGGCGGACGATGCCGCCGAGGCAGATCAGGTAGCCGACCGCGTCGAGGCGGCCGATCCGCGCGGCCTGTCCGCGCGGCGGGGCGGGGCCGATCCGGGTGGCGAGGGGCGTCGGGTTCGTCATGCCGCCGCCCTCCCCGGCTCGGCGACCAGGCGGCGGAACGCGTCGGCGAGCGCCTCGCCGGGCCTGCCGATCCCGCCGGCCCGGCCTCGGGCGACGATCCGGCCCCGGTGCAGCACCACGGCGTCGTCGTCGTCCGCGATCTCCTCGAAGATGTGGGTCGCCCAGAGCACCGACAACCCCTCCTCGCGCACCAGGGCGCGGACGATCGCCACGATGTCGGCCCGGGATTCTAGGTCGAGGCCGACGGTGGGCTCGTCGAGGAGCAGCAGGTCGGGGCGGTGGATCAGGGAGCGGGCGATCTCGATCCGGCGCGACTGGCCACCCGAGAGTGTGCGCACCTTGTCGTGGCGCCGGTCCGCGAGTCCGACGCGGTCGAGCAGCTCGCCCACACGGACCTTGGCGGCGCCGCGGGCGATGCCGTGCAGGCTCGCGTGGTAGAGGAGGTTCTGCTCGACCGTCAGGTCGGTGTCGAGGGTGCGGGCCTGGAACACGACGCCGAGCCGCGCCAGCGCCCGGGACGGCTCGCGATCCAGGGCGTGGCCGAAGATCGAGACCCGCCCGGTCTGGTTGTTGTAGAGCCGGGTGATAACCGAGAACAGCGTCGTCTTGCCGGCGCCGTTCGGCCCCAGCAGCGCGGCGAAGTGGCCACGCTCCACCGTGATCGAGACGTCGTCCAGCGCGGCGCGGGCGCCGAACTTGTGGCCGACATGCTCGATCAGGAGGGCCGCCGGCTCGGTCGCGCTCATCGGCCCAGGACCTTCCGGGCGTCGGAGACGGCGTCGAGGCACTCGTCGAACTCGCCCTCCTTCTGCTCCCGCTCGGCCACCCGCAGGGCCTTCTTGAGCTTCGGCACCGCCGTCTCGGGCGGGTTCAGGGCGAGGGCGTTGCGGATCATCGTGATGCCCTCGGCGCAGGACGCGGCGTCGTCGGCCGCGAGGGCCGGGCCGGCGGCGAGGAGGCAGGCGGAGAGGAGGAGGATGCGCATCACTTCACCGTCAGCGTGCCGGTCATGCCCTTGGACTCCAGGCCGTGCACCGACCACGTGTAGGTGCCGGGCTTGATCGCGACGAACTCGATGGCGATCTCGCCGGGATCGTCGAACTCCAGGTGATCGGGTGGGCCGCCGCCGTGGATCTCCTTGTGCTCGATCACGATCTGGTTGAACCAGATGTAGCGGAAGAACTCCGGCGCGTAGAATTTGTATTCCTGGCGCCCCTTGGCGACGATCCGTAGCCGGTAGGCCTTGCCGGATTCCAGCGTGATGTCCTTGTTCTCGACCACGAAGTCGTTGCCCTGATCGTCGCCCAGGACGAGGTCGGGCAGGTTCTCCCGCTTCTTGGTCAGGTCGAGGGCACTGGCCGGTGCCGCGGCGAGCAGCCCTGCCAGGCCGAGGGCCGCCGTTCGAATCATGCGTGTCATATCGTGTTCCACCCTAGGACCGCGTCGCGCGCGGCCGTCCTCGCTCGGCGCCCGGAGGTCGCGCGGATCAGTTCGGCGAGATCGCTACGCCCCAAGGAAGGAGCCCGACTGGGATGCTCTTCACCACCTTCTCGGCGGCCACGTCGATCACCGAGACGTCGTTGGAGGTGCCGTTCGTGGTGAAGAGCTGCTTCTGGTCAGGCGTGAAGGCCAGCTGCCAGACCCGCTGGCCGACCGGCAGATACTTCTCGACCGCGTAGGTCTTGGCGTCGATCACGGCGACGCGGTTCGCCGGCCCGAGGGCCACGAAGGCCTTGGACCCGTCCTTGGTGATCCGGATGCCCACCGGCTGGATCGCCTCGTCGTTCACGCCCGGGATCTTGAAGGTGATCTTCCTGATCACGCGGCGCTGGGCGACGTCGATCACGCTCACCGTGCCGCCGACCTCCGCGGAGACCCACAGGAACTTGCCGTCGGCGGTGAACTCGGCGAAGCGCGGCCGGGCGTCGACCAGCACGTTGTCGATGACCTGGAATGTCTTCGTATCGATGAAGTGGGCCATGTTGGTCGTCTCGGAGGTGTTGACGAGGATCTTCCCGTCCGGCGACAGGCCCATCCCCTCCGGCTCGACGCCCACCGGTACCTCGGCGAGCACCTTGTTCTTCTCGATGTCGATGATCGTAACTTGGCTGTCGTCCTCGTTGGCCACGTAGAGCGGGTTCCCGGAAGCGTCGAGGATGAACTGCTCCGGATCCGGCCCGGAGCGCAGCGAGCGCACCACCTTTCCGGAACTGGTGTCGAGCACGTCGATCCGGTCGTCGTCGCTCGCGCAGACGAACAGCTCCTTGCCATCCTTGGAGACGGTCACACCGCGCGGGCGCCGCCCGACCTTCCACGTCGCCGTCACCGCCATCGTGTTAGTGTCGATGACGCTGACCGAGTTGCCCTTCTCGTTCGTCACGTAGGCGGTGAAGGCGGCGGCCGGCCCGCACAGGGCGAACCACGCACCGAGGGCGACCCCACTCAGACATGCCTCGACGCGGCGGCTCATACGGTTTCCTTCCCTTGCGACGGCCCGGCGCCCTGGGCGGACGTTCTCGGGGGACGTTTGTAGTGCGATTTCCGCGCGTTGCGAGGGCCTTGGCCGCTCGCCATCGCCGCAGGCCGCGGGTTCACTTGAACTTGCAGGTGGTCTCGGGGAGGTCGACGCCCAGCGTGTCGAGGGGCGTGCGCTGGTGCAGGAAACCCTGCTCGGGCGCGACGGAGACCAGCGCCTTCGGCTGTACCACGATGATCGCCTGCCGGAGCTGATGGTCCCAGGGCCGGAAGCTCAGGGGCACGCCCTTGTAGGCCGGCAGCGTGAAGGCGGGCTCGACGAGGTACGGAGCGATCACGGCCGGGTCGTTGGTCTTCTTCGCCGTCACGGCCTCGCCCACCGTCCGCACCGCCGCCCAGACCTGATAGTCCAGCGGGCGCATCAGCCGCGAGGCGAGCCGCCGGAACCGGTTCTGGGCCTGCGCGGCGCCCCAGGTCTCCAGCACGGGGGACCAGGTCGTCGGCGTCAGCGCCTGGGTGCCGCCGACGGGGCGCGGATCGACCGTGCGGTAGGGCACGTAGTCGCCCCAGTCGCCCTCCTCGTCGGCCACGATGGCCATGTCGTAGTCGAGGCCCCGGGTGAAGACCATCGCCTCGGCGCGGGTCGGCGTGTCGCCGCGCGCCTTGGCGAGGGGGCCGAAGGTCCAGGGCTTCTCGGCGGTGATCTTCAGCGCGAACTTCCGCGCCGAGTTGCGCATCGCGTCGGCGTAGGCCTTGTCGGCGTCGGTCGGGCCGACGATCAGGAAGAGCTTCCGCCAGCGCATCACGGTCAGGTACTGCGCCAGGGCGTCGGTGAGCATCGCCCGCGACGGCAGGATGTGGAACACGTTGGCGCGGCACTCGGCGCCGCGCAGACGATCGTCGGGCGCCCCCGCGTTGAGCACGACCGCGCCCGTGTCCTTGACGGCGTCGGCCACGGCCAGAACCGCGTCGGCGGGGAGCGCCAGGACCAGGTAGCGCACGCCCTTGCCGATCAGCTCCTTGGCCGCCGCCACCGCGTCCGGCTTGTCGTCGGTCAGGGCGACTTCGTCCAGGACGTAGGTCTGCTTGGTGAAGCGGCCGGTGGTGTTGTTGTCGGCGATGCCCATCTTGGCGCCGGCCAGGCCCTCGTCCTCCGGCGCCGCCTCGGCATCGTACGAGGACGGGGCGGGCTGCGGCCGGTAGATCAGGCCGACATGGGTCTCGAGCGCCTGCGGAGCGGCGGCCTGGGCCGGCTGCGCCACCGCCGCCGGCGCCGGGTCCTCGGCCCGCGCCGCCGCCGGGGCGATGGCGAGCGCGACGGCGGCCGCGCGCAGCCAGGACGGGCGCGTCTTGTGCCGGAGGGCCGTGTCGGGTGCAGGATGGTGCATGCGCGCGGCCTCTATCAGCTTCCGCTCAGGCCGCTCAACCGCGGCGTCTCGTCCCGACGTTCACGTTACCGTCGTGGGATAGGCGGGCGCGGAAGTACATTGCCAAATTGTCCCTTCGCCCGACCTATGGCGGGAACGATGCCGCCGCCTCGGGCGGTCGCACGCCTCGAGAGGAAGCTCCCGCCGATGCGCCACATGTCTCTCCGCGCCGCGCTCGCCTGCGGCGTCGTCCTGTGGACCGCCCTGCCCGGTGCGGCCGGCGCCGCCGAGAAGGCCGCCGTGTTCCCGGTCGAGCTGTTCGATCCCGGTGCCGCCTACGGATCCCGGACGCGGCCGATGGACGCCCGGAAGCTCGCCCTCGTCACCGACGAGTTGCGCAACGCCCTGCGCGACAAGGCCGGTCTGGAGATCGTCGATACCGCGCCCAAGGCCGACGTCGTGGCCAAGGAGGGGCCGCTCTACAAATGCAACGGCTGCGCGGCCGACATCGCCAAGAGCCTGGGTGCGGACCTCGTCGTGACCGGTTATGTGGAGAAGGGGTCCGGCCAGATCTTCAACCTGAGCGTCGCGATCGCCGAAGCCGATACCGGCAAGGTGGTGCGCGGCGGGCAGGTGACGATCCGGGCCGACACCGACGATACCTGGGCGCACGCGATGCGTTGGGTGGTCAAGAACCGCCTGCTCGCCGAGCCGCTGCCCGGGAAGTCCTGAGACGGCCCGTTCAAGTTCGAGTGTTTCGTGCCCGCGTCCACCATCCAGCAAGACCCCCTGCCCCGGCTCCTCGTCAGCGTTCGCGATCCGGCCGAGGCCGAGGCAGCCCGCCTCGCCGGCGCCGACCTGATCGACGCCAAGGACCCGGAGCGCGGGGCGCTCGGCGCCCTGGACGAGGACGTCGTGCGGGAGATCGTCGCCCGCGTGTCCGGAGGGGCCGCGACGAGCGCGGTGGCCGATCCGGCGGCCGGATCCGTCGCCGCCCTGGCCCGGACCGGGGTCGACTGGGTGAAGATCGGTCTACGTCCTGCCGAGATCCGGGACGCGGCGGCGCTGGCCGACCGCGTCGCGGCCGCGCCGGGCCGGCTGATCGCCGTGCTGTTCGCCGAGGACGGGCCGGCGGCCCCGCATGTGCCCGCCCTGGCGGCGGCCGGCTTCGCCGGCGCCATGATCGACACCGCCGGCAAGACCGGCGCCCGCCTGCCCGACCTCGCCGCGCCCTCGGACCTCTCGGCCTTCACCACCGCCTGCCGGGCGAACGGCCTAATGAGCGGCCTCGCCGGGTCGCTGCGGGTCATCGACATCCCCGGCCTCTGCGCGCATCGGCCGGATTACCTCGGCTTCCGCGGCGGCCTGTGCCGGGACTTCGACCGCCGCAACGGCATCGATCCCCTGCGCGTGGCCGAGGCCCTGCGCGCCCTGCGGCCGAGCCGGCAGGACGCGGCGTGACGAGCGTCATCAAGATCGGCGGCAGCCTCGAGGCGGATCCGCATCGCCGCCGCGCCCTGCTGGAGGCGATCGGCGACGGCACGCACGGGCGCTGCATCGTGGTGCCGGGCGGCGGCGCCTTCGCGGACGCCGTCCGGGCCGCGCAGGCGCGGGAGCGCTTCGGAGACGCCGAGGCCCATCGCCGGGCGCTCGACGCCATGAGTGACGCGGCCGGCATCTTCCGCGGGATCGAGCCGCGGCTCGTGCAGAGCCTGGAGCCCTGGGCTGAGACGGCGCCCGCGCGGATTCGGGTCTGGAACCCGCGCGCTCTCCGAGCCGGCCACCCGGACATCCCGGAGACCTGGGACGTCACCTCGGACAGCCTCGCCCTCTGGCTCGCCGCGCGGGTCGGGGCGGAGCGCTGCGTCCTGGTGAAATCCGTCGATGCGCCGCCGGGCGTCGACCCCGCCGCGCTGGCGCGGGACCGGATCGTGGATGCCGCCTTCCCGGGCTTCGCGGCATGTTTCGGGGGTACGATCGAGGTCTGGGGACCGCACCGCCGCGTCGCGGTCGAGACGAGGGGCGCCGCGTGAGCACCGCCGAGCACATCGTCTTCGTCACCGGCCGCCTCGCCCGGGCGCGGCTCGAGAAGGTCGCGGCGGGGCTTCCGCAGACCCTCCACTGGAGCATCGCGGATGCCGGCGTGAAGGTCGCGGCGCTGATGACCGAGGAGATCATCCGCCGGCGGGTCGTGCTGCCCGAGGGCGCCACGCGGATCGTCCTGCCGGGCCGGTGCCGGGCCGAGCCCGAGCACCTTGCGGCGCATTTCGGCGTCCCGGTGGAGCGCGGACCCGACGAGGTGGTCGACCTGCCGGCCTGGCTCGGCCTGACCGCCCGCAAGGTCGACCTGTCCCGGCACGACCTCCGGATCTTCTCGGAGATCGTGGACGCGTCGAAGATGAGCGTCGACCAGATCCTCGCCAAGGGGCTCGATCTCGCCGGGCGCGGCGCGGACGTCATTGATCTCGGCGGCCTGCCCGATACCCCGTTCCCGCACCTCGAGGATTCCGTGCGGGCCCTGAAGGGCGCCGGCCTGAGGGTCAGCGTCGATTCCTTCTCCCGCGAGGAACTGGTCCGGGGCGCCGGCGCCGGCGCCGACTTCCTGCTGAGCCTGAACGAGGAGACCCTCGATCTCGCCTTCGAGACCGACGCGATGCCGATCCTCGTGCCGATGCGGCCGGACGACCTGCCCTCCCTCGATCGCGCGATCGAGCGCATGCTCAAGGCGGGGCGGCCGTTCCTGGCCGACCCGATCCTCGAGCCGATCCACCACGGCTTCGTCGACTCGATCGCGCGTTACCGCGACACCCGCGCCCGCTGGCCCGAGATCGACATGATGATGGGCACCGGCAACCTCACCGAGCTGACCGAGGCCGATTCCCTGGGCGTCACGGCGCTGCTCGTCGGGATGTGCTCGGAGCTGTCGATCCGCAACGTGCTGATCGTGCAGGTCTCCAACCACACCCGCCGCACCGTCGAGGAGCACGACGCCGCCCGGCGGGTCATGTACGCGGCCAAGGCCGATTCGGCGCTGCCGAAGGGCTACGGCCGGGCGCTCCTCGCCCTTCACGACAAGCGCCCGTTCGTGCAGACCGCCGACGAGATCGCCCAGGCCGCCGCCGAGGTGCGCGACCCGAATTACCGGATCGTGATCGCCGAGGACGGGATCCACCTCTACAACCGCGACATCCACAGGGTCGGCACCGACGCGATGGCCTTCTTCCCCGACCTCGATGTGGCGAGCGACGGCGCCCACGCCTTCTATCTCGGCGCCGAACTCGCCAAGGCCGAGACGGCGTGGCGGCTCGGCAAGCGCTACGTTCAGGACGAGGCCCTCGACTGGGGCTGCGCGGCCGACGCCGATGTCGAGGATGCCACCGCTTTCAAGAAGGCCGGCCATACCCGTCATTCCGGACCCGACGCGCCGCCGCCCGGGACCCGCGACGCGCGCCTGGTCGGGCCCGAGGCCGGTGCGACGTCATCCGAGACGATCTCGGACAGCGAGGCGCGCGCCGCGGTCTCCCCCGAGCGCCCGCAGGATCCGCCGTCGAAGCTGGTCTGCGGGCGCCTCGTCCCCGCCGACAAGGCGTGAGGCCATGCCGCTGATCCTCGAGACCATCGTCACCACCCTGTCCCCGGCGGGCGAGCTGCACCTCGTCCCGTTCGGGCTGATCGGCGAGGATGAGGGCTACGTCCTCGCGCCGTTCCGGCCATCGCCGACGATCGTCAACCTGGAGGCCAATCCCTGCTTCGCTGCCTCGAGCCCGCGCGACATCCGCGTGATCGCCGGCGCGGTGACGGGCCGGCGCGAGTGGCCGACGCTGCCGTGCGCGGCGATCGAGGGCCGCCGCCTCGCCGACAGTTTCGGCCACGCGGAATTCGCGGTCGCCTCCGTCGAAGCCCACGAGACCCGGCCGCGCTTCCGGGGCCGGATGGTCCACAGCGCCGCGCACGCGCCGTTCATCGGCTTCAACCGCGCGCAGGCGGCGGTCCTCGAGGCCGCCATTCTTTCGACCCGGCTCCACATGCTGGAGCCCGGGAAGGTGTTGACGGAGATGGCCTACCTCGCCATCGCCATTGGCAAGACCGCGGGACCGCGCGAGCGCGAGGCCTGGGGTTGGATCGAGGACAAGGTCGCGGCGGCCCTCGGCCCCGAGGCGCGCGTCCTCGATCGCGACGACCGCTGAGGGCGGGAGGAGAAGGACAAGATGAAGAAAATCACCCTGGCCCTGGCGGCCACGGCGGCCCTGGTGGCGGCGACCGCGCAGGCCCACGGCCCGACCCGGCGCAAGATCACCGAGTCGATCGAGATCAACGCCCCCGCCGACAAGGTCTGGGCCGTGGTCGGCGACCTGAAGAACGCCGACTGGATGCAGAACGTCACCAAGACGGAGCTCAACGGCGACCCGGCCGGCAAGTTCAAGCGCGTGCTGACGCTCAAGAACGGCAATCAGATCTCCGAGACCAGCAACAAGTACAAGCCCGAGGACAAGATGTTCTCCTACTACATCGACAAGGTCGATGTGAAGGATCTTCCTGCGAACGATTACTCGGCGACGATCACGGTCGAGCCCGAGGGCAACGCCAAGTCGAAGGTCGAGTGGAAGGCCGCCTTCTATCGCGGCTACATGAACAACGACCCGCCGCCGGATCTGAACGACGAGGCCTCCGAGAAGGGCGTCGGCGACTGGATCAAGGCGAGCCTCGCCAACCTGAAGGCCAAGGTCGAGAAGGGCTCGTGAGCCCGGCTCGGGGCCGCGCGGCCCTCGCCGCCGGCCTCGTCCTCGTGGCGACGGCCTCCCGTGCCGAACCGGCCCGGGAGGCCGTCGTCACCGCCCAGCTTGGCGGCGCGGTCGAGATCGTCGATCTGGCCGCCGGGAAGGTGGTGCGCCGCATCCCAGTCGACGGGGCCCCGGCTGGGATCGCCCTGTCGCCCGATCGCCGGCGGGCCTACGTCACGCGCCCGGAGGGGCACGGCCTCGCGATCCTCGACCTCGACGCTGGCAAGGTCCTGTCCGAGGTGCCGCTGCCCGGCGGCCCGCTCGGCGTCGCTTCCGACCCGCGGGGCGGCGCGGTCTACGTGGCCGACTGGTACGGGCACCGCCTGTTCGTGCTGACCGAGCGCGACGGCACCCTGGTGCCGGACGGCGAGATCGCGGTCGGCGCTTCGCCCTCGGGGATCGCCGTCAGCCCCGACGGGGCGACGCTCTACGTCGCCAACCGCGAGGCCGACACGGTCTCGGTCGTGGACGCCGCGACCCGGCGGGAGACCAAGGTCATCCCGGTGGGGCAGCATCCGTTCGGAATCACGCTCGATGCCGCGGCGGGGCGCGCCTACACGGCCAACGTGACCGGCGACGACGTCTCGGTGCTGGATCTGAAGACGGGGCGCGAGATCGGCCGCATCCCGACCGGCCGCCGGCCCTACGTCATCGCCCTCGCCGGCGGGCGCGGTTTCGTGACGGACCAGTATGCCGGCAGCGTCACGGCGTTCGACCTCGCCACGCTCAAGCCGATCGCCGACGTCGATGTCGGCGACCACCCGGAAGGGATCGCCGCGGATCCCGACGGACGCCTCTACGTCGCCAACTGGGGCGACAACACGCTGAGCGTCCTCGATTCGAGGACGCTCGAGGTGCTGGCGACTATCCCGACGGGCAACGGCCCGCGCTCGTTCGGCGCGTTCCTGCGCTGAGCGTCAGCCCGGTCGGCGCTGGGGCGAACGCCGGTAGGCCGCCCGGGCCATCAGGAGTGCGCCGCCGACCTGCAGGAAGCCGGTCTCGCCGAGATCCGAGGGGGCGATATGCGCCTGGATCAGCAGCCGTGTCAGCGCGTTCAGCGCGAGCAACGTCAGGCAGAAGGCCGCGGCGGCGAGCAGGCTGGCGACGAACTCGGGCATGATCTCCCTCCCGTGTCGAACGGGGAGAGATTAGCAAGCCGCGCGCCAAGGCCAAGCTGTCGCAGCGTCCGATCTCAGCGCTTGCGTCCGGCGGGTGCGGGCGCCGGAGTCCCGGCCTGAGCGGCCGGTGTGGGCCGCGGCGTCTCGACGGCGAGCCGCTTCACCGGCCAGCCGTCGCTCCAGCGCTCCATGTCGGCGAGGCGCGGATTGTTCTTCAGCGCCGCCGCATCCGACCCGGCGAAGGCCGCCGCGGCGGCGAGGTCGAAGGTCTTCCAGAAACCGAGATAATCGAGCGCGTCGACCCGGGCGAGGTTGATCTGCGAGACCAGGGTCTGCTGCTCGCCGGACAGCGCCATGTCGGCAGACCAGCGGAACGGTGGCGGCTTCGCCGCGTCCTTGGTCGCGTCCTTCGGCTCCGGTCCCGGCTTGATGGCGCCGCCGTCATAGGCCGTGTCCACCCCCGCCGGGGACGCGAGGGTCGCCGTCAGGGCCGGAAAGCCGTGATCGTCCGACAGGGCCCGCACGAAGAGCTTGCGCTCCAGCGGCACGGCACTCGCCTCGCGCAGGAGGCGCTTGGCCGCGAGATCGGCGGCCCGCGTGTCCTTGTCGCCGACCATGGTCACGATCAGCGTCGCGGGATCGATCGCCGACAGGTCGGTGAGGGCGATGCCGCGGGATTTCGGCCCGCTGGCGATGCCACCGGGCATCACCGCGAAGATCAGCTTCGGCACCGGCAGGCCCTGGGCCTTGGCCGCGGCAGCCAGATCCATGGCGAGCGGAGCCCCGGCGAGATGGCCGATCATCGCGACGCGGCCGAGGTCGGGCTTCGCCTCGCCGTCCGTCGCGATCTCGGCGAGGGCCGCCTTGACGAGGGATTCCGCGATGGCCGGGGCGTCGGCCGGGCGGGTCCGGTTCACCTCCTGAAATCGTGGATACAAGATGAGCCAGCCCTGGCGGGCGAGATGATCGATCCAGCCGCCGTAGCTCTGCGGATTGACCGCGCCCCACCCGTGCAGGACGATCGCGACCGGCCGGCCCGTCTCGGGGGCCGCGCCCGCGGCGTAGAACGCGTAGGTCGAGGCCGTGCCGCGCCCGAGCAGCCGCTTGGTCACCGTCGCCTTGCGGTCACCCACACCGCCCGCGCCGTCGGCGGGCTGGGCGGGCGGGGTCGCCGCCTGAACGGACGCGAGACCGGCCAGGGTCATGATCGCGGCGGCGGTGAGCGATCCGCGAAGAACTGTGAGACGCATCCGGGACTCGACTGAGAGACGCACTGCGTCGGCAGGTCAGAATGCGCTGAATAGCAGATTCTCTCGTCTTGGCGACCCGCTGGCGCAGTCTCCTGTCAAGGTTCCGCGGCGGAAGCTAGGTCGGGCCGCAGCCCGCGGGACCCGGACGGTCGAGCTGCCGCGCCAGCGCCGCCAATTCCGCCGGCAGGTCGCGATCCGCCGTGCCGTAGACACTGAGCAGCCCCTCCCGGACCGTGTCGAGAACGGCGGATTCCGCCGAATCCCGCGAACCGGGGCGTCGGAGTGAATCGGCGTGGTTGGTTGCGACAATCTTCATGGCGGCGTCGGGGATCGGTTGTACTGCGGAAGTCCGGGCGCGGCGCGCTCCGGAGTGGCGTACAACTGTGCGGCCGCCTCAGGTTTCCAAGCCGGACGGGATTATTTTGCCGCCCGGTCCGATAACGGACGGTCCCGACCCGGCCGAGGGTCGCCCGGCCGCCTGCTCCACCCAGGCGAGGATGTCTTCGGCGCGCCACGGCTTCGGGATGAAGGTCGCCGAGACGCGCAGGTCGCTCGGCTGGTCGCCCGCGTCGCCCGAGGTCAGCAGGACCCGCACGCGCGGCCAAGTCACGCCGATGATCCGCGCGAGCTCGAAGCCGCCGATCGGTCCGGGCGTGCGGACGTCCGAGAAGACGACACTGACCTCGTCCGCGCGATCGTTGAGGATCGCCAGGGCGCGATCGGCGGTCTCGGCCTCGATCACCGTGAAGCCGGTATCCTCCAGCAGCGTGGCCGCGAGGAAGCGCTCGTCGGGCTGGTCCTCCACGACGAGGATCACGGGCTTCTGGCCAGGCTGTACCGAATCGCTCATGGACCAGGACACTCTACAGGGGCTGAACGGCGGTCGCTTCGATCGGTTCAACGCCCGAGCGCCGCGAAGGGCCAGACCCGCGCGGGCACAGATCCTCCTTGGATCCTTGCACGATTGTGAAGTTGTGGCCGTGTCTTGGGTAACACAGCCAACCCGGAACGCGCCCGATCGGGCGTCCTGGGCCGACTATTCAGCCGACGCCGTGCGATTTCAGGAAGGCCAGCGCGCGCTTCCAGCCGTCCTCCGCCGCCTCGCGGCGGTAGCTCGGACGATAATCCGCGTGGAAGCCGTGCGGCGCGTCCGGGTAAACCACGAGTTCGACGCTCTTGCCGGCCGCCCTGGCGCGGTCGCGCGCCTCCTCGACCGCCGCCACGGGGATGCCGGTATCGGCCCCGCCGTAGAGGGCGAGGAGCGGCGCGTGGATCTCGGCCGCCACGTCGCCGGCGGTGCGCGGCTGGATGTCGGTCCGCTCGCCACCGACCGGCCCGTACCAGGCGACGGCCGCCTTCAGGTCGCGACGATGCGCCGCGTAGAGCCACGTGGCGCGCCCGCCGCGGCACCATCCCATGACGCCGAGGCGGTTCGGGTCGCCTTTCGCCGCCGAGGCCGCCCAGGCCACCGTCGCGTCGAGATCGCCGATCCACTGCGCGTCCGGCGTCTTCGCGATGACGTCGCGGATGATCTGCTTCGGATCCGACATGGTCGAGAGGTCGCCCTGGCGGGCGTAGAGCTCGGGGGCCACGGCGCAGTAGCCGGCCTTCGCGAGCCTGCGGCAGATGTCCTTGATGTAATCGTGGACGCCGAAGATCTCCTCGATCACCAGGACGATCGGGAACGGGCCTGCGCCCTCCGGAACCGCGCGGTAGGCCGGCATCGGCCCGTCCGCGGCCGGGATCTTCACCTCGCCGGCCTCGATGCCCGCACTGTCGGTGTGAATCACCTGGGCCTCGACGCGGGTGGTCGCGAGCGTCAGCCCGCTCATCAGGCTCGTCATCACGAAGCCCCGTCGCGACAGGGGCGGCGTGATCAACCCGTCGAGTCCGGCCCGGTCGTGATCCGCCATCATGCTCTCTCCCTCGTTCCGAGGCTGAGGGCTATCCGCGGGCGGCCGCCCGGGTCAAATCGGCCGCCGTCGCCGGGCCCTCAGGCGCCGGCGGCCGCCAGGGCCCGGACGGGCCGCGGGCTGGCGGCGCGCGCCGGCTCGGCGATCTCGCGGGGCTTCAGCATGTCGCCCAGGCTCACGAAGGTCTCGGCGGCCGGCGAGATCACGGCGCGGATGCCGTAGCCCAGCGCGAAGGAGCGAATCAGCTCGGCGTCCCGCGGGATGCCGAACCGGTCGAGAGCGGCGAGGAACGCCTCGCGGAACAGGCTCGGCCGGCACCAGCGCTTCTCGGCCATCTGCAGCGGCCAGTCCCACAGGCCCTCCGCCCGGCGCGTCGCGAGCGCGGAGCGGGCGATGAAGTAGCCGGTCTGGCGGTGCTCGATTCCGTCCGCCTGCACCGACCAGTCGTCGTTGCCGAACAGTTCGACCTCAGCCGCGTCGCCCATCGGGTCCTCCGCCCTGAACCAGCCTTCCGGCGCGCCGGAACATTGCCGGAACACTGGAGCGGAAATCGGCGGTGGTCAAGGCGCTTGTTCCCGGTGCGTTCGCGAATCGCGCGGGCGCGCCTCAGCGGGCCTTGAACATGGCGTGCTCGATCCGGTCGCCCGGGGCGATCCCGAGCTTCGCCGCGGTGCCGGCGTTCAGCTCGAGTACCGCCACCACCGGGCCGCCCGACGGGATGATCGCCGTGGAGAGCGGCTCGGTGTCGGCGGCGATCCGGCTGATCGTCCCGTCGGGCCGGATGAACACCATGTCGAGCGGCAGGTAGGTGTTCTTCATCCACATCGTGACGGGCTGGTTCTGCTCGAAGTCGAACAGCATGCCGTGGTCGGCCGCCATGTGCCGGCGGAACATGAGGCCGCGGGCGCGGGCGGCGTCGTCGCGCATCACCTCGACGTCGAAGCGCTTCGGCCCGGCCTTCGTGACGATCGTCAGCGGCTCCGACTTGGTTGCTGCGGTCCGGGCGGCCGCCTGCGCCACGACGGCGGGCGCCGGGGCGATCGCGGTCAGGGCGAGGCAGGCGATGGCGGCCGCCCGAGCGGTGCGAAGGAGGGATCTCACAGGCTCATGCCTCTCGTGGGATGGCGCGCGGACCTTGAGGCCCGTCGCCCGGTGATAGACCAGGACATGCCGAAGGGGAATCCGGCTCCGGATTTTCCGAGCATCGACAAGGAGATAGGACGGGGTACGCCGGGCCGGGAAAACGCGGCCTCAATGGGACGCGGGCATCGTCCCGTCGATCAGCCGCACCTCCGCCGCCATCACGCCCTTCGAGCCGTCGCCGTAGCGCACCAGGACGGACTCGCCGGGCTTCAGCTCGGCGATCCCGTAGCGCCGCAGCGTCTCCATGTGCACGAAGATGTCCGGCGTCCCGTCGCCGCGGGTCAGGAATCCGAACCCGCGCAGGCGGTTGAACCACTTCACGACGGCGGTCTCGAGCCCGCTGGTCGGCGTCACGGTGACGTGCGTGCGCGGCATCGGCAGCTCGGAGGGATGCACCGCCGTCGCCTGATCGAGGGAGATGACCCGGAAGGCCTGCCAGCCGCGGGGCCGCTCGACGGCCTCGACGACGATGCGGGCGCCCTCGCTGGCCGCCTGGTAGCCGTCGCGCCGCAGGCACGTGACGTGGAGCAGGATGTCGGGCGCACCGTCGTCGGGCACGATGAACCCGAAACCCTTGGAGACGTCGAACCACTTGATGCGGCCGGCCACCTCGACGAGGTCGAGCGCCTCATCCTCGTGCTGATCCAGTTCGCCGGTTCGGGCGACAATCCCCCGCTCGGGGTTCTCCGGCCCGGATCCGCGTTCGTCAGACATGGCCGAGCAACCTACACCGAATCACGCCGCGCGCTCTCCCGGCAAGATTAACGAAGTCCTGATGTCCGGGAAGCCCATTTGGCCGGCAGAACAGTGACGCCAAGTTGCAATCTTGGCGCAAGGAGGCGGGGCCGCAACAGTCGATCGGTCGCAGGCTCGGGCGAAACCGGCGTTTAAGCGTCGGGGCTGCCGAGGGGTTTTCCGGATGCCGGCTCTCCCTCCCGGCACTCTCGCGCACGCCGCTTCGGCGTTCACGTTTCCGAGAGCCGACGCACCCGCTTCGGGCTCGGTCGGAGCGTCCGTCGCACGGCGCGATGGAAAGGACGGCCCCGACATGGTTTGGGTGCACCATCATGTCCGTTGACGTCACCCTCGACCGTCCCGTCGCCGCCCCCCCGGTCGCGCCCGCCTCGCAGCGGCGCCGCCTGCCGGTCATCGACGCGGCGCGGGCGGCCGCCCTGCTGGCGATGGCGAGCTACCACACGCTCTGGGATCTCGGTCACCTGCGGCTGACCGCGGAGAACTACGCGCTGACGCCGACGGGGCGGCACGCCGCCGAGGCGATCGCCGGCACCTTCCTGGTCCTGGTCGGCATCGGCCTCGTGCTGATGAACGGGCGCGGGGTCCGGCTTCGACCGACGCTGCTGCGGCTCGCGCGGATCGGCGGGGCGGCGCTCCTCGTGACCCTCGGCACCTGGGTCATGTTCCCGGACGCCTTCGTGTTCTTCGGCGTGCTCCACTGCATCGCCGTCTCGAGCCTGCTCGGGCTGCCGTTCCTGTTCCTGCCGGTCCCGGTCACCGCCGTCGCGGCCGCGGCCGTGCTCGCCGCGCCGCACGTGGTGCACGCGCCGGTCCTCGACGCGCCGGCCCTGTTCTTCCTCGGCCTCGGCTCGGTGTTGCCGCGGACGAACGACTACGTGCCGCTCTTCCCCTGGTTCGGGCTTGTGCTGGCCGGCATCGTCGTGGGTCGTCTGGCCCTGCCGCGCCTCGCCCGGTCGCGGCTGGGAGCCTGGGCGCCGCGCACGCGGCTCGGCCGCGCCGCCACCTTCGCGGGCCGGCACAGCCTCGCGATCTACCTCATCCACCAGCCGCTGCTGCTGGCGCTGCTGACCGGGCTCGTCACGGTGGTCGGCGCCAATCCGCGCGCCGGGCTGCGGGCGTTCCGCGCCGATTACGTGACGATCTGCGCGCGCACCGGCGGCGAGCCGCCGCTCTGCCGCATCGCCGCCCGCTGCACCTCGGAGGCGCTCCTCCGCGAGGACCTGTTCCGGGAGGATGGCCGTCCCTTCAGCGGGACGGAGCGCCTGCGCGCGCAGGCGATCTCGCAGGGCTGCTACGCCACCCTGGAGGCTGCCACGCGATCCGCGCGCTGAACGCGGCGACCGACCTCGCAGGGTTGGTCGCCGGCGCGGACCGGATCAGTCCTTGGCGCGTTCGACGTAGGATCCGTCGGCCGTCATGACGACGACGCGGGTGCCGGCGGCGATGTGGGGCGGCACGGTCGTGCGCACGCCGTTCGACAGGGTCGCGGGCTTGTAGGACGACGAGGCGGTCTGGCCCTTCAGGACCGGCTCGGTCTCGGCGACCTCGAGCGTGACACGCTGGGGCAGCTCGATGGTCAGCGGGACGCCGTTATGGACGGAGAGCATCACCGCCATGCCCTCCTGAAGGTACGGGGCGGCGTCGCCGACCACGTCCTGCGGCACCGCGATCTGCTCGTAGTTCTCGGGGTTCATGAAATGGAACCCCTCGCCGTCGCTGTAGAGGAAGGTGTGCTCGCGATCCTCCACGAAGGCGCGCTCGACCTGCTCGGTCGTCCGGTAGCGCTCGGACACCTTCACGCCGTCCGTGATCCGGCGCATGTCGAGCTGGGTCACCGGGGTGCCCTTGCCGGGGTGGATGTTCTCGGCGAACAGGATCACGTAGAGCTTGCCGTCCTTCTCGACGACGTTGCCCTTACGGAGCGTTGAGGCGATCACCTTCACGGAATTGCGTCCTGCATTGACATGGGGGCCGGCACGCGCCAAGCGCGGGCGCTGCATCTCGGACCCCGCCACTATCGCATCTGCGCCGCGGTTGCCAGCGGGCGGGCGTGGACCGTCGATGGCAACCGGCATCGGCCGCGGCGCGTCTCCGCGGCCCGGAGCCAGTCAGGTCCGAGGATGAGAGTGCTCCAGAACGCGACGCGTCCCGGTCGGAGCCGGCCGGTCCCGATCCGGCTCAGAGGCCGGTCGTGAGCGGACCCGCCTCCCCCTGGTGGTCGGCCGGCCGCCACGCCGACCGGCGCCCGGCGCTGCTCCTGCGCAACCGCGTCCTCGCCGCGTTCCGCGCGTGGTTCGCGGACCGCGACTTCGTCGAGGCCGAGGCCGCCTGCCTGCAGGTCTCGCCCGGCAACGAGGCGCACCTGTCCGCCTTCGCCACCGAGGCCGTCGGCGCGAGCGGCGCCCGCACGCCCCTGTACCTGCACACCTCGCCGGAATTCGCCTGCAAGAAGCTGCTGGCGGCGGGCGAGCCACGACTGTTCAGCGTCGCCAGGGTATTCCGAAACCGCGAGCGCGGGCCGCTGCACCATCCCGAGTTCACGATGCTCGAGTGGTACCGGGCCGGCGCCCCCTACACGGCGCTGATGGCGGATTGCGCCGACCTGCTCGCCGGCGCGGCCGAGACCGCCGGCGCCCGCCGCTTCACCTTCCGCGACCGGGAGACGGACCCCTTCGCCGAGCCGGAGCGCCTGACCCTGGCCGAGGCCTTCGACCGCTTCGCCGGGATCGACCTGCTGGCGAGCGTCGCGCCGGGCGGCGAGACGGACCGCGGGACACTGGCCGCCGCCGTCGCGGCCTCCGGCCTCCGGGTCGCCCCGGACGATACCTGGGCCGACCTGTTCTCCCGCGTCCTCGTCGCGCGGATCGAGCCGCATCTCGGCCTCGGCCGCCCGACCATCCTGTGCGAGTACCCGATCAGCGAGGCCGCCCTCGCCCGTCCGGCGCCGCACGACCCGCGGGTGGCCGAGCGGTTCGAGCTCTACGCCTGCGGCGTCGAGCTGGCCAACGCGTTCGGCGAGCTGACCGACCCGGCGGAGCAGCGCCGCCGGTTCGAGGCCGAGATGGCCGAGAAGCAGCGGGTCTACGGCGAGCGCTACCCGATCGACGACGAGTTCCTCGCGGCGCTGGCCGTCATGCCGGAGGCGTCGGGAGTCGCCCTGGGCTTCGACCGCCTGGCGATGCTGGCCTGCGGGGCTACCCGGGTCGAGGACGTGATCTGGACTCCCGTGGCGGAGACGCGGCCATGAACCGGGTCCTGCGCAGCGCGGACGACCTCCTCACCGCCGGCCTGATCTCGGGGGCGGAGGCCGAGGCCCTCGGCGCCGTCCTCGCGCGCTACGCGGTCTCGGTGACGCCCGACATGGCCGAGTTGATCGACCCGCAGGACCCCGACGACCCGATCGGCCGCCAGTTCGTGCCCCGCGCCGCGGAAGCCGTGGCGACGCCGGAGGAGCGCGCCGACCCGATCGGCGACGCCGCCCACGCCCCGGTGACCGGGATCGTGCACCGCTACCCGGACCGCGTGCTCCTGAAGCCGCTCCACGTCTGCCCGGTCTACTGCCGCTTCTGCTTCCGCCGGGAGATGGTCGGGCCCGACGGGCTCGGGACGCTCACCGACGCCGAACTCGACGCCGCCCTCGCCTACATCGCGCAGGATCCGCGGATCTGGGAGGTGGTGCTCACCGGCGGCGACCCGTTCGCGCTCTCGCCGCGCCGCCTCGGCGCCATCGCGGAGCGCCTCGCCGCCATCCCCCATGTCCGGGTCATGCGGGTCCACACGCGCGTGCCCGTGGTGAAGCCCGATCTCGTCTCCGATGCCCTGGTCCAGGCGCTCAAGCGGTTCGGGCGGGCGGTCTTCGTCGCCGTGCACGCGAACCATCCGCGGGAATTCACCGCCGCCGCCAGCGCCGCCTGCGCCCGGCTGGTCGATGCCGGCATTCCCCTGGTCAGCCAGTCGGTGCTCCTGCGCGGCGTCAACGACGAGGCCGCGACCCTCGAGGCGCTGATGCGGATCCTCGTCGAGAACCGGATCAAACCGTACTATCTCCACCACGGCGACTTGGCCCCCGGGACGGCCCACCTGCGCACGGACGTGCCCAAGGGGCAGGCGCTGATGCGCGCCCTGCGCGGCCGCCTCTCCGGCCTCGCCCAGCCGACCTACGTGCTCGACATTCCCGGCGGCCACGGCAAGGTGCCGATCGGACCGGGCTACCTGCACGACACCCCCGACGGGGTGCGCGTGACCGATCCGGGCGGGCAGGACCACGCCTACCCGCCGAAGGCGTGACGGAGACTCTTCGATTATGCGCAGGCTTTGGGGCCGCCTCACCTCGGTGAACGTGCAGAAGGCGGTGTGGGGACTCGACGAGACGGGCCTGCCGTACGAGCGGGTCGAGGCCGGCGGCGCCCACGGGGTCGTCGACGACCCCGGCTACCGCGCGATGAACCCGAACGGCCTCGTCCCGACCTTGGAGGAGGACGGCTTCGTCCTGTGGGAATCCAACGCGATCCTCCGCTACCTGGCGGCGGTGAGCCCGGCCCTGGCCCTGCCGGCTGACCCCCGGGCGCGCGCCCACGCGGAGCAGTGGCTCGACTGGCAGGCCACGAGCTTCACGCCGGCCATGCGCGACGCCTTCTGGCAGCTCTACCGCGCGGCCGATCCGGACCGCGGCCTGATCGCCGCATCGCTGAAGAAGAGCGAGGCCATGGCGGAGATCCTCGACCGCCATCTCGCGGACCGGACCTACGCGGTCGGCGACAGCTTCGGCATCGCTGACATCGCCCTCGGCTGCGCGGCGCATCGCTGGCTGAACCTTCCGGCCGAGCGGATCGAGCGCCCGGCGCTGCGGCGCTGGTACGACCGGATCGCCGTCCGGCCCGGTGCCGCCCGGGCGCTCGGCGAGCCCATCGCCTGACGGCCGCCGCGGGCGCCCGGAGCCTTGCCGGCACGCCCGCGCGATCCACCTTCCCCGACCGCGCCGCCCGGACCGGGACCGGCCTTTCACGGAGCCCCCGATGGCGATCGACCCAACCCTGCGCGACGCGCTCTCCGCCGTGACACCGGCGAGCCTCGCCCGCGCCCTTGCGCGGGCCGGGGTGAAGGCCTGCACGCCACACGGGCTCTCGGCGCGGGGGAGCGGAACCGTGGTCGGGCCCGCCTACACGATGCGGATGATCCCGGCCCGCGACGACGCCGCGGGCGATCTCGCCGCGGCCATCGATGCCGTCCCCGAAGGCGCTGTGGTCGTGATCGATGCCGCGGCCTCCGCCCTCGCCCTGCCATTCGGAGCGATCCTGGCGGCACGCCTCGCCCAGCGCGGCGCCGTCGGTCTGATCACCGACGCGGCCCTGCCCGAGGAGATCGGCCTCCCCGCCTGGTGCCGGCCGGCCGCGGCCATAGGGGCCCTGGCCCTGGTCGGCACGCAGGAGCGCGTCGCCTGCGGCGGCGCCGCCATCCATCCCGGCGATATCCTGGTCGGCGACTCGAGCGGCCTCGTCGCCGTGCCGGCGGCGCTCGCCGAGCGGGTCGCCCTGGAGGCCGTCGAGCAGCAGCGCCTCGATCTCTGGATCCAGCGCGAGGTCGAGCGCGGCGCCGACCTCGCGAGTCTCCTTCCGCCGGACGCCGCGGCGCTCGCCCGGTTCGAGGCCGAGACGAAGCCGGCCTGAGCACCGTGTTCTTCCCCGTCTCGAAGGTGATCTTCTTCCTGATCACCCCGTCGAACTTCTGCATCTTCGCGATCCTGCTCGGGATCGCCGTCGCGGCGGTGACGCGGTGGCGGAGGGCCGGCCTCGGTCTGGCGCTGCTCGGCACCCTGCTGCTCGGCGCGGCCGGGCTGGCGCCCCTGTCGGACGTGGCCCTGATCCCCCTCGAGCAGCGCTTCCCCGCCTATCCGGATGACGGGCCGGCCCCGGCCGGGATCATCGTGCTGGGCGGCGGCATCGAGACGGGCCTCTCGGAGGCGCGTCGCCAGATCGTCGTCAACGATGCCGGCGAGCGGCCGATCTATCTCGCCGACCTCGCCCGGCGCTACCCGGCGGCGCGGCTGGTCTTCTCCGGCGGCAGCGGCTTCATCGCGGGCGGCATGGCCGAAGCCGACATCGTGAGCCGGCAGGCGGACGTGATCGGCGTGCCGCGGACGCGCCTTATCCTGGAGAACCGCTCGCGCAATACCCACGAGAACGCCGCCTTCTCGGCGGCCCTGGTCCAGCCGAAGCCCGGCGAGCGCTGGCTGCTCGTGACCTCGGCCTGGCACATGCCCCGGGCGGTCGGCTGCTTCCGGCAGGCCGGATTCGCGGTGGACGCGTTCCCGGTGGATTACCGGACCCGAGGCTGGAGCGACGTCGCGCATTTCCACGGCTTCGCGTCGGACGGGCTGCTCCAGTTCGACCTGGCCGTGAAGGAGTGGATCGGCCTCGTCGCCTACCGCCTGTCCGGCTACACGCCGGACTGGCTGCCGGGACCGGATTCCGGGGGGGCTTCCGAGGCCGCATCGGAGGTCGGCAGCGACAGGCGGTAGATCCCGCGGAAATCGTCCGGGTCGACGGGCTTCCCCTTCCGCAGGATCGCGATCCGCCCGGCATGGGCGAGCCGCACCGCGACCCGGCGGACCGGCTGCATCAGCGGGCCCCAGCCGTCCGGGTGCGGGCCGCCGAGGGCGCGGGCGACCTCCGAGGGGCAGACGGTCTTGTCGGCGCCGCGCTCGGCCACGAGGCGCAGCATCGCCGTCTCGATCGCGGCGTCGTCGGGTCGTGGGTCGGTCATGTGCGGGCCTCTTCGGCGGGCGACAGGAGCGGCGCCTCGAGCGGTCCCTCGTGAGGCCCCTCCCCGGCTTCGAGGAGCGCCTTGCGGATCTCCGAAGCAAACTGGCGGCGCCACATGATGATCACGACGGCCGTCGTCGAGACGAACAGCACGTAGGGGCTGATGAACCAGCCGAGATAGGCCAGTGCGAAGAAGAACGCGCGCTGACCGCGGGCGAAGTGCCGCCCGGCGCTGACGTTCATGGCCGCGAGCCGCCGCACCGCCCGCAGCATCTCGACGTCGCTCGTGCCGGACCCCTTGTGCGGCACGGCGCCCAGCAGGATCGCCGTGTAATTGAACAGCCTGTAGGCCCAGGCGAATTTGAAGAACGCGTAGACGAAGATCAGCGCGAGGCCGGCGACCTTCAGCTCCCAGGTCAGGCGATTGGCCACCGTCCCGAAGGGCAGCGTGGCGAACAGGTTCAGGACGTCGTCCCCGGAGCGCGACAGGGTCAGGACGGAACCCAGCGCGATGAGCGAGGTCGAGGCGAAGAAGGCCGTGCCGTTCTGCAGCGACGCGTTGATCTGCGTGTCGACCACCCGGTTGTCGCGGCCGATGACCTGGCGCGCCCAGTTGGCCCGGTGGCCGTTCATGATCTGGCTGAGGGAGACCATCCTGCCGCGCAGCCGGCCGACGGACAGGCCGTAGGCGATCCAGGCGAGGACGAAGTAGAGCAGCGCCGCGAGATCGAGATGCGAGAAGGCGGCGCTGCCGGCGGACAGGTCGGTCATGGTCTCCGGATGGCGGATACGCGAAGGGGCCGTCCGCCATACCAGTCCGCGGGCGCGCGCTGAACCCGCGGCGGCGATCTCAGTCGCGCAGGATCCGGAATTCGCCGTCGCGCGGCACGTCGCCGCCGTCCCGCGCGGCCACGTCGGTCACGCGCGCACCCGGCGGACCCAACCGGCACAGGGCCGCCATCTCCGCCACGGCTTCCGGCGCGCCGCTGAATACCGCCTCGACCGTGCCGTCGTCGCGGTTGCGCACGGAGCCGGCGAGGCCGCGGGCGCGGGCCTCGGACTGCGTCCAGGCCCGGTAGGACACGCCCTGGACGCGACCGGTGACGATGACGGAGATCGTCCGGGTCTCGCTCATGCGGGCGCGGTCTCGCCTGGAAGGGCCCGCGCCGGCGGCGCGGGCCGGGATGGCCTCACTCGGCCGCGATCGGGCGACGCATGCCGGCGCCGAGGGCCGGGGTCCGCGTCGCGCCGGTGCGGACATGCGTGGAGTAGAGCATCAGGCCCGTGAAGGCGATGCCGCCCACGATGTTCCCGATCAGCGTCGGGATCTCGTTCCAGAGCAGGTAGTCCATCACCGTCAGGTGGCCGCCCATGAGGATCGCCGACGGGAACAGGAACATGTTCACCACCGAGTGCTCGAAGGTCATGAAGAAGAACACCGTGATCGGCATCCACATCGCGATGACCTTGCCAGGCACCGAGGTCGACAGCATGGCGCCGATGACGCCGGTCGAGACCATCCAGTTGCACAGCATGGCGCGGACGAAGAGCGTCAGCATCCCCGAGGCGCCGTACTTCTCGTAGCCGAGGGTGCGCGCCTCGCCGATCCCGGCGATGAGCTTGCCGACGGCGTTCGGCTCGGTGGCGAAGCCGAAGGTGAAGACGATCGACATCATCACCGCGGTGGTCAGGGCGCCCGCGAAGTTGCCGAAGAAGACCAGCACCCAGTTGCGGGCGACGCCGGCCACGGTGACGCCGGGGCGCTTGTCGATGAGGGCGAGCGGCGTGAGCACGCAGACGCCGGTGAACAGGTCGTAGCCGAGAAGGTACAGCATCGAGAAGCCGACCGGGAACAGCAGCGCCGCGACCAGCGGCTGGCCGGTCGCCTGGTTGACGCTCACCGCGAAGGCGGCGGCGAGCGCCAGGATCGCGCCGGCCATGTAGGCCCGGATGAACGTGTCCTTGGTAGCCATGAAGACCTTCGCCTCACCGGCATCGACGGCCTTCTTCACGAAATCGGCGGGCGCCAGATACGACATGCACAACTCTCCCTCGCGAACGCACGCCGATCGTCGTTGACCGACGGGCGCGCCGCGCAATCACGGATGGCCGGACGGGCGCGGTGCTGCCGCTCGCCCTCCAGCTCGCTCGTGGGCAAGCATGTCGCGTACCAACTGCGCGACGCTCAGGCGGGCAGGCCGCGGGTCCAGGTGCCGAGTTCCCGAAGATAGGCGGGCGGCAGCTGCGCCGCGCGCGCCGCCGCGACGACCGCCTCCAGGTACCCGGGCCTCGGACGGCCGGGCGCCGTCGAGCATCCGCGATAGATCAGGGCGCGCTTGACGCCCTCCCCGGTGCGGACCGGCAGCGCCGCCTTGGTGTAGAGACCCCCGGCGACACCCTCGTAGCGGTCGAGGGCCGGGATGTCGTCGGGAGCGAGTTCCCACAGGACGCCCCAGACGGTGCGCCTTGGATCGGGCACGACGGACGCGTAGCCCTCGCGCATGATGATGAAGCGGTGGTTCGGCAGATGTCCGCCGCCGATCAGCCGCGAAACCGGGCAGCGCAGCGCCATCGCGGCGGCATCCATGTTGGCGCCGTAGGCGAAATAGAGGGGCATGCCGGAGCTGTGAGAGCCTACTCGCCCGCTGGGGGATCGAGGCGATGCGCGGCCCGCTCGTTCGCGCGCACGGCCGCGTAGGCGATCGCCAGCGTGATCGCCGGAATGCCGAACGTTACGAAGATCCAGTCGTAGTTCACGGCTTCAGGCTCCGGAGGGCACGCCTCGCACCGTAACAGTAGTGCGCAGCCGGTCCCCAGCCAAACGAGCGTGAAGATCGCGTTCTCGACGCGCAGCGCCGGTGCACTCGGCACACCGAAGCTCGCGGCCGTCATCGGCGTGACGAAGCCGATGACGACGTAGGCAACGGCGATGTTGTTCAGCGCCGTCGCCAGCAGCTTGGTCTGCTCGTTGTGAACCGCGGTCACGGCCGCGAGCGCGACGCGTGCCCCGCGATCAGGCGAATTCCAGGATCACCGCGTCGACCGCGAGGCTGTCGCCCTCCTTGGCGTGGATCTTCCCCACCGTCGCGTCGCGCTCGGCGCGGAGGACGTTCTCCATCTTCATGGCCTCGACGACCGCGATCGGCTCGCCGTTCTTCACCTCCTGGCCCTCGGTGACGAGGATCTGCTTCACGAGGCCGGGCATCGGGCAGAGCACCTGCTTGCCCGAGCCGGCCTGCTCCTTCACCGGCATCAGGGCGGCGAGCTCCGCCTCGCGGCGGGTGTAGACCCGGGCCTCGGCGGCCGCGCCGGCGTGCTGCAGGAACACGCCGTTGAGCAGGCTGCGCACCTGGATCGCCACGCGCTCCGAGCCGATCGTGCCGATCCAGACCGGCTCGCCCGGGCGCCAGGCGCTCGCCACCGTGAGCGCCGTGCCGTCGTCGCGGGTGACGAGGATGTCCTCGCCCTCCGGCTCGACCGTCACCGGGAAGGATTGACCCGCCAGGATCACCACGCGCTCACGCTCGAAGGCGAAGAGGCCGGGCGCGCGCATCTGCCCGGAGATGCCGCGCTTGCGCTGGTTGAGCTTGTGGTCGATCGCCGCCGCCGCCGCCATCATGCGGATCGCCACCGGGCCGGCGGGCTCCGGAGCCGTGAAACCCTCGGGGAATTCCTCGGCGATGAAGCCTGTGGACAGCCGACCCTCCTGCCAGCGCGGATGGGCCATCAGCGCCGAGAGGAACGGGATGTTGTGGCGGATGCCGTCGATGGCGAAGGCGTCGAGGGCCTCGCCCTGCGCGGCGATCGCCTCGGCCCGGGTCGGCGCCCAGGAGACCAGCTTGGCGATCATCGGGTCGTAGTGGATGGCGATCTCGCCGCCCTCCTCCACGCCGGTATCGTTGCGGATGATCGCCGTGCCCTGCTGACCCTCCTCCGGCGGACGGTAGGTGGTCAGCCGACCGATCGAGGGCAGGAAGTTGCGGGTCGGGTCCTCGGCGTAGACGCGGCTCTCGACCGCCCAGCCGTTCAGCTTCACGTCGTCCTGGGTGATCGGCAGCTTCTCGCCGGCCGCGACGCGGATCATCAGCTCGACGAGGTCGAGGCCGGTGATCATCTCGGTGACCGGATGCTCGACCTGCAGACGGGTGTTCATCTCCAGGAAGTAGAAGGACTTGTCCTGCCCAGCGACGAACTCGACCGTGCCGGCCGAATCGTAGTTCACCGCCTTGGCGAGCGCGACGGCCTGCTCGCCCATCTTGCGGCGGGTCTTCTTGTCGAGGAGCGGCGACGGCGCCTCCTCGATCACTTTCTGGTTACGGCGCTGGATCGAGCACTCGCGCTCGCCGAGGTAGACGACGTTGCCGTGCTTGTCGCCGATCAGCTGGATCTCGATGTGGCGCGGGTCGGTGATGAACTTCTCGATGAAGACGCGGTCGTCGCCGAACGAGGAGGCCGCCTCCGACTTGGCGCGGGCGAAGCCCTCCGCCACTTCCTCGCCCGAGTAGGCGATGCGCATCCCCTTGCCGCCGCCGCCCGCGGAGGCCTTGATCATCACCGGGTAACCGATCTCGTCGGCGATCTTCCTGGCGTGCTCGGGTGATTCGATCACGCCGAGGAAGCCCGGAACCGTCGAGACCTCGGCGGCGGCGGCCGCCTTCTTCGACTCGATCTTGTCGCCCATGGCGGCGATGGCCCCCGGGTTGGGGCCGATGAACACGATGCCGGCGGCCTCGAGCGCCTTCGGGAAGGCCTCGCGCTCGGAGAGGAAGCCGTATCCCGGATGGACGGCCTGGGCGCCGGTCTTCTTGCAGGCCTCGACGATCTTCTCGATCACGAGGTACGATTCGGAGGCGGCAGCGGGCCCGATATGCACGGCCTCGTCGGCCATGGCGACGTGCACGGCGTCGCGATCGGCATCCGAGTAGACCGCTACGGTCTTGATGCCCATCCTCCGGGCCGTCTTGATCACCCGGCAGGCGATCTCACCCCGGTTGGCAATCAGGATCTTGTCGAACATCGCTGGCGCACTGCTTTCGAGATCGCCGGATTGCGCACCGGCTTGACTGTCCCGATAGATCAGTTGCGCCGCGGACGGAAGCTGCGCCTTGGTCTGAGGCTCAGGCGGCCAGGGCGAAGGTCATGCGCGGGGCCTGGACCGTGTCGCGGGCGCGACGGTTGGCCTCGAGGGCGAAGGCCACCAGTGATTCGGCGCTGCTCTCGGCCTCGCGGACGACTTCCATGGCGATCCGGGCACCCACCGCGCTCGGGCCGTCGCGGCCGCTGAGCGAGGCGGCGAGCCACGCGGCGACGTCGCGGTCGATGTAGCCGGTCGGGCGCGAGCCCCACACGGCGAAGTCGACGACCGAGGCGACCAGGAAGTCGGCGAAGGCGTCGGAACCGATCACCGCCCGCTCGAGGGCGATCAGCAGGTCGGCCTCCTCGCGGTTCATGAGGCCGTCCGGGAGAACCTCGCGCTTCAGGACGAGCAGGTCCTCGTCGCTGATCGTGCCGGCCGAGACAGCATGGTTGCAGAACTGTTGAACGGAAATGGTGGTCATGATCGCCTGCCTCCCCGACCTTTGTTGCGGTCGGCTCTAGTCCCTGTGTGTCTTCAACTTACGGGACCGCTCCCCTTCCAGAGGTTAATGGCGAGATCTGAACGGAAGTTCAGGTAAACACCCCCCGAGCAAGCAGGCTTATTGGGACGTTGACCGGTTGCGTTACCGGACGATGACCGTGGCTCCCACGGGCACCCGGTTGTAGAGGTCGACCACGTCGATGTTGCGCATTCGGATGCAGCCCGAGGAGACCGCCTGGCCGATCTTCTCGGGCTCGTTCGTGCCGTGGATCCGGTAGAGCGTGTCCCGACCGCGATCCGACAGGTACAGGGCGCGGGCGCCGAGCGGGTTCATCGGGCCGCCCTGCATGGCGTGGACGTGCGGCCAGCGCCGGATCATCTCGGCCGGCGGGTTCCAGGCCGGCCACTCCGCCTTGCGGTCGATCCGGGCCGTGCCGGTCCAGCCATACGCCTCGTCGCCCACCGACACGCCGTAGCGCATCGCCCGGCCGTTCGGCAGGACGAGGTAGAGCTGGCGCTCCTTGGTCTCGACGACGATCGTGCCGGGCGCTTCCCGGGTCGGGTCGGCGATCTCGTAGCGGGCGAAGTGCGGATCGAACTCGGCCTCGGGCACCAGGGCCATGTACTCGGCGTCGCGGGCCGAGAGCGCCGGATCGGGCACGCCCTTGAAGGTGCAGCCCGCCAGCAGCAGGACGCAGCCGAGTCCCGAGATGATCCGCATATCCCCGCCTCGAAGGTCGCCGCGGCCGCGGACGGGGCGCGCGGATCGCCGATCCGGGTCCGTCCCGTGGAAGAATCACGCAACCATAAGGGGGCAACGGCACCCCGCCGTAGTCCGCGCGTTGGGCCCGTGGCACATTGCCGGCTCCTGTTGTCGGTGCGCGACAGGCGAGCATCCCGGGAGCGACCCTCGTGACCACCCTCTACGTGAGCCATCCCGCCAGCTTCGATCACGAGGTCCCCGAGGGGCATCCGGAGCGACCGGCCCGGATGCGCGCGGTGGAGCGGGCCCTGGAGGACGAGCGCTTCGCGGGCCTCGTGCGGGCCACGGCGCCCCGGGGCGAGATCGAGGCCGTCACCCTCGCGCACCCGCGCGAGTACGTGGACGCGCTGGTGGCGGCGGTGCCCGAGCACGGCATGGTCGGCATCGATTCCGACACGATCCTGTCGGCGGGCAGCCTCGAGGCGACGCTGCGGGCCGTGGGCGGCGGGATGCACGCCGTCGACGCCGTCGTCGGCGGCGAGTGCCGCAACGCCTTCGTGGCCATGCGCCCGCCCGGCCACCACGCGGAGCGGACCCGCGCGATGGGCTTCTGCCTGTTCAACCACGCCGCCATCGCGGCCCTGCACGCCCGGAAGAAGCACGGCGCCGAGCGGGTGGCGCTCGTGGACTGGGACGTTCACCACGGCAACGGCAGCCAGGACATCTTCTGGAACGACGCCTCGGTGCTCTACTGCTCGACCCACCAGATGCCGCTCTATCCCGGGACCGGATCGTCGTCCGAGCGGGGCGAGAAGAATACGATCGTCAACGTGCCGCTGCGGCCGAACGACGACGGCGAGGTGTTCCGCGAGGCGTTCGAGACCGGCATCCTCTCCCGCCTGGAGGCGTTCCGGCCGGACGTGATCGTGATCTCCGCCGGCTTCGACGCGCACCGGCTGGACCCGCTCGCCAACCTGCGGCTGGAGGCCGAGGATTTCGGCTGGGCGACCCGCCGCCTGATGGACCTGGCCGAGCGCTGCGCGGGCGGCCGGGTCGTCTCGATCCTCGAGGGCGGCTACAGCCTCGAGGGCCTCGGCAAGTCGGTGGCCGCCCACGTCGACGCGCTGATGGGCCGCTGACGGCGGCTGCGTTGCGGTCGTCCGGCGGCAGGCGATAATCGGCGTCTCGGAGGAGATCGCCGCCATGCCGCCACGGAGCCGTCTGCGCCCACCCCTGCGGAGCATTCCCGTCCCGGCCGCGGGCACCGCTCGATGACGCTCGCGGGCTTCCTGACCTACGCGCTGGCCCTCGGGGTCGCTGCCGCGATCCCCGGGCCCGGCGTCGTCGCCCTCGTTGCCCGGGCCCTGGGCGCGGGTTTCGGCGCCGCGATGGCCTTCTCGCTCGGCCTGATCCTCGGCGACCTGACCTATCTCGCCGCCGCGATCTTCGGCCTGTCGCTGATCGCGGAGGCGCTCGGGGCGGTCTTCGTCGTCGTCCGCTACGGCGCGGCGCTCTACCTGGCCTACCTGGCGTTCCGGCTCTGGCGGGCGGCCGGAGCCGCAGCCCGGGTCGAGGGGGAGTCGCGGGACCGGCCGTGGACCAGCTTCGTCGCCGGGCTGACCATCACCGTGGGCAATCCGAAGACGATCGTCTTCTACCTCGCGATCCTGCCAACGCTCGTCGATCTGCGCGGCGTGACGGCGGCGGATTGCGTCAGCCTCGTCGTCATCACGGCCGCGATCCTCTTCGCCGTGATGACGCCCTACGCGGCCCTGGCGGCGCGGGCGCGCGAGTCTCTCCGGCGGCCGGCCTTTCGCGCGCGGCTGAACCGCGGCGCCGCGGCGATCATGGCCGGCGCGGCATTCTGGACCGTCCTGCGCCGCGCCTGACCGGGGCGCTCTTCCGGGCCTCAGCCCTCCAGGCGCTCGTCGCCCAGGAGCTCGATACCGAAGCCCGAGAGGCCGACATAGGAGCGGGACGAGGTGGCGAGGTTGCGGATCGAGACCACGCCGAGATCGCGCAGGATCTGGGCGCCGAGCCCGACCTCGCGCCACTGCCGCGCCCGGAGCGCCTCCGTTCCCTCGTCGGTGACGCTCTTGACCGGGACACCCGCGGTGCCGTCCCGGAGATAGACCAGCACGCCGCGCCCGGCCGCCGCGAAGCGCTTGAGCACGGCGTCGATCTGCTTGCCGCCGCCGATCACGTCGGCAGCGACGTTGGAGCGGTGCAGGCGCACCAGCACGTCGCGGCCGTCGCCGATCTCGCCCATCACGAACGCGAATTGCTGGATCGACTCGAAGGGCGTCGAGAAGACGTAAGCATTCAGGTCGCCGTGGTTCGAGCGCACCGGGAAGTGTCCGACCCGCTCCACCAGACGATCGCGGGCCTGCCGATATGCGATCAGGTCAGCCACCGAGACCTGCTTGAGGCCGTGCTTCTCGGCGAAGGTCTCGATCTGCGGCCCCTTCATGACGGTGCCGTCGTCGTTGGCGAGCTCGCAGATCACGCCCACGGGCGGCAGCTCGGCGAGGCGGCACAGGTCGACGGCGGCCTCGGTGTGGCCCGAGCGCATGAGTACGCCGCCGTCGCGGGCGATCAGCGGGAAGACGTGGCCGGGCCGCACGAAGTCGCCGGCGCCCATGTTGCCGTTGGCCAGCGCCCGCACGGTGTTGCAGCGCTGCTCCGCCGAGATGCCGGTCGTCAGCCCGTGCTTGACGTCGACCGTGACCGTGAAAGCCGTGCCCAGCGGCGCGTCGTTCGACGCGACCATCGGGGCGAGGTGCAGGCGCCGCGCCTCGCTCTGGGTGATCGGCGCGCATACGATGCCGCAGGTGTTGCGGATGATGAACGCCATCTTCTCCGGCGTGCAGAGCGAGGCGGCGACGACGAGGTCGCCCTCGTTCTCGCGGTCGTCGTCGTCGGTGACGACCACGATCTCGCCGCGGGCGAAGGCCGCGATGGCCTCTGTGACGGTGCAGTGGGGCACGGGCATTCTCGAATCGTTGGGACGGACCCGGATCAGGGCTGGGATCCGACCTGTCCGCGATGGCGCAGATAGTGATCGGCCAGCACGCAGGCCATCATGGCCTCCGCGACCGGCACGGCGCGGATGCCGACACAGGGATCGTGCCGGCCCTTGGTGACGAGATCGACCTCGCCGCCGTCGCGGGTGACGGAGCGGCGCGGGGTCAGGATCGAGGAGGTCGGCTTCACGGCGAACCGCACTACGACCGGCTCGCCGTTGGAGATGCCGCCCAGGATGCCGCCCGCGTGGTTCGCCAGGAAGCGCGGCCGGCCGCCGTTGCCGGCCCGCATCTCGTCCGCGTTGTCCTCGCCGCGCAGGGCCGCCGCCGCGAACCCGTCGCCGATCTCGACGCCCTTCACGGCGTTGATCGACATCATCGCGGCGGCCAGGTCCGCGTCCAGCTTGCCGTAGACCGGTGCGCCGAGACCGGGCGGCACGCCCTCGGCGACGACCTCGATGACGGCGCCGACCGACGAGCCGTCCTTCCGGAGCCCGTCGAGATAGGTCTCGTAGAAGGACGCCGTCTCGGCATCGGGGCAGAAGAACGGGTTGTTGCCGACCGCGTCCCAGTCCCAGCGGGACCGGTCGATGGCGTGCGGGCCCATCTGCACGAGGGCCGCCCGAATGGTCACGCCCGGGATGACCTTGCGCGCCACCGCGCCGGCCGCGACCCGCGCGGCGGTCTCCCGCGCCGAGGACCGGCCGCCGCCGCGGTAGTCGCGGATGCCGTACTTCACGTCGTAGGTGTAGTCGGCGTGGCCGGGGCGGTAGCTGTCGCGGATCTCCGAGTAGTCCTTCGAGCGCTGATCCGTGTTCTCGATCATCAGCGCGATCGGGGTGCCGGTGGTGAGCTGGCGGCCGCCGGTGCGGTCGTCCGCGAAGACGCCGGACAGGATCTTGACCTGATCGGGCTCGCGGCGCTGCGTCGTGAAGCGCGACTGGCCGGGCTTCCGGCGATCCAGCTCGGCCTGGATCTCTTCGGCCTCCAGGGGCAGGCCGGGCGGGCAGCCGTCGACGACGCAGCCGAGCGCGATCCCGTGGCTCTCGCCGAAGGTCGTGACGCGGAACAGGTGGCCGAAGGTGTTGTGCGACATGGCGCGGCTGCCTTAGCGCGGGAGCGGCGGGGGCACAAACGCGGCCCGTGCAGGGCGGCGGGGCAGACCCGCGCGCGGCGACGGGCCGAAGCGGTCGCCAGCCTCATGGCGACTTCGGCGAACCGGGCAGATCGAGCCCGCCCCGCGCCTTGAGCGCCCGGTACGCCGCGACCGCGGCGGCCAGATCCCGGTGCAGCCGGCGCTCGTCACCGAGATCGGCGAGGGCGTAGGTGAGGCCGAGGATGTGGGCGGCCTCGTAGCCCTCCGGCAATTCGCCCGCGCTGCCGAGGGCGATCGCCGCGTTCGGCAGCGCGTCGGCGAAGTCCGACAGTCGAGTCCTGAGCGCGGCGCCGCTGGCGCGAAGATGGGCACCGGCCGCCGCCGGACCGTGGCTGCGGATCGCCGCCACCGTTCCCTGCGCCAGTGACAGGTGCACCGCCTCGCGGTTCGCCGGAAACAGGTAGACGAGGTAGTAGCCCCGCGTGGCGCTGGTGGTGACGGCGGGATCGAACACGGCGATCCAGGGGATCGCGGCCCAGTGGCTCCCGCGCCCCGGGCTGCCCTTCACCAGGAACGGCCCGTCGATCGGCTCCAGGGCGGCGCGCAGCTCGTCCGGCGCACCCCTGCGGATGACGGCAGCGAGCGGGTGGCCGGCCGGCGGGTCGAGCCGGGCGAGCGGGTATTCCTCGACGATCCGCCGGAGGGCGTAGCCGAGGCTCACGGCCGCGCCAGCACCCCGCCGGTGATGGCCTCGCGTACCCCGGTGGTCGCCGGGAAGGTGATCGGCAGGCCCTTGAGCGAGCGCACCGCGAGGTACGCGAAGGCCTGCGCCTCCAGATAGGCGGAGGACCAGCCGATCGCGTCCGCGGTCGTGATCTCGGCGCGCAGGTGGTAGTTCAGGAGCCGCACCAGCTCGCCGTTGCGGGCGCCGCCGCCGGCCACGATCCAGCGGGTCGGGACCTCCGGGGCGTGGTCGAGGGCCCGGGCCACGGCCCGGGCCGTGAAGGCCGTGAGCGTCGCGGCGCCGTCCTCGGTCGAGAGTTGCCCGGCGAGCTTGTGTGAGAACCAGTTCCGGTCCAGCGACTTCGGCGGTTTGCGGAAGAAGAACGGGTGCGTCAGGAGCCAGGCGAGCAGCTGCTCGTCCGGGCGGCCGCGGGCGGCGGTGCGGCCGCCATCGTCGAGGTTCTTGCCCTCGCGCTCCTGCATCCACTCGTCGATCAGGGCGTTGCCGGGACCGGTGTCGAAGGCGATGACGCCGCCCTTCGAGTCGATCAGCGTCGCGTTGGCGACGCCGCCGATGTTGAGGATGCCGAAGGGCCCGTCGAAGCCCGACGCCTCGGCGAGCGCCTTGTGGAAGACCGGCACCAGCGGCGCTCCCTGCCCGCCCGCCTCGATATCGGCCCGGCGCAGGTCCGAGACGACCGGGATGCCGAGCCGGGTCGCCAACGCCTGCCCGTCGCCGATCTGGATCGAGATCCGCTGGTCCGGACGGTGGATCACGGTCTGCCCGTGGAAGCCGATCACGTCGATCTCGGAGGCATTCAGGCCGTGCTCCTCCAGGAAGCGCTCCACGGCCTCGGCATGGGCGAGGGTGACGAAGGCCTCGGCCTCCGGCAGACGCCCGGGCCGGTCGGCGGGATGGAGGACGGATTCGGCGTCCTTGGTGGCCGCGCGCAGCAGCGCCTTCTCGTCGTCGGCGTAGCCGCGATAGCCGGTGGGGCCCAGCGGTTCGAGGAAGTTGTTGTGGCCCTTCACCACGTGGACGCGCTCGCCGTCGGTCTCGATCAGCGCGATGTCGACGCCGTCCAGCGAGGTGCCGCTCATCAGTCCGATCGCGCGCATCATCGCCATGCCGTGCTGCCCCGTGCCTTTCGGCCAACGCCCTGCTAAGAGCGCGCCGTATCCTGAACCCAGCGCGAGCTAGCATGCGGGGCCTCGGCCTGTCGCGCCAGCGCGCGACCCGAGATGGCATCCATGACCGCCGAGAGCTTCGCGCCGAAATCCGACTTCCTGCGGATCCTGACCGAGCGCGGCTATATCCACCAGACCTCGGACCTCGCCGGCATCGACGCCGCGGCCCTCGAGGGCCGGCTGACCACTTATGTCGGCTACGACTGCACGGCGCCCTCGCTCCATGTCGGGCATCTCCTGTCGATCATGATGCTGCACTGGCTGCAGGCCACCGGGGGCAGGCCCATCGCCCTGATGGGCGGCGGCACGACCCGGGTCGGCGATCCGTCTGGCCGCGACGAGACCCGCAAGATCCTCACCGTGGAGCAGATCGACGCCAACAAGGCCGAGATCCGCAAGACCTTCGACCGGTTCCTCCGCTTCGGCGACGCGGCCGGCGACGCCGTGATGGTCGACAACGCCGAGTGGCTGACCAAGCTCAATTACATCGAGATGCTGCGCGACGTCGGCCGCCATTTCTCGGTGAACCGCATGCTGTCGATGGACAGCGTGCGCCTGCGCCTGGAGCGCGACCAGGAGCTGTCGTTCCTCGAGTTCAACTACATGATCCTTCAGTCCTACGACTTCGTGGAGCTGAATCGCCGCTACGGCTGCGTCATGCAGATGGGCGGATCGGACCAGTGGGGCAACATCGTCAACGGCATCGATCTCGGCCGCCGCATGGGCACGCCGCAGCTCTACGCCCTGACCTGCCCGCTGCTGACCACGTCGTCCGGCGCCAAGATGGGCAAGACCGCGGCCGGCGCCGTCTGGCTCAACCCGGACATGCTGAAGCCCTACGATTACTGGCAGTTCTGGCGGAACACCGAGGACGCGGACGTGGCCCGCTTCCTCAAGCTGTTCACCCTGCTGCCCATGGAGGAGATCGCGCGCCTCTCCGCCCTCGCCGGCTCCGAGATCAACGCGGCCAAGACGGTGCTGGCCACGGAGGCGACCGCGCTGATGCACGGCCGCGAGGCCGCCGAGGCCGCCGCCGAGACCGCCCGCAAGACCTTCGTCGAGGGGACGCTGGCCGCCGACCTCCCGAGCGTCACCGTGCCGTCCGCCGCCCTGGAGGCGGGCCTCGGCGTGCTCACCGCCTTCGGGCCGGAGGTCGCCAAGCTCGTGCCGTCCACCAGCGAGGCGCGCCGTCAGATCAAGGGCGGCGGCCTGCGCGTCAACGACGTGCCGGTCACAGACGAGAAGGCTGTCCTTGGCCGCGGCGACGTGACCGCGGATGGGGTCATCAAGCTCTCCTTCGGCAAGAAGCGGCACGTGCTGCTGCGGCCCGAATAGGCCGCCCGAGACCGCCACGAGAGACGGAACGCGTGAGCATAGCCCGCATCCTGGTGATCGACGACGAGCCGCCGATCCGCCGGCTGCTCCGCACCGGTCTCGGGACGCAGGACTACGCGGTCGTCGAGGCCGCCGACGGGGCCGCGGCGCTTGCCGCCCTGGAGGCCGGCGGGGTGGATCTCGCGCTCCTCGACCTCGGCCTGCCCGACATGGCCGGCCACGCGCTCCTGGCGGCGATCCGCGAGCGCTGGCCCGACCTGCCGGTCGTGATCCTGTCGAGCCGCGACGACGAGCGCGGCAAGGTCGAGGCCCTCGATCTCGGCGCAGACGACTACGTCACCAAGCCCTTCGGCATGAACGAGTTGCTGGCGCGCATCCGCGCGGCCCTGCGCCATCGCCTCGCCATGCAGGGTGAGCGGCCGGTCTTCCGGGTCGAGGACCTCTCGGTCGACCTCGTCCGCCGCATCGTCCGCATCGGCGAGCGCGAGGTGAAGCTGTCGCCGCGGGAATACGAGTTCCTGCGCGTGCTGGTGCAGCACGCCGGCAAGGTGCTCACCCACGCGCAGCTCATGCGCCACGCGCCGGCCTCGTCGGACCCGCAGTACCTGCGCGTCTACATCCGGCAGCTGCGCCAGAAGCTCGAGCCCGATCCCGAGCGCCCGCGCTACCTACTCACCGAGACCGGCGTCGGCTACCGCCTGCGCGCGCCGGATTGAGCCCGGCGCGCCGGCTCAGGGCTCCAGCCCCTCCTCGACGCGCCGCGCGGCGCGCAGCTTCTCGACCCGCGCCACCGAGAACACCGAGGCCTCGTAGAGGAGCAGCATCGGGATCGCGAGGGAGAGCTGCGAGATGACGTCCGGCGGGGTCAGGATGGCGGCGGCGACGAAGACCAGCACGATCGCGTAGCGGCGCTTCTCGCGCAGGAACGCCGCGTCGATGATCCCGATCTGGCCGAGCAGCGTCAGGATCACCGGCAGCTGGAAGGCGATGCCGAACGCGAAGATCAGCGTCATGATCAGCGACAGGTACTCGTCGACCTTCGGGAGCAGCTTGATCGTCGGCTCCCCGGCGACGCCCACCTGCTGGAGCGACACCGAGAATTTGATCAGCAGCGGCATCGCCAGGAAGAATACCACGAGCGCGCCGAGCAGGAAGAAGATCGGGGTGGCGACGAGGTAGGGCAGGAACGCCTTGCGCTCGTTGCGGTAGAGGCCGGGTGCCACGAAGGCGTAGATCTGCGTCGCGATCACCGGGAAGGCCAGGAAGGCCGCGCCGAAGACGCTGAGCTTGATGTTGGTGAAGACCTGCTCGAGGAAGTGCGTGGCGATCAGCTCGGCGTTCTGCGCACCCACGATCGAGACGTAGGGGTAGACCAGCACGTTGTAGATGTCGCGCGAGAAGAAGAAGCACGCGAAGAACATCAGCACGAAGGCGATGAGCGACTTGATCAGCCGCGACCGCAATTCGATCAGGTGCTCGAGCAGGGGCGCCCGGGATGCCTCGATCTCGGCCTCGTCCGCCTCGCTGATCATCGGGCAGCCGTGCCGTTCTTGGACTCTTCGGTGGCGGGATGCGCGGCGGGCGGGTCGGGCGGAGGGCCGAACGGATCGTCCACCGAGCCGGGCACGGGCAGGGGCGCCTCCGCGACCTCGGTCGTCGCACCATGGTCCGACGCGCCGGCGGGCGTGACCGGATGCGTATCGGCGGCTTGAGGGGTTGCCGCGGCTTCCTGCTCGGCCTTCAGCTGCGCCGTGGCGTCGGCCAGCGACCGGGTCTCGACCGGCGGGGTCTCGGGGCCGGGCATCTCCGGTCCCATCTTCTCCGGACCCATCTTGGCCCGGCCCTCGACGGCGCCCTTCAGCTCGTCGCGGATCGTCTGCACCGGATTGAAGGTCGAGCCCGCCGTGCGGACGGTGTTGCGGATGCCGTCGACCTCGCGCCGGACGTCGTCAAGCTCGGCCTCGCGGATCGCCTCGTTGAACTGCATCTGAAACTCGCCGGCCATGCGGCGCAGCTTCGTGGTGATCTGCCCGACGGTGCGCAGCGCCTTCGGCAGATCCTTCGGCCCGATGACGATGAGGGCGACGCCGCCGATCAGCATCACCTCGCCCCAGCTCATGTCCAGCATGTCGTCGACGGTCCTGCTGCCCCGAGATCCGGCACGGCGGCCGGACCCCGTCAGGCTCTACACGAGCGCGCGCGCTCTGACAGTCCTACAGTCAAGCTCGCCGTCAGACCGGCTTGCGCTCGCCGCCGGGGATATGACTCGCCGGGATCGCGGTGCCGGGGCTCGTCTCGGCGGTGTGTGGGATGGTGCGAACCGGCTCGGCCGGCGGCGGCGCGGCCTGGGCCGCCGGCGGGGTCTCGTCCTCGGCCATGCCCTTCTTAAAGGCCTTGATGCCCTTGGCGACGTCGCCCATCAGGTCGGATACCTTGCCGCGTCCGAAGAGCAGCATCACGATGACTGCGACGATGACCCAGTGCCAGATACTCATGCTGCCCATGGCAACCTCCTGCGGGCGCCCCGAAGAAGCGGGAGCGTGACGCCACGTCCGGTTGAGGATTTCGGGGCGAACCTAGGGATCGCGCCGCCCGAACACAAGCAGAGGCGATGCCACGGCCGGTGGAAGGCCGCGATGGATCGCCGCGCGGTGTCTCAGATCAGGCGGCGGCGAGGGCCGCGGCGAAGCGGTCGCGGGCTTCCGCGACGTCGAGCCGGTCGACGGTAGGGTCGAGCCGCGCCAGGGCGGCGGCGGCGCGCCGCGCGGCCTCGCCGGTCAGTTCGGGCGCCGCCTCGGCCACCGCTTGCATCTCGTCGCGCGCGCCGTTGCAGTGGAGGCCGATGTCGATCCCCGCCGCGAAGGCGCGCTCCGTCCGATCGCGGAACGTGCCGGTCAGCGCGTGCATGGACAGGTCATCGGTCATCAGCAGGCCGTCGAAGCCGATGGCGCCGCGGATGATGTCGCGGATGACGGTGTCGGACTGGGTCGCCGGCCGGTCGGGGTCGATGGCGGTGAAGACGACGTGCGCGCTCATCGCCATCGGCAGGTCCGCGAGGGCGCGGAAGGTGCGGAAATCCTGCCCGGCGAGATCCGCGCGGGTCGCGTCGACCACCGGAAGGCCGTGGTGGCTGTCGCAGGTGGCGCGCCCGTGCCCGGGGATGTGCTTCATCACCGGCAGGACGCCGCCGGCCATCAGGCCCTCGGCGACGGCGCGGCCGATCTCGGTGACCCGCTCCGGGCTCGTCCCGTAGGCCCGGTCGCCGATGATGTCGTGCGAGCCCGGCGCCGGCACGTCGAGGACGGGGGCGCAGTCGACGTTGATGCCGACCTCGGCGAGGTCGTGCGCCATGAGGCGCGCCCCGAGCCGGGCGACGGTCGCGGCGCTGCCGTTCAGCCGACCGTAGCGGCCGCCGGCCGGATAGGCCGGCCAGTGGGGCGGACCCATCCGCTGGACCCGGCCGCCTTCCTGATCGATCAGGATCGGCGCCCGGTCGGACCCGACGCAGTCCCGGAGTGCCCCGGTGAGGGTGCGGACCTCGTCGGGCGTCCCGATGTTGCGCTTGAACAGGATGAAGCCCCACGGCTTCACGTCCCGGAAGAAGGCCCTCTCCTCCGCCGTGAGCGACGGGCCGGTGCAGCCGAGAATCAGGGCGCGGGAGGTCATCTGGAACGGCTCGGATACTGCTCGGTGGCGGCGCGAAGACGGCGCGAGAACGGCGGCAGGGCCGCCGGGCGGCGCGAATCGATGGCGACAGAGTCGGGCGGGAACGGGGAGCCGGCAAGACCAAACCGGGGCCCCGGACCGCTGGCCGGGGCGATCGCGCCGCCCGTGTTGCCGTGCGGACTCGGTCGGACGGGCGACGCGGATCACCGCGGACGGGCACGCCGTCCCGTCCGCGAGGTGCCGTCAGGAGATCAGTTCTTGGCCACGAAGCACTGGCCGCCCGCGCCCTGCAGGGCGCTGCACAGGCTCGCGGCCTGGGCCTTCTCCAGCGGTCCGACGCGGACGCGGTAGATCGTCTTGCCGTTGACCTCGGCCTGCCGGATCAGCTCGGGCTTGCCGGCGAGCTGCGCGTACTTGGCCTGCAACTGGTGGAACGCGGCCTTGGCCTCGGCGGCGGAGCTGCGCACCCCGAGCTGGACCGAGAAGCCGCTGACCGGGCCGGACTTCACGGCGTCGTCGTCCGTCGTGGTGCTGGCGGTGGTGTCGGGCGCGGCCGCCCCGGCCGGAGCGACGGCGGCGATGCGCTGGGCGGCTTTCGGCGGCGGCTTCACGGCTACCGGCTTGGGCGCCGGCTGCTCGACCGCGGCTTCCGGCTGCGCGTCGACGGGCGTGGCCGTGGTCGCCGGCATGGCTGCGGCGGTCTGGCGGACGGGCCTGGACTTCGGGGCCGGCGGAGCGGGCGGCTCGTCGCTCGGCAGGACCATGGTGGGGATCGGGGCCGGCCCGGCATCGGCGGCCTGCTGCTCGCGCGGCGGCGGCGCGGGCGGTGCCTCGGGCTTGACCGCGACGGTGCGGACGCGGCGCGGCTCCCCGAAGGCCTCGAACGGGCCGCTGCCCGGCGTCGTGCCACCCTGGGCGCCGCTCGGCTGCGACGGGCCCTGGGCCGCCCGCGCGGCCTCGGCCACGTCGAGGGGCTGCTCCTCGCGGTTCACGATCTTGATCTGGCCGTCCTTCTTGCCCTTCGGGTCGTAGATCTGCCGGTTCTGATCCGGGATCTCGACGCCGTCGGCGACCTTCGGGGCGACCTTGAGGGGCGTGGAATCGGCCTGGACCACCGGCACGCCGCCGTGGCCCGAATTGCTCAGGCCCTTGTAGGTGAGCGCCCCTGTGACGGCGAGTGCCACCACGGCGACGCCGGCACCCACCGAGACGAGCCGCCGCCGCGGATTGGCGCGCCGGAGCGCGCGGCTGTCCGCGTAGGTCTCCTCGTCGCCGGTCGAGGTCGGGCCGCTCTCCGGAGCGTAGCCGGCGCCCTCGCGGTGCGTGTCCTGCTCTACCGAGGCGAGATACTGGTCGAACGCGTCGGCCGGCGTGGCCTTGGCGGGTTCCGGGGCGAAGCTCGGCTCGACCCGGGCATTCCAGGCGGCCTGCTGCGGAGCGGCGGGCGCGACGGCGCGCATCTCGTCGCGGGCCGCGAGCAGCGCCCGGAACGGGTCGTCCTGGCCGACGATGCGGGCGAGTTCCGCCAGCGGGTCGCCCTTGCCGGACGCCTGCGGCGCCTGGCCCTTCTCCTGACGCAGATCGCGCGCGAGGGCGTCCAAATCGACCTGAGCGCGCGAAGCGTTCGTCATGGCAGCATCCTCACATCAACGCCGAAGACCGGCCCGATGCACTCGGGCCTATCGCATCTCGTCCGGCGCGGTCACACCGAGAATCGCAAGGCCGGCCGCCAGCGTGCTCCGCAGAGCTTCGACGAGCGCCAGCCGGGCCCACGTCGACTTTCGGTCGGTTGCATTAACAAACCGTAATTGCGGCAAGTCTTTGCCCTTGTTCCAGAAACTATGCAGCGCGGAGGCCAGTTCATAGAGGTGGAAGGCGATTCTGTGCGGCTCGTGCGCCAGCGCCGCGGATTCGAGGACCCGCGGGTACTGCGCGATGAGGCGCATCATCTCGATCTCGCCCGGGTCGCTCAGCACGGAGAAATCCGCCTCGCGGGCCAGCGCCGCGGCCGAGAGGTCGGCGTCCGGGAAGGCCTCGCGCGCCTGCCGCTGCACCGAGCGGACGCGGGCATGGGCGTACTGGACGTAGAAGACCGGGTTGTCTTTCGTTTGCTCCACGACCTTGGCGAGGTCGAAATCCAGGGTCGCGTCGTTCTTCCGGTAGAGCATCATGAACCGGATCGCGTCGCGGCCGACCTCGTCGATCACGTCGCGCAGGGTCACGAACTCGCCAGCCCGCTTGGACATCTTGACCGGCTCGCCTGCGCGCAACAGCCGCACGAGCTGGCAGAGCTTGACGTCGAGCGTGGCCTTGCCGTCGCTGACCGCCTTCACGGCAGCCTGCATGCGCTTCACGTAGCCGCCGTGATCGGCGCCCAGGACGTCGATCAGCTCGGTCGCCCCGGCGAGGTACTTGGCCCGGTGGTAGGCGATGTCGGAGGCGAAGTACGTGTACGAGCCGTCCGACTTCAGCAGCGGGCGGTCGCTGTCGTCGCCGAATTCCCGGGTGCGGAACAGCGTCTGCTCGCGGTCCTCCCAATCCTCCGGCAGCTGACCCTTGGGCGGCGGCAGGCGGCCCTCGTAGACGAGGCCCTTGGCGCGCAGTTCCGCGAGCAGGGACTTCACGGCCCCGCTCTCCTGGAGCGTGCGCTCGGAGAAGAACACGTCGTGGCGGATGCCGATCGCCGCCAGGTCGGCCCGGATCATGTCCATCATCATGCCGAGCGCGGTCTCGCGCACCGCGGGCAGCCACTCCGCCTCCGGCTTGTCGAGGAGCGCGCGGCCGTGGGTCTCGGCCAGCGCGGCGCCCACGGGCTTCAGGTAGTCGCCCGGGTAGAGGCCCTCGGCGATCGCGAAGGGCTCGCCCAGGGCCTCGCGGTAGCGCTGGAAGGCCGAGCGGGCCAGCACGTCGACCTGAACGCCGGCGTCGTTGATGTAGTATTCCCGCTTCACCTGCCGGCCGGCGGCGACGAGCAGGTTGCACAGGGCGTCGCCGAACACCGCGCCGCGGCCGTGCCCGACATGCATCGGCCCCGTCGGGTTCGCCGACACATACTCGACGTTGATCGGGCCGCCGGGCAACCGCGCGCGGCCGAACGCCTCCGGCGCCGTCAGCGCGTCGCGCACGACCGCGTGGAAGATCGCGGGGTCGAGCCGCAGATTGATGAAGCCCGGCCCGGCGACGCTCGCCTCGACGATCCGCGGGTCCGCGCGGAGTTCCTCCGCCAGGGCCTCGCCGAGCGCCTTCGGATTGGTCCGCGCCTCCTTGGCGAGCACCAGGGCGGCGTTCGTGGCGAGATCGCCGTGCGATGCGTCGCGGGGCGGCTCGACGACCACGCGGCCCAGGTCGAGGCCCTCGGGCAGGTGGCCGGCGCGGGTCAGCGCCTCCACGGCCTCGCGCACGCGCGCCTCGAACAGGGCGAAGATGTTCATGGGTCTCGATCTCGCTCGCGCGGGGGTCTCGTCGCCCGGCCCGTCCGGCCTGCGCCCGCCCCGGCGGTCTAGCAAGGGGGCGGGAGGGTGTCACGGCGCCGGGCCGCGCACCGAGCCCGCGGAATCCGCGGTCGCGGCATCGCTCCGGTAACCACGTGCGCGTCGCCGACGGGTTATCCCGCGCGACGAATACGGATCGCCCAGTGTCCGTCTTGTCTCGAACGAGACGACACGGTGTCATCGTTGGCGATCGTGAGTAGGCCGATCGCGGAGTTACTGATGAAGACCTTGACGATTGCGGGCACGGCGCTCTGCGCGCTCATCCTGGCCGCGCCGAGTGCCGAGGCGGGCGGGTTCCGCGGCGGCGGATTCCATGGTGGCGGATTCCATGGCGGCAGCTTCCGGGGCGGTTACCGCGGCGGCTACGGCTACCGCGGCGGCTACGTGGCCCGCGGCTTCTACGGGCGCGGCTACGGTTACGGCTACCGCGGCGGCTACGGTCGGGCCCTCGGCTACGGGCTGGCCGGCGCGGGGATCGGCCTCGGGCTCGGGCTCGCCGCCGGCAGCGTCTACGGCGGCTACGGTTATGGCGGCTACGGCTACGGCTACGGCTACCCGGCCGCCTACGGCGGCTACGGCTACGGCTATCCCGCTGCCTACGGTGGCTACGGCTACGGCGGGTGCTACGGCAGCTTCACCTGCGGCTGCGGCTGCTGACACGCGCCGGCCCCGCGCCGGGCCCTCAGGGCTCGGCGAGGGGCAGGCCCCGGCTGGGCAACTCCCAGTGGAGGTCCGGCGTCGTCGCGTAGAGCTTGCGGTGCGCCAGGACCGCGTAGGTGTCGGTCATGCCGGCGATGTAGTCGGCGACCCGGCGGGCGACCCGGGCTTCGGTGGCCCCGTCGAGACCGGCGCTCCACTCCTCCGGCATCCGGGACGGCGCCGCGGCGAACGCGGCGAACAGGTCGTTGACGATGGCGTCGGCCTTCTTCCGCACGGCCACCACGCCGGGATGCCGATACATCCGCTCCCACAGGAAGCGCATGATCTCGGCGTCGGCCGCCGCGATCTCCGGCGAGAACACGATGACCGGCTGATCCGCGTTGCGGATGTCCTCGACGCGCTGCGGATCCAGGGCGGCGATGCGGCGGCCGCCCTCGCGGATGACGTCCTCGACGAAGCGGGTGATCACCCGGCGGGCGAGCTCGTGGATCATCCGCGACGGCTCCAGGCCCGGATGCAGCCGGTCGATCTCGTCGAGCAGCCCGGCCAGGAACGGGACCGCCCGCAGCTCCGGGATCTCGAACAGGCCGGCGCGCAGCCCGTCGTCGAGGTCGTGGGCGGCGTAGGCGATGTCGTCCGCCAGCGAGGCGGCCTGGGCCTCGGGGCCGGCCTGGCTCCACAGGTCGAGGGGATTCAGCGCGTCGTATTCCAGGATCGCCGCCGGGATGCCGCGGGCGGCGTAGCGGGGCGTCGGGTGGCCGTCCGCGGTGAGCAGCGGACCGTTGTGCTTGACGAGGCCCTCCAGCGTCTCCCAGGCGAGGTTCAGCCCGTCGAAGCCGGCGTAGCGCCGCTCCAGCCGGGTGACGATCCGCAGCGCCTGGGCGTTGTGATCGAAGCCGCCGTGGCGCGCCATGCAGGCGTCGAGGGCATCCTCGCCGGTATGGCCGAAGCAGGTGTGGCCGAGGTCGTGGCTGAGGGCCAGAGCTTCCGCGAGGTCCTCGTCGAGCCCGAGGGCGCGGGCGAGCGCCCGGCCGATCTGGCTCACCTCCAGCGTGTGGGTCAGGCGGGTGCGGTAATGGTCGCCCTCGTGATGCACGAAGACCTGCGTCTTGTGCTTCAGCCGCCGGAACGCCGTCGAGTGGATGATCCGGTCCCGGTCGCGCTGGAAGTCGCTGCGGGTCGGCGAGCCGGCCTCCGGGATCAGGCGGCCCCGGGTGCGGGCCGGGTCGGTGGCGTAGGGCGCGCGCCAGCGCTCACCGTTCGGTCGCACGGCATCCGCTCTGTAACTCACGCACCCTGCTCATGACGGCTCCCCGCCCGGCGCGTTGCGGCGCGGGCTTGCGGCTCATATCTTGTGGGTCGAGGCGCCCTCGGCAACGGGCCGGGCGCGCCGTCCACCGAACGAATGCGTGGCCAGAGACCGATGGCTGAGATCACCCTGACCGCCCGCGCGGCCAAGCGCATCAACGAGATCATGGTGGCGGAGCCGGCGGGCTCGTCGCTGCGGATCAGCGTCAACGGTGGCGGCTGCTCGGGCTTCTCCTACGCCTTCGACATCACCCGCGCCCGCGAGGCGCAGGATGTCGCGATCGAGCGCGACGGCGCCACCGTGATCGTCGATCCGGTCTCGCTCGAGTACATGAGCGGCTCGACCATCGATTTCGTGAACGACCTGATCGGGCAGTCCTTCAAGATCGAGAACCCGCTCGCCACCGCCTCCTGCGGCTGCGGCACCTCCTTCTCGTTGTAGTGCCCGGCCCGGCGCCGCCGCGCCGTTGCGTCCGTACGACACCTTTCCCGGCTCGATCGCCCGGGCCGGCGCGCGCGATTGCCTCGCCTGGCAAAACACGGCACGGCTAGGGCATCCCCGCGAGAGCCCTGGTCCGGACGCTGCCATGAACCACCCGAAGGCCCGTCTCCGCCTCCGGTCGGCCTGGGCGGCGGCCGTCACGCTGGCCCTTCTCGGCCTCGCGCCCGCGCCGCTCGCCGCGCAGGAGGGCGCCGCCGCCGTCCAGGACGTGACGGTCAACGACGTGGTGATCCCGCTGGGCGGCACGCTGCTGAAGGCTCCGAAGCTGACGGCCAGCGGCACCCGCCTCTCCAAGGAGGATCTCGCGGCGATCCTGCGCCCGGATTCCAACGTGCCCTGGGAGCAGCGCCTCGCCCGGCTCGACGCCGGCAGCCTGACCGTCCCGGTCCTCGTCTCCGAGAACGCGGGTCCCGGCGAGAACCGGCAGACCGTCACCTACCGCGACGTGGTCGCCCGCGACATCCGGGCCGGCCGCGTCGGCGAGCTGACGGCGGCCGGCGCGACGGTCAGCTCCGTCGCGGGGCCGAACCGCGGATCCGGGACCTACGGTCAGGTGCGCGCCACGGACCTGGATCTCGCCGCGCTCAGCCGGCTCTACACGGTGCCCGGCGACGGCAAGGGACCGGTCCAGCGCGTCTACGGCACCATCCAGGTCTCGGACGTCACCTACTCGGACGCGCGCGGCACCACCGTGAAGATCGCCCGCCTCGACGGCCGCGATCTCGGCGGCCGGCAGGTCCCGGACGGCTGGAGCGGCGCCTTCGCCATCGTGGCGAACGGGTTCGACGGCGCCAGCGACCGCCGCCCCCTGGCCGCGGCCGCCGCCGATCTCATCGACGCCACCTCGGTCGGCAGTCTGGAGATGCAGGGCCTGAGCGTCAGCGACACCGATCCGAAGGGGCCGGTGCTGTTCGAGATCGGCCGGGCCGCCTACACTTCCTCGGGCTCCGAGGGCGGCACCACCCTGGACAACCTGTCGATGACCCGCGGCGCGCTGCGGATCCATGTCGGCCGCGTGGCCGCGCTGGGGACCTCCCTGGCGCCGACCGTCGCGACCCTCCAGGGCATCGCCGCCGAGCCGACGGGCGGCGCCGGCTTCTCCGACGTCGAGATGCGTCGCCTGACGCCGAAGCTCGGCACGCTCACCCTCACCGACCTGTCGATCGACCTGCCGCCCGAGGCGGAGGCCGAGCGGGCGCCTCCCCGCGACGTCCGGCCCCCGGCCCGCGGCGCCCTGCCCGATCCGGGCCGGTCGGCGCGGACACCCGAGCCCAGGCCGGCCGACAGGACCGCGGATCCCCTGGCGGTCACGGTGTCGCCGCGGACGTCCCCCCGCGTCGCGCTGCGCGAGGCGGCCCTGGCCTTCGGCCCGCTGACCGACGGCGTGCCCAGCGCGACCCGCATCAGCCTCACCGGCCTGAGCCTGCCCGCCGACCTGCTCGCGGGCGCGCCGCTCCTCGGCCTGCTGCCGGCCTACGGCTACCGGGACCTCGACCTCGACCTCGTGGCCGACGCGAGCCTGGACGAGAAGGCCCGTGACCTCGCCCTGCGCGAGGTCACGATCTCCGGGCGGGACATCGGCACCGTCCGCCTGTCCGGCACGCTCGGAGGCATCGGGCCCGAACTGTTCTCCGGCACCCTGCCGGCGGCGACCATGGTGATGTTCTCGGGCAGCGCCAAGACCCTGAACCTGACGGTCGAGAATGCCGGCTTGTTCGAGCGCTTCCTGGCCGCGCAGTCGAAGGATCTCAGCCTCAAGCCGGACGAGTTGCGCAAGGAATACGTCACCGCCAGCCTGCTCGGCGTGCCGATCATCCTGGGCAACAGCGCGGCCGCCAAGGGGATCGGCGCCGCCATGGGCCAGTTCGTGATGAAACCCGGCAAGCTCGTGGTGCACGCCAAGTCCAAGGAGCCGGCGGGGATCGGCTTCATCGACCTGGGCGCGGCGCGCTCACCGGCCGCCGTCCTCGACCGGCTCGAGGTCGAGGCGAAAGCGAACTGAGGGACGCCGCGATCGGCCGAGGCCGTGGCCCGGCTCCGAAGGCGACGCCCGCATATCTGGAAGGGCCGCCCATGCTCGTCGTCCGCCTCTCGAAGGCCGCGCTCGTCGGCGCCCTGGCACTGACCTGCACGCTGGTCGTGTACGGCAACGTCACGGAGCCGGCGGTGAACCTCGCCTTCGTGCAGCACGTGCTGTCGATGGACACGATCCTGCCGGATTCGGGCATCGCCGACCGCGCGATCACCGATCCGACACTGCAGCGCGGCGCCTTCGCGATGATCGTCGCCGGGGAGGCTGTCACGGCGCTCCTGCTCTGGATCGGCGTCGCGCTGATGCTGGCGCGGCTGCGGGCCCCGCGCGGCGACTTCGACCGGGCCAAGACCTGGGCGATCGCCGGCCTGAGCGTCGGCTTCCTGGTCTGGCAGGCGGGCTTCCTGGGCATCGGCGCCGAGTGGTTCGGCATGTGGATGTCGAAGGTCTGGAACGGCCAGCAATCCGCCTTCCGCTTCGCCATGACGGTCCTCGGCGTGATGATCTACGTCGCCCTGCCCGAGGCCGAGGATCCGGAGGCGGGCCGCAAAGGCTGAGATCGCGCGGCCAGCGCTGCCCCGACGCGGGGGCTGTCGTGCCGACCGCGTTCTCGGAGTTCGCCGAACCGCCACCCGGAACGATCGGGAATCGCGATCAGTTCGTTCCATAAGTTCTGTTGGATTGAACACTCGGCGGGAGGGATGGTGGCTCCCTGCTCCGGAGCCGAGCCGTGTCGCGCAGGACCAACCCTCTATCGATCGCGTGCCGCATCCACGGTTCGGTAGCCAGGCTTAGCTCCCGCCTCGCGGTCAACCCCAGAGTCGTCGGCCCGAGGCGGTCGAGGTCTCGATCGTCGGCCGGGCCCTGGACCTGCACCCTCGCTCGCCGCGCCCACCGCCGTCAGCCTCCACCTGATCCGCCTTCCTGCATCGCGCGATGCCCGGGCCCGGTTCGAGGAGCGTCAGGAGAGAGATCGGACCGCGCAACCGCGATCTGCAAACCGCAGAGCAACGGTCATCGAGTTACCCCACGCTGTTGAGGAGACACCGCCGTGAGCCAATCCGCCCTTCCCCGCCGTGCCGTGCTGGCCGGCCTCGGCCTCGGAGGCCTCGCTGCGGCCGCCCCGGCCTGGGCCGCCGGCACGGTCAGACTCCCCCTGCCCGGCGGTCCCGAGCAGCGCGCGGTCACGACCGCCTTCCCCGGGAAGGGCGCGATGATCCTGCAGCGCACCCGGCCGCCGCTGCTGGAGACACCCTTCGCGGTGTTCGACGAGGGCGTGTTCACCCCCAACGACCGCTTCTACGTGCGCTGGCACTGGGCCGAGATCCCGACCGCGATCGACGTGCCGTCCTTCCGTCTGACAGTGCGCGGCCACGTCGAGACGGCCCTGTCGCTGTCCCTCGACGCACTCGCCGGCATGCCGCGATTCGAGATCGCGGCGGTCAACCAGTGCTCGGGCAATTCGCGGGGCCTGTTCGTGCCGCGGGTCCCCGGCGCGCAGTGGGCCAACGGCGCGATGGGGAACGCCCTCTGGACCGGCGTGCGCCTGAAGGACGTGCTCGACCGCGCGGGCGTGAGGGCCGGGGCCGTACAGGTGCGCTTCGCCGGCCTCGACGAGCCGGTCATGAGCGACGCGCCGCACTTCCGGAAATCCCTCGCCCTGGACCATGCCCGCGACGGCGAGGTGATGATCGCCTACGCGATGAATGGCGCGCAGTTGCCGCTGCTGAACGGCTTCCCGCTGCGCCTCGTCGTTCCGGGCCGGTACTCGACCTACTGGGTCAAGATGCTGTCGGACATCGAGGTTCTGGACAGGCCCGACGATCAGTACTGGATGGAGACGGCCTACCGCATCCCGGACGTGCCGGAAGCCAACGTCCGGCCCGGCCAGACCGGCTTCAAGACGGTGCCGATCGACCGCATGGTGCCGCGCGCCTTCGTGACGAACCTGCAGGACGGCGCCCGGGTCGCGGCCGGCGCGCCGGTGGCCGTGCGCGGCATCGCCTTCGGGGGCGATTGCGGGGTCAGGTCCGTGGAGATCTCGACCGACGGCGGCGCGTCTTGGGCGCCGACGCGGCTCGGGGCCGACGCGGGCGCCTACAGTTTCCGCCGCTTCGACGTCGGCTTGCCGGCCCTCGCGACCGGCACCCGCGCCGTCAAGGTCCGCTGCACCAACACGAACGGACTCGCGCAGCCGATGGACCCCGTCTGGAACGGCGCGGGCTTCATGCAGAACGGCGTCGAGACCGTGACGCTCCAGGTCGCCTGAGGAGGAGTTTCATGTCCCTGACGCCAATAGCGCGCTGCCTGGCCGCGCTCGCCCTGATCCCCGTCTCCGCGGCCGCCGCGCCGGAGCCGATGCGCTTCACGTCGCAGCAGGTCGAATGGCCCACGTCCGATCAGGTCTTCCCGGCGGGACCGGGCGCCGAGGCGATCAGCAACACCTGCCTCGCCTGTCACTCGGCCGGGATGATCCTCACGCAGCCCGCCCTGTCGAAGGCGCAGTGGAGCGGGATCGTCGACAAGATGATTCACAGCTACAAGGCCAGCGTGGATCCCGCCGACCGGCAGGCCATCATCGACTATCTCGCCGCGCTGAAGCCGCGGCCCTGACTGCGCCGCTCACGGCGCCCCGTCTCGGATCAGGCCGAGCAGGGCGTCCGCGGCGCGGCTCCTGTACCGCTCCCTGTGGCGCAGCATCCGGAAGGTCCGTGCCGGCAACGGGAACGGCGGCGCGACGAGCGCGCCGGCGGCCAGCTTGCTCGCCACGACCGCCTCCGACAGGACGCTCGCACCGGCCCCGGCCTCGATCGCGGCGAGCACGGCCTCGTTGGAGGGCAGCTCGAGCGACACCGCCACATCCGCGAGCGCCAGCCCCGCCGCCGCGAGCGCCGCCTCGAAGGCGGAGCGCGTTCCGGAACCCGCCTCGCGCAGCACCCACGGGTGGCCCGCGAGATCGGCGGCCGTCAGGGTCTCCCGGGCCGAGAAGGGGTGGCCGGCCGGCACGACGAGCACGAGCCGATCCTGCGCGACCGCCGCGCTCGCCAGGACCGGATCCTCGACCTCGCCCTCGACGAAGCCGAGTTCGGCCGAACCATCGGCGACCGCCCGCGCCACCTCTGCGGTGTTGCCGACGGCGAGCCGGATCGTGATATCCGGATGGGCGGCCCGGAACGCGACGAGATGGCGGGGCAGCCAGTGGCTGGCGATGGTCTGGCTCGCGTGAACGCGCAGGCTTCCCCGCCGCAGGCCGCTCAGGTCGGCCAAGACCCGCTCGGCCGCCTTGGCGCGGGCGAGGACCGCACGGGCCTCTTCGAGGAAGACGCGACCGGCATCGGTCAGCTCGATCCCGCGGCCGACCCGGTGGAACAGCTTCACCGCGTGGCGCTCTTCCAGCCCGGACACCGCGGCGCTGACCGCGGACTGCACGATGTTCAAGGCCTCGGCCGCGCGGGTGACGTGCTGACGTTCGGCGACCGCCACGAAGATGCGCAACTGATCGAGGGTCATCGACAGGCTCTGCGACCGCGAGGGACGATCCAGGCTACCACGCCTTCGCGCCGCGCCCTGTCGTGAGCGCGAGCGCCGTCGCGGCCAGCGCCAAGGGCGCGAAGGACACCCAGAGAACCGTGTCCCAGCCGTAGCTCGTCAGCAGGCCCCCGGACGAGAACGAACCGACCGCCACCATTCCGAACACGATGAAGTCGTTGATCGACTGCACCCGCGTCCGCTCCTCCGGGCGATGACAGTCCAGCACCATCGCGGAGGCGCCGACGAAGCCGAAATTCCAGCCGACGCCGAGGAGGATGAGGGACAGCCAGAAATGCCCGACGTCCGCGCCCGCGAGTCCGACGAGCGCGGCCGCCCCCGTCAAGGTGAGGCCGGTCGCCACCACGCGGGACGCGCCGAAGCGCGTGATCAGCCGCCCGGTGAAGAAGCTCGGGCCGTACATGGCGATGACGTGCCACTGCAGGCCCAGATTGGCATCCTCCTGCGCGTGGCCGCACAGGCGCATGGCCAGCGGGGCGGCCGTCATGACGAAGTTCATCAGGAGGTAGGACACGGCCCCGCAGATCACCGCGATCACGAAACGCGGCTGCGCGAGAATGACGGCCAGCGGTCGTCCGCCCGAGACGGACCCGGCGGCCGGCCGCGGCAGGCGAACGCCCGCCAGGATCAGGGCGGCCGCGGCGGCGACGGCGGCCTGGGCCAGGAAGGTGGCGGCGAACAGGTAGGGTGGCCACAGGTTCATGGTGTGGGTGACGAGCTGCGGCCCGATCACCCCGCCGAAGACGCCGCCGGCCATGACGGCCGACAGCGCCCGTGGGCGGCGCTCGGCCGGAACGCAGTCCGCGGCGGCGAAGCGGAACGAGAAGACCACGGCCGCGTAGGCGCCCCCGAGGAACATCGCCGCGCAGAACAGCCAGAAACTGGCCGCGACGATCGCCCAGGCCGAGAGCAGGCCGACGAGCACGCCGCACCCGGTGCCGACCATGAAGACGGTGCGGCGCCCGTGGCGCCTGGCGATGCTGCCCGTCGGAAGGGCGCAGGCGGCCATCCCGACCACGAAGATCGAGATCGGCAATGTGGCCAGGACCTTGCTCGGCGCGAGCATGTTGCCGACGACCGCGCCCGTCGCGAACACGACGGTCGAGTTCGCGCCGGCGAGGGCCTGCGCGACGGCCAGCCTGACCACGTTGCCGGTGCCCGACCGGTCGGCGACGGGCGCGCGGTCGATGGCCGAGGGGGATGTGCGGGACATCGGGACGCTCTGGATTCGACAAGGCTCCGCGGCCGGCCGGTCCGGCGTTCATCGCGGCGCGGGGCCGACCTCGGGTGGGCCGGTTCGAGGAGGGCACCGGTATAGCGGCGGCGTTCTCGTCCGTATCGCGACGCGATGACAAACCGTGCCGCCCGGTCCTTGCCGCGACTCGCGTATCCGGGTCGATCGGTGCATGCTCGCCGCAGGATCGCCCGCCGTGCGGCAGCGATCCCGAGCGGTCGCGCCTGCCGCGGCTCTTCCGCCATGTAGGCTTTCGCCTCGCTGCCCGACACGGCCTCCGCCGCGTCGCTGAAGGTGCCGCGCTTTAGCACCTCCCGCGCCGCGTGCGCGAGACCGCCGAGGGCCGTCCGCGCGAACGACCTGCCGACACAGATCCCCACCTCCCTCGAGCGACCCTACGCCGCTCGGGTCCCGCGGGGAGATGGCCTGCCTGGCCGGGGATCGTCCGAGGTTGAGATGGAGGGCGGTTCAACGATCCGTTCGGGAGGCGCGCTGAACGCAGTGGCCGACCTGGACCGATTGCATCGGTCGAACGGCCGGCGCGACACGCGTCACTGCGCGATGATCTCCGGATGCTGCGCGGCGAGTTTCGCCCGCGTCGCCTCGGCCCAGGCGCGGTCGCGTTCCCGGCGCGGCCGGTCGAGGCGGACGTCGGCGATGAGACTGGCCGGGCGCCGCGACACGAGGAGCAGCCGGTCTGCGATCCCGATCGCCTCGGCGACGTTGTGCGTCACCATCAGCACGCTCATGCCGGCCCGGTCCACCGTGTCCACCACGAGGCCGCGCAGCTCCGCGGCGGCGGCGTCGTCGAGGGACACGAACGGTTCGTCGAGGACGAGGACGCGCGGGCCGTCGGCCAGGGCGCGCGCCAGCGCCACGCGCCGCTGCATGCCCAGCGACAGGGCCTTCGGGTAGCGCGTCCGCCACGCCGTCAGGCCGAGCCGCGCGAACAGATCGTCGAGATCGCGCCCGCGCCGTGCCCGGGGCAGGCCGAGGCGGACGTTGTGCTCGACGCTGCGCCAGGGCAGGAGCCGCGGCTCCTGGAACACGATGCCCGCCCGGTCCGCGCCAGAGACGCGGCCCTCGAACGCGGTGTCGAGGCCGAGCAGGATCCGCAGGGTGGTGGTCTTGCCGGCGCCCGACGGCCCGATCAGGCAGACGATCTCCCCGGCGCCAACGCCGAAGGTCAGGTTCCGGACGGCCTCGACCGCCTCGGCCCGGGCGGGCCGGTACCATTTCGACGCGATCGCGACCTGGAGGACGGGCTCAGCGCCAGCGACGGACATAGGCTTCGAGCCGCTGGAGGAGGAGGACGTCGATGCCGATCATCACGGCCATGAAGACGAGGCTGTAGCCGATGATGGCCGCCACGTCGGTGCTCTGGACGAAGTAGTAGTTGATCGCGAAGCCGACCCCGTCCGGGCGCCCGAGCAGCTCCACGACCAGCACGATCTTCCAGGCGAGCGAGAGACCCGACCGCGCCGCCGTGACCATGTAGGGCTGGAGCTGCGGGATCAGGATGTCGCGGGCCCAGCTGCGCCGGTCGAGCCGGTAGGCGCGGGCCATCTCGTCGAGCCCGGGATCGAGATTCCGCGCGCCCTCGCGCACGATCACCGCGACGTTCGGCAGCTTGTTGAGCACCACCGCCAGGATCGCGGCGGTCTCGGTGAGGCCGACCCAGACATAGGCCAGGACCGTGATCACCAGGGCGGGCGTGTTCAGGAGGACGAGCAGCGGCGTGTCGAGGGTGAGGTCGGCGGACTTGGACCGTCCGAGCGCGACGCCGAGGAGGACGCCGAGGACCATCGCCACGGTGAAGGAGATCGCCACGCGGAGCAGCGTCATGCCCACGTTGTGCGCGAGGTCGCCGCGCTCCGCCTCCTGAACGATGAAGCGCAGCACCGCGAGGGGCGCCGGCAGCAGGCGCGAGCCCGCCTCCATCGCGGCGAACTGCCAGGCGGCGAGGAGCACGGCCAGGGACGCGATACGGGTCAGCGCGCCCATGCGGTCCCGATGATCCTGATAGTCTTGACGGTCGACACGCGCGCCCGCCGGGCGGCCGCCTCAACCATTGCGGCCGATGTAGTAGAGGTCCGGCGGGAGCGCGTTGCCCTTTCCGACGAGGCGGGCGCCGCCGAGCCGCGCCATCACCGCGTAGAGCTTCTCGGCGTCGGCGCGCTCCTCCGCGATGGAGCGGCGCGGAATGCCGGCCAGGAAATCGTGCTTCAGGGCCTCGAAGGTCGCCTCGTCCTCCGCCGCCATCAGCGGGCGCACGATCTCCCACGTGCTCGGGTCGGAGGCGAGCATGTCCTTGGCGGCGCGCGAGGCCCGGGCGAAGGCCGCCACGGCCGCGGGCTTCTCCTTCACGGTGGCGTCCTGGAACAGGTAGCCGATCAGCGCCACGTCGCCCGGGACCCCGAGGGCGTGCATGATGTCCTCGGCCCCGACCAGCTGCCGATAGCCCTTGGCCTTGAGGCGGGCGCAGTAGGTCCAGTAGGTCAGCGCCGCGTCGAGGGCGCCCTGCTCCAGCTTCAGCGTGATCAGAGGCGGGGCGCCGTAGGCGATCTCGGCGGCCTGCTCGAGGTCGATGCCGGCCGCGTCCTTGGCCTGTGCCCGGAGGAGGAGCCAGTTCTTGTCCAGGGGGCCACCCGCCACCCCGAGGCGCTTGCCCGCGAGATCCTTGAGGCTCTTCACCGGGCTGCCGCCCGGCACCATCACGCCGCCCTCGGAGGTCGAGTACGGGATGAAGCGGACCGCCTGGCCGTCGTTGCCGAGGCGGGCGGCCCAGAGCAGGTCGCCGATGATCGTGTCGACCTGCCCGCCGATGAAGCTGATCCGGGCCGCGTCGTTGCCGGCGAGCTTGACCGCGTCGAGCTCGAAGCCGTTGGCCGTGTCGAGGCCGCGGGCCTTGATCACCGCCGCCTCCCAGGTGGACGTGCCGAAGGGCAGGCTGCCGAGGCGGATCGTCGGCACGTCGGCGCGCGCCGCCCGCAGGCCGAGGCCGCCGAGCAGGCCCCCGGCGAGCATCGCGCGCCGTGACAGCATCACGCCTTCTCCCATCGTATTGCGCAGTCTTCAGCGGCGGCAGACTGGAGTGCCGATCGAGCCGGACGCCATTGCCAAAAGGTCATAGGGCTCACATCGGTTTCCGTCCACAGCGGCAAACACGCTTGCGCGCAACCGGCCGCGGCGGCACCCTCGGCCGCGACGGTTTCATCGGAGATGGATCATGAGCGAGCGACGCGAGGGCGCACTGGACGACGCGACCGTGGAGGCGCGGCTGAAGGCCGAGCTGCCCGCCTGGCGGCTGGAGGACGGGTGGATCCGGCGCACCTACAAGACGTCCGGCTGGAAGAGCACCCTGATGGTGATCAACACGGTCGGCCACCTCGCCGAGGCGGCGTGGCACCATCCGGACATCACGGCCTCCTACGCCTGGGTCGAGGTCCGGCTGATGAACCACGCGGCCAAGGGCATCACCGACAAGGATTTCGCCCTCGCCCGGAAGATCGAGGAGGTCGTCTCCTGGCAGCCGGGCCTGGAGGGACAGGGGCTCGAGGGCACCCCGACCGATCCGCGCTTCGCCTACATCAAGTACGAGAAGTAGCGGTCGCCGCGTGCGTCACCGCGGCTCCTTCACCCGGCGGCACTCCGTCTTCAGGTAGGCGGTCTTGCCGATCTCCTCGCGCAGCTCGGTGCGGGCGATGATCTCCTGCCAGCCGGTGGCGCAGCCGAGTTCGTTGGCGACCCGGACCTTGCGGACCTCAAGCGCCTGGGCGTCCGTGCAGGACTCCTGCGCGAGCCCGTTGGCGCAGACCAGGACGACGGCGATGAAGGCGTTCATGGGCGGGACGGTCCTCGTTTCCGTCGCACCCTACGCGCCGGAACACCGTCGGGTTTCCGGCGGTGTGGCCCCGCTCGCGTGAAATATCGTCACGGTCGGCCCGCCCTGAGGGGGCGGAGGGGCGGGCCGACCGTTTCTCGCAGCGCCCGCGGGCGCCGCGATCGCGTGAGCCGGCCGATCAGCCGGCGTGGGCCGCCGGCGCGCCGCCCGTCTCCGGGCGGATACGGTAGCAGCCGACGTAGAGCGCGGGCAGGAACAGGAGCGTCAGGAAGGTCGCCGCCAGGATCCCGCCGATCATCGCGAAGGCCATCGGCCCCCAGAACACCTCCCGGGCGATGGGGATCAGGCCCAGGCTCGCCGCGGCGGCGGTCAGGAGGATCGGCCGCATGCGGTGGTGGGTCGCCTCGAAGACCGCCTGCCAGGGCGCCATCCCCTCGGCCCGGAACTCCTCGATCTGGCTCACCAGGATCACTGCGTTGCGGATGATGATCCCGATGAGCGCCAGGATGCCCAGGATGGCGACGAAGCCCATCGGCTTGTCGAACAGGAGCAGCGCCGGCACCACGCCGATCAGGCCGAGCGGCGCCACGGTGAAGACGAGGAGCATCCGGCCGAAGCTCTGGAGCTGCATCATCAGCAGGAACGCCATGGCCAGCAGCATGACCGGGACTACGGCCGCGATCGGGCCCTGGCCCTTGGCGGATTCCTCGACGGCGCCGCCGGTCTGGACCGTGTAGCCCTCCGGGAGGGCCTTAATGAAGGCGTCGAGGCCGGGCTGCAGGGCGGCCACGATGGTGGCCGGCTGGGTCGCGTCGTGGATCGTGGCGCGCACCGTCACGGTCGGGAGACGGTCGCGGCGCCAGACGATCGGCTGCTCGAGATCGTAGCCGATCCGCGCGAAGGCGAGCACCGGCACCACCGTGCCGTTGGCGAGACCGACCTGCAGCGACTGCAGCGTGTCCAGCGAGGACCGCTCGGCGGCGCGGGCGCGGCCGACGACGTTGACGAGGTAGATCGAGTCTCGGACCTGCGTGATCGCCTGCCCGCCTTCGATCCCGTTCAGGATGCCGGCGACGTCCTGGCTGGTCACGCCGAGCTGGCGCGCCTTGTCCTGGAGGATCTCGACGCGCAGCACCTTGCCGGGCTCGTTCCAGTCGAAGGTCGGCACGTCGAGGCGCTTGTCGGCCGCCACCACGTTGGCGAGGTCGAGCGACAGGCGGCGCACCGTCTCCATGTTCGGGCCGCTGAGGCGGTACTGCACCGGCCGGCCCACGGGCGGCCCGAGGCTCAGGGGCTGCACCAGCACGTCGGTGCCGACGAAGTCGCGCAGGCCGATCGTCTGCAGGCGCGCCATCACGCGGTCGCGCACCTCCAGCGACTTCGTGACGATGACGATCTGGCCGAAGAACGCGTTGGCGAGCTGCTGATCGAGCGGGAGGTAGAAGCGCACCGCGCCCTCGCCGACGTAGGACGACCAGCTCGTCACGTCCGGATCGTCCTTCAGGTTCGCCTCGAACCGGTCCATCTGCGCCCGGGTCTCTGCGATGGTGGCGTTCTGCGGAAGGGTCAGGTCGACCAGCACCTCGGACCGGTCCGAGGACGGGAAGAACTGCTGCTGCACGTGACCCATCCCGACGATGGCCGCCGCCATCAGCCCGAGGCAGACCACCACCGTCGTCCAGTGCCAGCGCATGGCGAGCCGCAGCGCCCAGACGAACAGGCGCGTGAAGATCCCCTCCTTCTCCGTGTGGTGCTTCATGGTCTTCGGCAGGAGCGTGACGCCGACGAGCGGCGCGAACAGGACCGCCACGACCCAGGAGACCAGCAGCGAGGCCGCGATCACCACGAACAGCGAGTAGGTGTACTCGCCGGCGCCGGAGCCGTTGAAGCCGATCGGCAGGAAGCCCGCCACCGTCACGAGCGTCCCGGTCAGCATCGGGAACGCCGTCGACGTGTAGGCGAAGGTGGCGGCCTTCCGCAGCGTGTCGCCCCGCTCCAGGCGGGCCACCATCATCTCGACGGTGATCATGGCGTCGTCGACAAGGAGGCCCAGCGCGATGATCAGCGCGCCGAGGGAGATGCGCTGGAGGGTGACGTCCATGATCTGCATGACGACGAAGACGATCGCCAGCACGAGCGGGATCGACACGGAGACGACGAGGCCGGCCCGGACGCCGAGGCTCACGAAGCTCACCCCCAGCACGATGATGACGGCCTCGACCAGCGCCTGGGTGAAGCCGCCGACCGCGTGCTCGACCTGCTTGGGCTGGTCCGAGACGAGGTGGACCCCGACGCCCACGGGCAGGGTAGCCTCGATGGCGCGCATGCGCTCCTTCAGCGCCTCTCCGAAATGCAGCAGGTTGGCGCCCGGACGCATCGCGATGGCGAGGCCGATCGCGGGCTTGCCGTCCACCCGGAACAGCGGTGCGGGCGGATCCTCGTAGCCGCGGCTGATCTCGGCGATGTCGGCGAGGCGGAAGAAGCGGTCATTGACCCGCAGGTTGAAGTCCTGGAGCGAGGCCTCGGAGGCGAAGGAGCCGCTGACCCGCAGCGAGATGCGCTCCGGCCCGGCCTGCACCACGCCGGAGGCCGAGACCGCGTTCTGCGCCTGCAGGGCCTTGATCAGGGCCTGGAAATCGATGCCGTAGCCGGCGAGCTTCCGGGTGGAGAAGTCGAGGTAGATCGTCTCGTCCTGCGTGCCGATCAACTGGGTCTTGCCGATATTGGGCACCCGCAGGACCTCGGTGCGGATGCCCTCGACGTAGTCGCGCAGCTGCCGGTGCGTCAGGCCGTCGGCCGTGAACGCGTAGATATTGCCGTAGACGTCGCCGAACTCGTCGTTGAAGAACGGACCCTGCACGCCCTCCGGGAACTGACCCTTGATGTCCCCGAGCCGCTTGCGGACCTGGTAGAAGGCCGGCTGGATCTCGTTCTTCTTGAGCGTGTCGCGGAACTGGACGAAGACTGTCGACGATCCGGGCGTCGTGTAGCTGCGGACGAAGTCGAGGCCGTTGAGCTGCTGGAGCTCCTTCTCGACCCGGTCGGTGACCTGATCGAGGGTGTCCTTGATGGTCGCGCCCGGCCACGTGGTCTGCACCACCATGGTCTTGATGGTGAAGGGCGGATCCTCCTCACGGCCGAGGCGGGTGTAGGCCATCAGGCCCGCGATCAGCGAGACCAGCATGAGGAACCAGACGAACGAGCGGTGCCCGAGCGCCCAGTCGGAAAGGTTGAAGTCCTTCACGCGAAAACCCCGTGCGGCCGGATCAGACGGCGCCGTCGGTCAGGCGCACGGCCTGGCCTTCCTTGATGACGTGGACGCCCGCGACCACGACGCGCTCGCCGGCCTTCAGGCCGGCGACGACCGCGACGCGGCCGTCCTCGGCGTTGTCCCGCGCCGCCACGGTGACGTCGCGGCGCGCTACCGACTTCCCGTCGGGCGAGACGACCCAGACCGAGCGGCGGTCACCGTCCTCGAGCAGCGCCGAGGCGGGCAGAAGGGCGGTGGGCGCGACCTTGCGCATGAGCGACACGTTGATGGTCGCGCCGAGCCGGAAGGCCGGGCCGGGATCGTCCAGGGTGATCCGGATGCGCTTGGACCGCGTCCCCGACTCGGCGAGGGGCGCGATCTCGCGGACGCGCCCGCGCGCCGTCAGCTCCGGCGCGCTCTGGAGCGCGACGGTGAACACGCCGTCCGACGGCAGAGCCCCGACATGGGCCTCGGGAATGTCGACCACCGCCTCGCGGACGTCGGGCCGCGCCACGGTCACGACGCCCTGGCCGGCGCTGAGCACTTGGCCGACCTCGGCGAGGCGCTGGGTCACGACACCGTCGAACTCGGCCTTCAGCTCAGTGTAGCCCATCTGGTCGCGGGCCTTCTGGAGGCTCGCCATCGCCTGATCCACCCGGGCCCGGGCGGTCTCGCGCTTGGCGACAGCCTGGTCGAGCGTCGCCTGGGAGACGGCGTTGCCGGTCATCAGGCGCCGGGTCCGCGACTCCGCGGCCTCTGCGTTCTCGGCCTGCGCCTTCGCGTCGGCCAGGTCGGCCTCGGCGCGGGTCAGGTCGAAACGGGTCACGATGGTGTCGAGGGCCGCGAGGCGCTGGCCGCGGGTGACGAGGTCGCCGATCGTCACGTCCCGCGCGACCATGCGCCCGGGGATCTGGAAGCCGAGCTGCGCCTGGTAGCGCGGCTCGATCGTGCCGGCGAACGGCCCGAACGTGACGGTGTCGCTCGGTACGACAACCTGCGTCAGCACCGGACGGACCGGGGCCGCCGCGGCCTCGCCCCCCTCCTCGCCGTGACCGTTGCACCCGGCCAGTGCCGTCGCGAGGAGGCCCAGGACGAGATACGCGCGCGCCGTCATGGGCGGTCTCCGATCTCGGCGGCCGCGACCGTCTGGCCGGGACGCAGGAACTGGATGCCGGCGACGACCACGCGCTCGCCCGGCTCGACGCCGCGCTTCAGCGCGATGATATCGGGGCCGAAGCGATCGATCTCCACCGCGCGGACCGAGACGGTCTTCCGGTCCGGATCGTAGACCCACACCGAGGGCTTCCCGTCGTAGCGGTAGAGCGCCGACCAGGGCAGGATCACCGATTCGTGCGGCGCGAAGCGCCCGCGGCCGATCACGACGGCGCCGAGCCCCATGGCGGCGGGCGTCGACTTAAGGCCGATCTTGACCCGCACCGTGCCGCTGGCGGCATCCACGGTGGGAGAGATCTCCCGCACGGTCCCGACCGCGGTGACGGACGGGTCCGACTGCAGCGCCACCGCGACGGTGTCGCCGGCCGGCGGCTGGGCCAGCAGCGATTCGTAGACGTTGAAGACCGCGTCGCGGGGCCCGTCCTGCGCGACGACCAGCACGGTCTGGCCCGACTGGACCACTTGGCCGACCTCGAAGCTGCGGCTCGTCACCACGCCGGACACGCCCGCGCGCAGCTCGGTATAGGAGAACTGCTCCTGCGCGGTTCCCAGCGCCGCCTTGGCCGAGTCGACCGCCGCCTGCGTGGTACGCAGCTCCTGCTCGGCGTTGTCGTAGGTCGAGCGGGTCGTGAAGCCGCCGGCCAGGAGCTGCTTCTGGCGCTCGTACGACATCTTCGCCTGCGTCAGCAGCGCCTCGGCCGAAGCCAGGGCGGCCTTGGCGTTGTCGAGATTCGCCTGCTGCGTCAGGGGTTCGAGGACGGCGAGGACCTGATTGGCCGTGACGTGGTCGCCGACCTCGACGCGCCGCTCGGCGACCTTCCCGTTCGTCCGGAACGAGACGTTGACCTGCGCCTGGGCCTGGACGTCGCCGGTCACCACCACGTCGAGCGCCATCGGTGTGCGACGCGCCTGCACGACCCGCACGCGCGCCACGGCGGAGTCGAGCGCCGTCTCGGGCGCGGCCTGGGCGCACCCGATCGACGCGAGCGCGGTTAACATCAGCAGCGCGGATGCCGATGGAAGGAAGGCGATGCGGTTCATGCGATCGACCGTGTCGGCGCGACTCGTGCGAATTGCGTGGCGCGTTCCTACGCCATCCGTTACATACCGTCCAGACGGTTTTTAGTGCAGGTCCGTGATGCAGGCGAAGCGACAGCGACTGGCGGCGCGCCCCGAGATCATCCTGGAGGCGGCCGCGGCCGTTCTCCTGAAGGGAGGCGTCCGCGGGCTGACCATCGACGCGGTCGCGGCCGAGGCCGGGCTGAGCAAAGGCGGCGTCCTGCACCATTACGCGTCGAAGGACGCCCTGGTGGGGGCGCTGGTCGCCCGCAAGCTCGCGGACGTGCGCGCGGAGATCGACGCCTGCGCGCGGGAGATACCGGCCGGCCCGTCGCAGCTTCCCAGGGCGATGGTGGCGCATATCCGCGGGCACTACTGCGACGACAACGAAGCGGCGCGCGCACTCCTGCTGGCATCGATGGAGTCACCGGAGGCGCAGAAAGACTTTCAGGCGTTCGTCGCGGATCAGCTGGACCAGCTCGGACGGATCGAGGGCGCTCCCCCGGGCGAGGGCTCCGTCCTGTACTTCGCCATCCTCGGTCTGTTCATGAGCCGGGCGCTGGGCTTCCAGCAACTCGACGAGGACGCCCTGGCGCCGATGCTCGAGGCCCTCGACCGCATCGCCGGGCGAGCCGGCGGCTAGATCCGGACGCTCAGGCCTGGAACGCGAGGACGGCGCGCGTCCCGGCGCTTCGGGGGGCATACGACAGGGCCGAGCGCAGGTTCGACGCCATGGCGCGCACGATGCGCGACCCGAGACCGGTGCCGCGGACCTCGCCCTCCCCGGTCCAGCCGATACCGTCATCCTCGACGGCGAGCAGCACGGTGTCGGCGGCGTCCCGCTCGACCGCGACGCGGATCTCGCCCGACGTGCCGACCGGGTAGGCGTACTTGTAGGCGTTGGTCACGAGTTCGGTCACGACCACGCCGACCGACACGGCCTTGTCGGTCGAGAGCCGCACCGGCGCGGCACGAAGGCGGATCGCGTGGTCGCGCCCGCTCGCCCGCATGGCGGCCTGCAACTCCTCGACCAGGCTCTGCAGGTAGGCGTCGAGCTCGACGGATTCGACGTCGTCGGACGTGTAGAGGCGGCGGTGGATGCCGGCGATCGCCGAGATCCGGGCCTGCATCTCGTCGAGCGCCGCCTTGGCGGCCGGGTCTGTGACGGCGTTGCGCTGCATGTGCGCCAGGGCGGCGACGAGGGCCAGGGAGTTGGCCACGCGGTGGTTGACCTCGCGCAGCAGCAGCTCGGCGCGGTCGCGCGCCTCGCGCATCTCGGCCTCGGCCCGCTCCTTGTCGCGCCGCAGGCTCTCCTGCCGGAGGGCGGTGGCGACGGCCTCGCCGAGCAGCTCGCGGAACTGACCCTGGACGTCCTTCCAGACGTAGTCCACCGCTCCGGCCTTCAGGGCCGCCACGGCGACGCGGCTGTCCTCGGAGCCGGTCACGTAGATGACCGGCGGCGCCTCGGGCAGCGCGCGGATCTCGGGCAGCAGGTCCAGGCCCGTCTGTCCCGGCATGTGGTGGTCGAGGGCGACGGCGTCGATCCCGCCCTGGGCGAGCCGCGCCAGCCCCGCCGCGCCGTCGGGACAGAGCTCGACCGCGTAGCCGCGCGCCTCGAGGGCGCGCCGGACCAGGCGGCCGAGGCCGGGATCGTCGTCGATGTAGAGGATGCGTGCCGCCGCGGCGGTGCCGTCCCCGCTGGCACGCCGAGCAGTCATGGGTTCTGCGGAACCTGCATGACCGAGAAGAACAGCCCGAGCTGGCGGATCGCGTTCGCGAAGCCGTCGTAGCTCACCGGCTTGGTGATGTAGACGTTGGCCCCGAGGTCGTAGCAGCGCTGGATCTCGCGGCTGTCGTCCGTCGTGGTCAGGACCACCACCGGGGACCGACGCGTGTGCGGGTTCGCCTTCACCTTCTCGAGGATATCGAGGCCGGTCATGTCCGGCAGGTTGAGGTCGAGCAGGATCAGCAGGTGCCGTCGGGCGCTCGCCTCGCCGGAGCCGTCCGGTCCGAGCAGATAGTCCAGCGCCGAAGTGCCGTTGCGGAACGGCACGATGTCGTTGTTGACGCCGGCGCGTCGGATGTTGCGCTCGATCAGGCGCGCATGGCCCTCGTCATCCTCGATCATCACGATGCTGACGGGGTGCACGGGCCGCTCCACGCTCATTAGGCGGCGATGGGCGCCGGTTCGGGGTCGATCCGGACCGCTGTAGCTGTCCCGTGCGGCAAGGTCACGTCGAACGTCGTGCCCACACCGAGTTCTGAACGGATCTCGATCCGGCCACCGAACGAGCGCACCAGCGCCTTCACGTGGGCGAGACCGATCCCCTCGCCCGGGCGGTCCTGGGCGCCCGATCGGCGGAAGAGTTCGAAGACGCGGGCATGGTCCCGCGCGGCGATCCCCCGGCCGTTGTCGGCGACGGAGAAGCATACGCCGCGTTCGCCCACGGCCTTGGCCGTGACGGTGATCCGTCCGGGCCGGCTCGGGTCGAGGTACTTCACGGCGTTGTCCAGCAGGTTGCCGAAGACCTGCTCGATCGCGAGCCGGTCGGCGACGATCTCGGGCAGGTCGCGGGCGATCGTCACCGTGGCCCCGACCGCCTCCGCCTGATGCCGCTGGGCATCGGCCACGCCGCGGAGCACGCTCGTCATGTCGAGGGCCTCGGGCGAGAATTGTCGCCGGCCCTCTCGCGAGAGCTTGAGGATGGCGGCGATCAGCCCCTCCATCCGGTTCACCGCCGCCTTGATGAAGCCGAGCGCCTCGCCGAAATCGGCGTCGAGCCGCTCTGCAGCCGGGTGATCCCGGAGAGCCGCGGCGACCTCGGTCCGGGTCGCCTCCAGCTCGCTCGTGAATCCCATCACGTTGACCAGCGGCGCGCGCAGGTCGTGGCTGACGATGTAGGCGTAGCGCTGGATCTCCTCGTTGGACTCGCGCAGGTCGGCTTCGGCCTGACGCTGCTCGGTGATGTCCGTGTGGACGCCGACCCACTCGCGGATCTCGCCGCGCGCGTCGAGGACTGGGATGGCGCGGATCGCGAAGTGTCGCCACGTCCCGTCGCGGACCCGGACCCGGTGCTCGTGGACGTAGGTGCGCCGCGCCCGGACGGTCGCGTTCCACGTCTCGACGGAGGCCTCCATGTCGTCGGGATGGACCGCGTCGGCCCAGCCGTAGCCCTGATACTCCGCCCGCGTCTGACCGGTGATCGCGCTCCAGCCCGGCTGCTCGCCGAGCATCCGGCCCGCCGCATCGTTGGTCCAGAGCACGCCGCGCACGGCCTGCACGGCGGCCCGGAACCGCGCCTCGCTCGCCTGGAGCTCACGCTGCACGCGCTGCTGGTCCAGCGACGAGGCGAGCATCGCCAGGAACAGGATGAGGAACGTGGCACCGGCGACGTAGAGGGCGAGGTTCTGCTGAGCCGGGGCGCCGGTCACCGCGTGGGCGGCGTGGGCGCCGCCCGCCTCGGCGGTGATCGTCGCCGCCGCCATGCCGGTGTAGTGCATGCCCGCCACCGCGAGGCCCATCACACAGGCCGCGACGAGCTTCTGCCAGACGCCGTGTTGCCGGAAGGAGAGCCACAGGGCGGCGGTCGCCGCGGTCACGGCGATCGCCACCGAGAGCGCGATGATCGCCGGGCTATAGGCGAGGTCGCCGGGGATCCGCAGCGCCGCCATGCCGGTGTAGTGCATGCCGGCAACGCCCAGGCCCATCATCGGGCCGGCGACGAGAAGGCTGCCGGTCCCCTCGCCGACGCGCGCCACCCACAGGAAGGCGGCGCCGGTCGCCGCGACGGCGATCGCGAGGGACAGGAGCGTGAGCCCGGTATCGTAGGCGGCCGGCAGGCCCATCTCGAAGGCCAGCATGCCGATGAAGTGCATCGACCAGATGCCCCCGCCCATGGCGAGGGCGGCGCCGGCGATCCACGGCCAGCGCGGTCCCGCGACGGGCCCGCGGATCCGCGCGCCCAGGTCCAGCGCGGTGTAGGACGCGAAGACCGCGAGGCCGATCGACAGGGCGACCAGCGCCGGATTGTAGCCAGTATGGACCATCGACTGCGATCGACGCGTGAAGGAGCCTTCTCGCGATGTATCCCGGGTGATCCGTCGGCGCTATCGCGATTCCGAGACGCATGAAGCTCGCGAACATCGAGCCGCGTCGGCGAGCTCCGAGACCGGCGCCGGGACCAGAGCGGATCGGCCATCGCGATCGGCATCCCGGTGCGCGCCACACAGGCTCAGGCAAGCAGGGTCAGCGATGATGCACCGCGACTCCCGTCAGACGAGACCGGCAGACAGGATGCGCGCCAGAGGCTGGATGACGGCGACGCTGGCATCCCGGCCGGAATGCCTCGGTGGACGGGCGCGTATCGCCGCCGCCGCGCGGCCGAGCCGCGTCGAAAAAAAACGCGTTCGTCACACAGCGACGGTCTCTCCCGGCGGGCGCGCGCGTTCTAGGTTCTATCGATCGCTCAACGCGAATGCAGGTTCATGAACGGACACGCCGCGGCACGATTTCCGGACGACCTGCGCGAAGCCCTGGCGCAGGCTCTGTACGATTGCGAGCGGACGGACGGGGAGGATCGCGCCGCCTGGACCGACACGGACCTTGAGGCCCGCCACCCGGGCCTGCGCGAGCGCTATCGCCGATCCGCCGACGCCCTGGCGGCCGGTCCGCTCGCGGACCTGATGGCCGCCCGCCATGCCGACGAGGAGGAACTGCGGGTGCTGCGCCGGCAGCGGATGTCGCCCGAGCGCGAGCGGGAGCTGCTGGAGGCGAACAACCGCCTCGTCGCCCGCGCCGAGGCCGCCGAGACGGCGCGGCACACCGCGGAGGAAGCGCTCGCGACGCTGCGCCGCGAGCGGGATGTCGCGCGGGAAGCCGAGGCGTTCTGGCAGCAATTCGCCTTCGACGCCGACGATCTCGCGACCCGGCGCCTCATCGAGCAGACCGACGCCCGCGCCGAGGCCGAGCGGCGGGCGATCGAGGAGCGTTGCCGACGGGAACGCGCGGAGGCGGCGCTGCGCCTGTTCGCCGACCGGGCCGACGTCATGCCCAAGGAGGGATGGGCGTCGGAACTGGCGAAGGCCAATCGCGACATCCCGCTCTGGTGGTTCCACGCGGCCCGCGTCGCCCTCGAGCCGCCGGACCTGTCCCGACCGACCGAGGGCGGCGAGGCCTGAACGCCTCAGGCCGCCGCGGGGTGCTTCGCGGGCGTGTCGCGGAACAGAGCCGTACAGCCGGAGCCACGATGCATGCTCAGGATCGACGCGCGGTCGATCTCCGGGTGCGTCTTGAGCACCTTCTGAACGCAGGCGAGCACCCGCTCGTACTGCGCGGCGTCGTAATTCGGTTCGAGCGGGCTGACGGCGATGTAGGTCTCGACCACCAGGACGCGCTCGGCGCGGTCGTGGGCGACGTCGACGGCGATCCAGGACGACTTGATCAGGCTGGTGCTGGCGAGCATGGGCGTTCCTCGTGCAGCGTTACATCGTTTCACCCACGGCCGCGGCGCGTTTTTCATCCCGCGGCTAGGGCAATTTTGGCGAAATCATGGACCGCCTGTCGGCGAATGCCAAGGGGTCGCCGCCCCGGACCCCATGCACGCTGTGCAGCGTGTTGAGCGCGAGCCCGCAGCGGCTTACGGTCGGCCATCGGCCGGTGCCGGAGGTGTCCACAATAGGCACTCGCATCCGGCAAATGGCATGTGGTATACAAATTGGCGGACTCGTCACCCCGGGTCCGCGTGACGGTGTCGCGATACGACGGGACCGCGCTGTGGGAGGGAGAACAGACATGATCCGTTCGAGGATGGAAGGCCCCTGCCCCTCAGTCGCGGCACGCGCGACACGGGCTCGTGCAGGCATCGAACCGATATCCCGCGCGGCCTGAGCCGCCCTCCGACATCCCCAAATCGACTCCAGCTCCGAGACCGATCATGACCAAGGCCCTCGAAGGCGTCCGCATCCTGGACTTCACCCACGTTCAATCCGGCCCGACCTGTACGCAGCTCCTGGCTTGGTTCGGCGCCGACGTCATCAAGGTCGAGCGGCCGGGCGCGGGGGACGCCACGCGTCAGCAGCTTCAGGACATCCCGGACGTGGACAGCCTCTATTTCACGATGCTGAACCACAACAAGCGGTCGATCACGCTCGACTCGAAGAACCCGAAGGGCAAGGAGGTTCTCTGGCGGCTGATCAAGGAATGCGACGTCCTGGTCGAGAATTTCGCGCCCGGCGCCCTCGCCCGCATGGGCCTGACCTGGGAGAAGATCCACGAGGTCAACCCGCGGATGATCCTGGCCTCCGTGAAGGGCTTCGGTCCGGGCCGCTACGAGGATTGCAAGGTCTACGAGAACGTCGCGCAGTGCGCCGGCGGCTCCGCGTCGACGACGGGCTTCCGCGACGGAATCCCGATGGTGACGGGCGCGCAGATCGGCGATTCCGGCACCGGCCTGCACCTCGCCCTCGGCATCGTCACGGCGCTCTATCACCGGACCCAGAGCGGCCTCGGCCAGAAGGTCGACTGTGCCATGCAGGACGGCGTGCTCAACCTCTGCCGGGTCAAGCTGCGCGACCAGCAGCGTCTCGCGCACGGGCCTCTCAGGGAGTACAGCCAGTTCGGCGAGGGCATCCCGTTCGGCGAGGCGACCCCGCGTGCGGGCAACGATTCCGGTGGCGGCCAGCCGGGCCGGATCCTGCGCTGCAAGGGCTGGGAGCAGGACCCGAACTCCTACATCTACGTCATCACCCAGGCCGCCGTCTGGGAGCCGATCTGCGACATCATCGGTGAGCCGGATTGGAAGACCGATCCGAACTACGCGACCCCGAAGGCCCGCCTGCCGCATCTCAACGAGATCTTCACGCGGATCGAGGCCTGGACGATGAAGGTGTCGAAGTTCGAGGTGATGGACACCCTGAACAAGTACGACATCCCCTGCGGCCCGATCCTGTCGATGAAGGAGATCGCCGAGGACGAGTCCCTGCGGAAGACCGGCACCATCGTGGAGGTCGATCACCCGACCCGCGGCAAGTACCTGACGGTCGGCAACCCCATCAAGCTGTCGGCGAGCCCGAGCGAGGTCACCCGCTCGCCGCTCCTCGGTGAGCACACCGACGAGATCCTGCGCTCCGTGCTCGGCTACTCCGAGGCCGAGGTCGGCGAGATCGCCGAGTCCGGCGCGATCGGCGCGGTCCAGAAGATCGCGGCGGAGTGATCGGTCTCCGGCGATCCGGGGGCGAGATCCCGGATCGCCGATGTTACAATCCGGGGGCGTGCGTGAAGCGCGGCCCCGGATTCCGGGTGACGCCGTTCGACAGCCGGGGCACGGTCGCGCCGCCGAGCCCGCGTTCGGTTTGTTTCTCCCCGGCCCCGCTCAGGGTCCGGATGACACCCAGGAGCCTGCATGCGCATCGCCTTCATCGGTCAACAGGATTTCGGAAAAGCGGTCCTGGAGGCGTTCCTCAAACGAGGCGATGAGGTTGCGGCGGTGTTCTGCGCGCCTGAGAAGCCCGGTGCCAAGCCGGATGTCCTCAAGACGGCGGCCGTCGAGAAGGGGCTGACGGTCTTCCAGTTCCCCAGCCTGAAGAGCCCTGAGGCCGAGGACGCCATGCGCGGCCTGAACGCCGATATCGGCATCATGGCCTACGTGCTCCAGTTCGCGCCGCAGAGCTTCGTCAACATCCCGAAGCACGGCACCATCCAGTATCATCCGAGCCTGCTACCGCGTTACCGGGGCCCCTCCTCGATCAACTGGCCGATCGCCCGGGGCGAGTTGCAGACCGGCCTGACAATCTTCCGGCCGACCGACGGCCTCGACGAGGGGCCGGTGATCCTGCAGAAATCCTGCCCGATCGGCGCCGACGCGACCCTGGGCGACGTCTACTTCGACAACCTGTTCCCGATGGGCGTCGAGGCCATGCTCGAGGCGGCCGACCTCGTCGTGGCCGGCCAGCATGTCGAGATCGATCAGGACGAGGACGCCGCGAGCTACGAGGGTTGGTTCCGCGGCGCCGAGGCGGAGATCCACTGGTCGGCCCACGCCGAGCAGATCTACAACCTGATCCGCGCGGCGAACCCGGCACCCGGTGCCTGGACCACGCACGACGGCAAGAAGCTCCAGATCTTCGACTGCAGCCTGCATCGGATCCGCAAGCTCGCCGACGTCGTCGGCAAGCCCGGCGAGGTGATTGCCGTCGACGACGAGGGCTTCAGCGTCTGCGCGCAGGGCGGGCGCCTCGAGATCCGCAAGGTCAAGGCGGAGGGCGGCAAGAAGGTCGCGGCCGCCGAGTACGCCCGGGAGGCCGGGCTGGCGGTCGGTCAGTTTCTCGGGCGCTAGGTCACCCGCGCGTCAGGTCGTCTCCGGCGCGGTCGGCCGCGCCGCATTCAGACCGTAGCCGCGGAAGCGCTCGACCGTCGTGCCGATCTCGTCGTCGGACAGGATGATCGGCGTCCCGATCTGCCGCGCGACGGCGTATTGCTGGCAGAGCGTCTCCAGCTCGACGGCGAGCCACAGGGCCTTCTCCAGGCTCGCCCCGGCCGCGATCATGCCGTGATTGGCGAGGAGGCAGACGTTGCGGTCGACGAGCGCTGCGAGGGCGAGGTCTGAGAGTTCCGCGGTGCCGTAGGGCGCGTAGGGCGCGCAGCGTACCGTCGGGCCGCCGAAGGCCGCGATCATGTAGTGGACCGCCGGGATGGCCTCTCCGCAGATCGCGAAGGCGGTGCAGTAGACCGGATGCGCGTGGACCACCGCGTGGAATTCCGGACGGGACGCGAGGATGTCCCGGTGGAAGCGCCATTCCGATGACGGCTTCCGATCCGGCGCGTGGGTGCCGTCGAGACCCATCCGGACCACGTCGTTCGGTTCGATCCGATCCGTGGGCACGCCCGACGGGGTGATCAGGAGCCCGTCGCGGAAGCGCACCGAGACATTGCCCGACGTGCCGCGGTTCAGCCCCTGTGCGTCGAGTGCCCGCGCCGCCGCCACGACGCCCTCGCGCGCGATCCGCTCGTCCCTGTCCATGCCCGATCTCCGGAAGGCCCGGTTCCCGGTATGCAGGAAGCCCGGCGCCGTAAAGACGGCGCCGGGCTCATTCGCTTCGGTTCGGCGCCGCGGCGCCGAGCGATCGGGGCCTGCTACTGCGCCAGCACCGGCGCGAGGCCCGCCTCGGGCTTCTTGGTGTAGGCGGCGCGCATCGGCTTGAGGACGAACAGCGCCAGCAGGGCCGCGAGGATGTTGAGGGCCGCGGCCGCGAGGAACACCGTGTGCCAGCTTCCGGTCATGGTCGTGAGCACGCTGGTGTAGGGAACGATCAGCGCCGCGGTGCCCTTGGCCGTGTAGAGCAGCCCGGCATTGGTCGCCGCGTACTTCGAGCCGAACGTGTCGCCGCAGGTCGCCGGGAACAGCGAGTAGATCTCGCCCCACGCGAAGAACACGAGACCGGTCAGCAGCACGAAGGCGATCGGATTCTGGCCGAACTGGCTCAGCGCGTAGATGCCCAGGCCCTCGATCGCGAAGGACAGGAACATCGTGTTCTCGCGGCCGATATGGTCGGAGACCCAGCCGAAGAACGGGCGCGTCACGCCGTTGAGAACCCGGTCGAGCGTCGCCGCGAAGGTCAGCGCCGGCAGCGTGATCCCCAGGAGCGAGACCGGGACGTCGGCGATCTTGAAGTCCTTGGCGATCGGGCCGAGCTGCGCGGTGGCCATCAGGCCGCCGGCGGCCATCATGACGAACATCGCGTACATGACCCAGAAGATCGGGGTGCGGACCATCTCGGAGGGCTTGTAGTCCCGCTTCGACTGGCTGACCCGGGCGACTTCCGGAACCTGGCCCTTGGCCGGCGCGCGCAGGAACAGGGCGATCAGCATGACGATCACGCCCTGCCCGATCCCGAAGTAGAAGAAGGCCGCCTCGTAGCCCTGGGACTTGATCATCGCCTGGATCGGCACGACCGTGAGTGCCGAACCCGCGCCGAAGCCCATGGCGGTGATGCCGGCGGCCAGGCCGCGGCGGTCGGGGAACCACTTCAGCGAGTTGCCCACGCAGGTCCCGTAAACCGCGCCTGCACCGGTGCCGCCGATCGCGGCCGCGATATAAAGCACGGTGAGCGAGTCCGCGTAGGAATTGATCACCCACGCGACGGCGCAGAGCAGGCCGCCGAACAGCGTGACGATGCGCGGACCGTACTTATCCACGAACCAGCCCTCGATCGGGACCAGCCACGTCTCGGTGACGACGAACAGCGTGAACGCCACCTGGATCGCCGCGCGATCCCAGCCGTGCCGCTCCTGCATCGGGCTCACGAAGAAGGTCCAGCCGTACTGCATATTGGCAATCATGCACATGCAGACGACGCCGAAGGCGAGTTGCAGCCAGCGGCCGCGCCCAACCGGTTTGACGATCTCGGACATACCGTTCCCTCTTGGCAGTATTCTTGTCGGCGTTCGCGCTCAAGCCGGGCTTATGCCCTGCCACGGCGCAGCTTGTCAGAACAACGTGATCGGAATTCTTCGAAAAATTCTTGGCCCGCAGACAAATAATCTCTGCAGTACAGCAGCATCCGGCGCCGAGTCCGCCTTGATGTCCGATGGTCGACGGTATGCCAGCAAGATGGTGCTGATTTAATCCCGGGGTGTCAATCAAACCTGCAAAAAAACACAGGTTCGCGACCAGGGATTAAATCGCCTTCCCGAACGTGTCTCGCTAGGCGACGGGTGATGGTCGCGCCGCGGCCAATTTTTCAGGTGCCGAGCGCCGGCAATGGTCACAGGTCTGTGGGACCGCTCCGCGATCGACTAGGATCTCGCAAAGGTTTGGGTTAGGTCGTTTGAGAGCGCACGACAGAGAATGCGTGCGAGACATCATGCGTGTGAGCTGACTGGACGAGGGATGTCGAATTCCGAACCGCTGAGCGTGAAGCCCATCGTCGCCAGCTCCAGTCTCCGGACATTGGCCTACGAGGCGCTCAAGACGGCCATCACCAACATGGACATCTACGGGCGTCCGGACGAGGTGCGGCTCGACGAGCGCAAGCTGTCGCAGGATCTCGGTGTCAGCCGCACCCCGGTGCGGGAGGCCCTGACGGTTCTCGAGCAGGAAGGCTTCGTCCGCTCCGAGGCCCGGCGCGGCGTCTTCGTGATCAAGAAGAACAAGCGCGAGATCGTCAGCATGATCCACGCCTGGACGGCGCTGGAGAGCATGGCGGCACGCCTCGCTTGCGCGCGCGCCACCGACGGCCAGCTCCGCTCGCTGCGCGAATCCTTCCCCGAGTTCTTCGAGGGCCAGCCGTCCGAACACATGGACGAGTATTCGGACGCGAACATCCGATTTCATCAGCGGATCATCGCGCTGGGTCACTGCGAGGCGATCGCCGATCTGACCAGCAATTTGCTCATGCACGTGCGCGGCATCCGCAGCACCGCGCTCCGGCAGGGCGATCGGGCGGAGCGCTCCATCCGGGAGCACGTCGCCATCATCTCGGCGCTCGAAGCCCGTGATGCCGATCTGGCCGAGAGACTCGTGCGCGAGCACGGTCTGGGCCTCGCGCAGCACGTCGACACCTACGGCGATTATCTGGATTGAGCGACCGTTCTGTCCTCGCCTGACGGATCGTCCGGCGCGGACGACACCTCGTGCCTCTGCGGCATGATGATGGGCCAAGGGCGCGAGCGGCGCTCGGGGGGAACCCTCGTTCGCCGCGCCGGCTATCACACGAGCTCAGCACGCGCCTGAATATAAATCGCGCGCAAGCGTTGATGCACTGCAGAACATGTTCGGTGAGGCCACGACCTTGCGAAGCCGGTCAGTTGTGCATTTTTATGCATGACTGGGCATCAGTCCGAACTTTGTGGGCTCGATCTGCGCGCCCCATGCATGTCCGACATAATCGGTATTCGTAATCTGGCATACCAAGTTGCGCAGCAGCATGGCACGCATTGCGTCGCAACATGAGGCGGTTCCAGACCGCGCCGGAGAATCCGATGATCGCCAGCTTCCTCGCCATCTTTGTCGCCTTCGCCGCCTGCCAGGCGCTGCTCACCGTCAAGTTCGCGGACTTCCTCTCCGCCGACCGTGCCCGAAACACTGTCGAGCCGACCGCCGACGTCGCGAACGCAAAGCTCGCCTGAAGTCAGTGCTGGATCCGCGATACCAGAGAGTGCGTAGGGGTAACGCTTTCCTCAAATTTTACGCGTAGGGTGAACCGATCGTTGACCGTGCGGGCGAGGAGCTACCGCGTTGGCCCTCGGCGCAGCCTCGGTTTTCTCGGACGGCCCCTTCGTCCTCCTCGTATCGGACCGCCCGTCCGAACGATCGGCCCTTGAGCGTGCCATCGCGCTCGTGATGAACTGCTGGGCGATCCCGCCCGGCGCGCCGCTACCGTCAGGCCGCCCGCACCTCGTCATCCTCGACCTGCCGCCGGCCCATACCGCCAAAGTGCAGTCGACCCTCCCCCACCACGGACCGCCGGTTCCGCGCCTCGTCCTCGTGCGCGGCGAACCCATGCCGGCTACCCGCTATCTGCGTCAGCTGCCGGCCGCCTCGCCCCGGCAACTCGTTCTGGCGAACGTCTTCGCCATGATCGAGGAGGCGACGCGGTCCGCAGAGCTGCGGCAGCGCCGGCTGCTGGAGCGCGTCTCGGGCGCGACCGCCGTCGTCGCCGAGATCTTCGACAGCGCCGCCCTCGGGGCCCGGCTGCAGCGCGCCGACGCGGATCGCGGGACCGAACTCGTTCTGGCGGCGATCTCCGAGGTCGGGATCTCCGAGTGGCTTGCCGAGGTCTGGCGCCACGAAATCGGCGTCTATCAGCACACCCTCGGCGTCGCGGGCCATGCCGCCACGTTCGGCTCGCAGATCGGGCTCGGTCAGACCGATCTCGCACTGCTGGTGCGGTCGGCGCTCCTGCACGACATCGGCAAAGCGCGCATCCCCGTGGAGATCCTCAACAAGCCGGGGCCGCTCAACGCCGAGGAATTGCGGCTGATGCAGCGCCATCCCGACATCGGCGCCGATCTGCTCCGGGCGCACGGCGATTTCGAGGACGCGGTGATCGACGTGGTTCGCCACCACCACGAGCGTCTGGACGGGAAAGGATATCCCGATCGGCTGTCCGGCCCCGCGATCTCCGACCTCGTGCGGATCGTGACGATCTGCGACGTGTTCTCCGCGTTGACCGAGCGGCGGACCTATCGGCAGCCCGCCTCGCCCGCCGAGGCGCTGTCGATCATGACGGACAGCGCCGGGCATCTGGATCCGGATCTCCTGCGGGCCTTCGCGCCCTCCATGCTCAAAGGCAGCGCCCTGGCGGCCTGAATCCGCAGCTTGAATTCGCGGCCTGATCCGCGGCCGGGCGTGGCTCTGGCGCCACGCCGGTCGGCGGGATCCTGCCGGCGCGCCGCGCGCCGCGCTTTCGCCGCAACCGCGCCGGAGGGAGACGGTCCCGTCTCACGCAATGCCGTTCGGACCGTGCCCAAACTCAGTCGCGCCATCGCCGCCGCCCTCCTGCTGGCTCTCACCGGGTGCGGCGGTCTCTCGGTCCTTCCCGAGTCCTCTGTCGAGAACGCGACGCACACCGCCGTGCTCGACGAGGTCGCGGCCGCCGCGGCGATCTCGGCCTACCGGGTCCAGCACGGCCTGAGCCCGGTCGTGGTCGATCCGGCTCTCGTGAAGGCGGCGGCCTTCCAGGCCGGTAACAACGCCCGCCGCGGCCAGCTCAGCCACGATGCCGGCGGCAGCTTCACCTCGCGCATGGCGTCGGCCGGTCTCGCGAGATCCTGGGCAGCCGAGAATCTCAGCGCCGGCTCCGAGACCCTGGAACAGGTGCTCGCCCGCTGGAAGGCGAGCCCCGAGCATAACAAGAACATGCTGCTCCCGCAGATCCGCAGGATCGGGATCGCTCGGGTCGATGCCCCCACGACGCGGTACAAGCGCTTCTGGGCGCTCGTGATGGCCGGGACCTGACGCCGGGGCGTCTCAGGGTTCGGACGGCGCGAGATCGACGATCCGGAGCTGGGCCCGCTCGGCGCCGCGCCAGCGGTCGCAGGACAGGGTCCCGGCCACGTGCATCTCTCGGCCGATCCCGTTCAGGAGGGCGAGGCCGAGCGGCCGTTCGGCCGCGCGGAAGCAGATCGCCCCGACCACCTGACCGTCGCGGCTGCGCAGTCGCGCCCTGACATGGTTCGAGCCGACCACGCCGGCATCGACGAGGCGATGCCGGCCCAGCGCGAAGAGCGGCTCGGGCGCGCCCTGGCCGAACGGGCCGGCCTGCTGCAGCAGCCGGACCGTCTCCGCGGTGGCGCCGCCGGCGCTGAGGCCGCCGTCGATCAGCAGGGCGTCAGCCGCGCGGGCCACCGCGACGCTCGCCCCGAGCAGTATCGCCAGGTGCGCCTCGAAGCGCGGGATGTCATCGGCCCGCACGGTGACGCCGGCCGCCATGGCGTGGCCGCCGCCCTTGCTGGCGAGCCGGGCCTCGACGCAGGCGCGGACCGCGAGCCCGAGATCCGCGCCCGGGATCGAGCGCCCAGAGCCCGTGGCGGTGCCGTCCGGGCGGATCGCGAACGCGAAGGCCGGGCGGTTGAAGCGCTCCTTCAACCGCGAGGCGATGAGGCCGACGATGCCGGGGTGCCACTCGGCGCTGGCGGTCACCAGCACGGTGCGGGCCGGATCCAGCGTCAGCGCCCGGTCCATCTCGGCCTCGGCCTCCTGGACGGCCTGCGCCTCGATCGCCTGGCGCTCGCGGTTCAGCCGATCGAGGTCGGCGGCGATCCGGGCCGCCTCGCTCGGGTCCGCCGTGGTCAGCAGGCGGGCGCCCAGTGCCGAATCGCCGATGCGGCCCCCGGCATTGATGCGCGGCCCGAGGACGAAGCCGAGGTGCCAGGCTTCCGGCGGCTCGCCGAGCGAGGCGGCGTCCAGCAGCGCCGCGAGCCCGGTGCGGCCGCGATGGCGCATCACCGTGAGGCCCTGGGTCACGAAGGCCCGGTTGAGGCCCGTGAGGGGCACGACGTCGGCAACGGTCGCCAGGGCGACGAGATCGAGGGCGGCGGTGAGCTGCGGTTCGGGACGATGGCCGCCGAAGAAGCCGTCCTGCCGCAGGGCGCGGTTCAGCGCGACCAGGGTCAGGAACACGATGCCGGCGGCGCAGAGATGGCCGAGGCCCGAGAGGTCGTCGAGGCGATTCGGGTTGACCACGGCGCGGGCCGGCGGGAGCACCTCGGAGGCCGCGTGGTGGTCGAGGACGATGACGTCCAGGCCGGATTTCTCGGCCTCCTCCAGGGGCGCGTGGCCGCTCGTCCCGCAATCGACGCAGACGAGGAGCGTCGCGCCCTCGGCCGCGAGCGCGGTGATCGCCGCGATGTTGGGTCCGTAGCCCTCGGTGATCCGGTCGGGAATGTGAATCGGCGCGCGCAAACCCAGCTCGCGGAGGTATCCGGCGAGCAGGGCCGCGCTTGCGGCGCCGTCGACGTCGTAGTCGCCGAAAACCGCCACGGTCTCCCCGCGCTTCACCGCCCGAACGAGTCGGCGGACGGCCGCCTCCATGTCGAGCAGCGTGTCCGGATCCGGCATCAGGTCCCGCAGGCGCGGAGCGAGGTGGCGGGGCGCCGCCTCCGGTACGATCCCGCGTCCCGCGAGCACCCGGGCCAGCAGTTCCGGCAGGCCGTGGGCCTGGACCATCTTGGCGATGTGATTCTGGACGGCCGCGCCGCCGCAGCGCTCCTGCCAGCGCCGGCCGGTCACGGAGGCGGCCACACCCAGGAAGGGCGGCAATTCGGCGAGGAGTGGAGCGGACGACACGGACGCCACCCTACACCGGCCGGCGCGAGGAATCTTGCGCCCCGCCGCAACAGCGACGGCGAACCCGATCGCCACAACGAGAAAGGGCGGGCATCGCTGCCCGCCCCTCGACGCTGCTGGAGACCTGGGTCTCAGAGCGACTTCAGCACGCTGTCCACGACCTTCTTGGCGTCGCCGAACAGCATCATGGTGTTGTCGCGGAAGAACACCTCGTTCTCGACACCCGCGTAGCCGGAGCCCATGCCGCGCTTGATGAACAGCACGGTCTTGGCCTTCTCCACGTCGAGGATCGGCATGCCGTAGATCGGCGAGGCCTTGTCGGTCTTGGCGGCCGGGTTGGTGACGTCGTTGGCGCCGATCACGAAGGCGACGTCCGCCTGCGGGAACTCGCCGTTGATGTCCTCCAGTTCGAAGACCTCGTCGTAGGGCACGTTGGCCTCGGCGAGCAGCACGTTCATGTGGCCCGGCATGCGGCCCGCCACCGGGTGGATGGCGTACTTCACGTCGACGCCCTCCTTCTTCAGCATGTCGGCCATCTCGCGCAGGGAGTGCTGCGCCTGGGCGACCGCCATGCCGTAGCCCGGGACGATGATGACCCGCTCGGCGTTCTTCATGATGTAGGCCGCGTCGTCGGCCGAACCCTGCTTCACGGGCCGGGTCTCGACCTGGCCGGTGCCGGCGGCGGCGGTGTCGCCACCGAAGCCGCCGAGGATCACCGAGATGAACGACCGGTTCATCGCGTGGCACATGATGTAGGACAGGATTGCGCCCGACGAGCCGACCAGCGAGCCGGTGATGATCAGCGCGAGGTTGCCCAGGGTGAAGCCGATGCCGGCCGCCGCCCAGCCCGAGTACGAGTTGAGCATCGACACGACCACCGGCATGTCGGCGCCGCCGATCGGGATGATGATCAGGCCGCCGAGCACCAGCGAGGCGATGACGATCAGCCAGAAGATCGCCTTCGACTCGGTGCCGATGAACAGGGCGATCAGCAGCACGAGGCCGGCGGCCAGCAGCGCGTTGATGAGGTGGCGCTGAGGCAGCATGATCGGCTTGCCGGACATGCGCCCGTCGAGCTTGGCGAAGGCGATCACCGAGCCGGTGAAGGTGATGGCGCCGATGGCCACGCCGAGACCCATCTCGAACAGCGACTGCTTGTGGAAGTGCCCGTTCTCGATGATGCCGAACGCTTGCGGTGCGTAGAGGGCGCCCGCGGCCACGAAGACGGCCGCGAGGCCGACCAGCGAGTGGAAGGCCGCCACGAGCTGCGGCATCGCGGTCATCGGCACGCGCTTGGCGATCACCGCGCCGGCGCCGCCGCCGAGCCCTAAGCCCAGCAGGACGAGGATCCAGGCGCCGGCACCCGCCGGCGGGTGGCCGACCAGAGTGGTCAGGATGGCGAGCCCCATGCCGACCATGCCGTACAGGTTGCCCTGCCGGGAGGTCGTGGGGTGCGAGAGCCCCCGCAGCGCCATGATGAACAGGACGCCGGCGACGATATAGAGAAGGGAGGAGACGTTCTCTGACACCGGCTCAGCCCTTCTTCTTGTACATGCCGAGCATGCGCTGCGTGACGAGGAAGCCGCCGAAGATGTTCACGCTGGCGAGCACGATGCCGATGAAGCCGAAGAACCGGGCGAGGCCCGTGCCCTTCTCGATCAGCGGAACGCCGACCGCCAGGATCGCGCCGACGATGATCACCGACGAGATCGCGTTGGTCACCGACATGAGCGGGGTGTGCAGGGCCGGGGTCACCGACCAGACCACGTAGTAGCCGACGAAGATCGCCAGCACGAAGATCGCGAGCCGGAACACGGTCGGATCGACCGCGCCGCCGGTGGCGGCGCTGAGCCCGTGGCCCATGCCGTCGGCGATGACCTGCGCCTGGTCGGCGGCGTTGCGCGCCACCGCGGCCGCCGCGCGCGCGGCGTCGGCCAGCACGCGGGCCTGATCGGCCGCCTGATCGGGAGGGACGATGACGTTTGCCATTCTGCTACTCCTCTCGGCCAGGCTTCACTGCGCGCCCGCCGGGGTGGCCGCACCGGACGCCTTGCTGGCCTCCGACTTGGCCAGCCCCACGGAGGCGGCTTCCGAGGCTGCGCCATCGGTCTTGGGCTGGAAGGATGCGTGGACGACCGAGCCGTCGCGGGTGAGGTTCGTGGCCTTCACCAGCTCGTCGTCCCAGTTGATGGCCAGCGCTTTCGACTCCTTGTCGATCAGGGTCTCGACGAAGGCGTAGAGGTTGCGCGCGTAGAGGCTCGACGAGGTGGCGGCGAGCCGCCCCGGCACGTTGACATGGCCGACGATCTTCACGCCGCGATCGTTCGTGACGACCTCGCCGGCCTTGGCGCCGGCGACGTTGCCGCCGCGCTCCACCGCGAGATCGACGAGGACCGAACCCGGCTTCATCGACGCCACCATCTCCTCGGAGACCAGCTTCGGCGCCGGCCGGCCCGGGATCAGCGCGGTGGTGATGACGATGTCCTGCTTGGCGATGTGACCCTTGACCAGCTCCGCCTGCTTCTTCTGGTACTCGGCCGACATCTCCTTGGCGTAACCGCCGGCCGTCTCGGCCTGCTTGAATTCGTCGTCCTCGACGGCGACGAATTTGGCGCCGAGCGATTCGACCTGCTCCTTGGTGGCGGGCCGGACGTCGGTGGCGGTGACGACCGCGCCGAGCCGGCGGGCTGTCGCGATGGCCTGGAGGCCGGCCACGCCGACGCCCATGACGAAGACGCGGGCGGCCGGCACGGTGCCGGCGGCGGTCATCATCATCGGCATGGCCCGCCCGTACTCGGCGGCGCCGTCGACGACCGCGCGGTAGCCGGCGAGATTGGCCTGCGAGGACAGGACGTCCATCACCTGCGCGCGGGTGATGCGGGGCATCAGCTCCATGGCGAAGCCGTCGATCCCGGCCTCGGCCATCGCCTTGAGGGCGTCCTCGTTGCCGTAGGGGTCCATGATCGCGATCACGGTGGCGCCGCGCTTCAGCTGCGGCAGCTCCTCGGCGCTCGGGCGCCTCACCTTGAGCACGAGGTCGGCGTCCCCGGCAGCATCCGCGGCGCTCCCAGCGATGCTGGCGCCGGCGGCCTCGTACTCGGAGTCCAGGATTCCGGCCTTCTGACCGGCCCCGGACTGCACCACGACGTCGGCACCGAGAGTCTTGAATTTCTTGACGGTCTCAGGAACCGCGGCGACGCGCGGCTCCGCGGAGTCCGTCTCGGACAGCACAGCAATGCGCATGCGAGGGTTCCCCTGGAAAAGCTCGGCCTTTCGAATGCGCGAACCGGCGCAGCTTTTCGAGAGGCGGATCTACGATACCGCGATGGATGCGGCCGGAATGTAACTTGCGCCCAATTTAATTGCCAACAATGTGTCAGCGTCCCGCTCGGCGAACGCGAGCGGGTTCGTCATCCGCGGCGACGCTCGACGCCGCCGCCCACGGCCCTCTCAGGCGAAGAACAGGTAGAGGACGAGGAGAATGCCGACGACCAGCGGGGCCTTCCACCCCACGGCCGGCGCGAGGGCGCCCACCGCGCCCGCGGCTCCGGAGGCGATCACGCCGACGATGGCCAGCAGCCACGCCTCGCGGATCCCGCCGATGGCGAGGGCCAGCACCCAGCAGATGACGACGCCAGTGGCGATTTCGACGAACCGGACAAATCCGCGATAGGTCTGCTCGTGCGTCGTCGCGTCCATCGCCGGGCTGTAGGTGTGCCCGGCCACCGTGTCACTCTCGGCCATCGTGCGCTCGTTTCCCTAAGACGCGACTTCTTGCGGTCGCGGTCGGATGTAGCTCAAGCGTTTACCTGCCGCAATCGGACGCACGCAAGTTGATCGCTCTCCCGGTGGATCTTCGCGTCGAATCAGGCCGGTTTCGGCAGACCGGCTTCGGTGAGTGCCCGGCCCTGGCGTTTCGTGAGTTCGTCCAGCGAGAAATGCTCGATCTCGGCCTCGAACAACCGGTGGTAGTTGAGCTCAGATCTGAGGTGGAGGAACACGGCGCCCAGCCCTACGGCCGCGCGATCCATGAAGACGAATTCCTGCGGGACAGTAACGGGCCCGCGCTCCTTCAGGGCCTGATGGACCTGGAAGGCCTGTCGGCGACCGTACTCCCCCGGCTTCACGCCGTCGGCGACGGTGCGGGTGCGGTCTTCGAGCAGCGGCCCGTAGATGAAGCGGGCCCAGATGTTCAGGATCTCGATCTTCTCCTTGTCGAGATCCTTGAATCCCCAGACCTCGTAGGCGTGGACGATGCGGGCATCGTCGTTCTCCAACAGGCCGCGGTAGAGATCCACGACGCCGCCGACGAAGCGCGGATGGAAGATCCGGACGCAGCCGTAGTCCAGCAGGTTGATTCCCGCGGCCTCGCCGGCGTCCGAGAACACGGTGTAATTGCCCAGATGCGGGTCGCCGTGGATCACCGCTGCCCGGCTGAAAGGGTGCCACCACGCCTTGAACATCGCCTGGGCGATCCGGTTGCGCACCTCGACCGGCTCGTCGGCGAAGCCCAGGATCTTGTCCCCGTCGAGCCAGCCGAGCGTGAGCAGACGCTTCGTCGAGAGCTCCGGAAAGACGCGCGGCACGCGCACCGCCGCGATGTCCTTCAGCACGGCGCCGTAGAGGGCCGCGTGCTTGGCCTCGCGCTCGTAGTCGAGTTCCTCGCGCACCCGCGCGCCGATCTCCTTCGCGATCTCGCGCGTGTCGAGCCACGAGTTCATCCGGCGGTGGAGCGCGAACGCGACCTCCAGCTGCTTCAGGTCGGCCTCGACGGCCGATTGCATGTCCGGGTACTGCAGCTTGCAGGCGAGGCGTTGACCATCCTTGGTGGTGGCTCGATGGACCTGACCCAGCGAGGCGGCCGCCGCGGGCTTGAGGTCGAAGCTGCCGAAGCGCCCCTGCCAGCTCGCGCCGAGCTCCGATTGCATCCGGCGCCGGACGAAGGCCGCGCCCATCGGTGGGGCGTCGGCCTGGAGCTTCTGCAGTTCGGCCGCGTATTCCGGCGGGAGAAGGTCGGGAACGGTGGCCAGCAACTGGGCCACCTTCATGATCGGGCCCTTGAGGCCACCCAGCGCCTGCGCCAGCGCGGCGGCGTTGGTGGTGCCCTCCTTCCCGAACAGCCGCGCCATGGCCATCCGGGCGGCGACGCCGCCGACATTGGCGCCCACGCTGGCGTAGCGCCCGGCGCGGGCGGAGAAGCGGTTGGCTTCGCGGTCGGTCTCGGCCATCTCTCGATCTGCTTGCCTGCTGTTGATCCGCAGATAAGCCGCCCCCGGCCGCGAACCAGGGGCGTGGGTCCCTGCGCCGCGGGGGCCGGCCCGGTCCGCGGCGCTCCTCTCAGGCCCGGCCTTCCATACTCTCCAGTTCGGCGATCATGCTCTCGATCATGCCGAGCCCGATCTGCCAGAAGCCCGGATCCTTGGCGTCGAGGCCGAAGGGTGCGAGCAGCTCGCCGTAGGGCTTGGACCCGCCGGCCGACAGCAGCGCGAAGTAGCGGTCCACGAAGCCCTCCTCCGCCCGGGCATAGACGCCGTAGAGCGAGTTCACGAGGCAATCGCCGAACGCGTAGGCGTAGACGTAGAAGGGCGAGTGGATGAAGTGGGGGATGTAGGCCCAGAACGGCTCGTAGCCGGAATCCAGCGTGATGGCTGGACCGAGCGACTCCGCCTGGACGGACAGCCACAGCGCGTTGATCTGGTCGGTGGTCAGCTCACCCTTGGCGCGGGCGAGATGGACCTTCCGCTCGAACGAGTAGAAGGCGATCTGGCGCACCACCGTGTTGATCATGTCCTCGACCTTGGCGGCGAGCATGGCCCGGCGCTGGGTCGTGTCCGTGGTCGCGGCGAGGAGCCGACGGAAGGTCAGCATCTCGCCGAAGACGCTCGCCGTCTCGGCCAGCGTCAGGGGCGTCGGCGCCATCAGGGCGCCGTTCGGCCCGGCCAGCACCTGGTGGACGCCGTGGCCGAGTTCGTGCGCCAGCGTCATCACGTCCCGCGGCTTGCCCTGGTAGTTGACCAGCACGTAGGGGTGGACCGAGGGCACGGTCGGATGCGCGAAGGCGCCCGGTGCCTTGCCGGGGCGGGTCGGCGCGTCGATCCAGCGCTCGTCGAAGAAGCGCCGCGCGATCCCCGCCATCTTCGGCGAGAACGCGTCGTAGGCCGAGAGCACCGTGTCGCGGGCCTCCGTCCAGGGGATCGTGCGCTGCTCCACGCGGGGCAGCGGGGCGTTGCGGTCCCAGTAGGGCAGCGCCTCCTGCCCGAACCACTTCGCCTTGAGCGTGTAGTAGCGGTGGGACAGGCGCGGATAGGCCGCCCGCACCGCGTCGACGAGGGCTTCCACCACCTCGGGCTCGACCCGGTTCGACAGGTGCCGCGCGTCGGCAACGTCCTTGAACCCGCGCCAGCGGTCGGAGATCTCCTTGTCCTTGGCCAGCGTGTTGGTGATGAGCGTGAACACGCGCGATTGCCCGCGCAGCACTGCGCTGATCGCGCCGGCCGCCTCCTTGCGGACGGCCCCGTCCGGATCCTGAAGCTTGTTCAGGGTCGGCTCCAGCGGCATCTCCTCGCCCTGCACGGTGAAGCGCAGCGAGGCGATCGTCTCGTTGAACAGCCGATCCCAGGCGGCGTTCGACGTGACCGACTTCTCGAGGAACAGCTTCTCGGTCCGGTCGTCGAGCTGGTGCGGCTTCTCCCGCCGCAGGTCCTCGATCCACGGCGCGTAGTGCGCGAGCGGCCCTTCGGCCATCGCGGTGTTCATCGCGGCGTCGTCGACGCGGTTCAGCTCCAGAGCGAAGAACAGGAGATCCGCCGAGGCGCCGGTCAGGCGCTCGCGGGTGTCGCCGTAGAACTTGGCCCGCGCCTCGTCGGTCGTGTCGCCGGAATAGACGAGGCCCGCGAACGACATGAGCTTGCCCAGCAGGTCCTCGATGCCCTCGTAGGCCCGCACCGCCTCGGCCAGCCGCGCGGACGCGTCAGGGCCCGCGGCGAGCTCGGCGATCCGGCCGGCATAGGCCTCGGAGAAGCGGCGGCACTCCTCCTCGGCGCGAGTCATGTCGGCGGAGAAGTTCGGATCATCGAGGCCGGAATAGAGGTCCGTGAGGTCCCATTCCGGTAGATGGCCGAGGTCGGCAGCCTTCGCGGCGGCGCGCGCGGCACTCACGCCCTCCGGCAGGCGGACAGTCACCGGCGAGGCGGTGTGGCTCGGCGTCATGTCGTGCAATCCTCTCCAAGGGCTCCGGCCCCGTACCCTGATATCGAGCGTGCCGCCACGCGTTCAACGCGGACGGTTGGTCGGACCGGTGCGCGATCGGTGACGACGCGGTGCAAACGTCGTTAAGCGCCACTTTACGACTGTGGGTCACGCTACGGCTCGAAACGAAACAGTCGCCGAATCGGAGGCCGCGACCGGGTGGACCCCGCGTCGGGCGTCCGGCCTTCGTGCGCCGTTCAGGGAGCCGCTATGTCCGCCACCGTGCTCATCGTGGATGACGATCCGGTCCAGCGGCGCCTGGCCGAGGCAGCCGTGCGCCGTTTCGGCTTCGAGGCGCGGATCGCCGAGACGGGCGCGGACGCGCTGACCCTGCTGAGATCCGAGGGGGCCGACGTCGTGCTCCTGGACCTCGTCATGCCGGGGCTCGACGGGCTCGGCGTCCTGGCCGAGATGCGCAAGAGCGGCCTCGCCACACCGGTCATCGTCCAGACCTCCAACGGGTCGATCGACACGGTGGTCAACGCGATGCGGGCCGGCGCCGTCGACTTCGTGGTCAAGCCGGCGGGCGCGGAGCGGCTGCAGGTCTCGATCAAGAACGCCCTCCGGGTCGATACGCTGGAGGAGGAGGTGCGCCGCATGCGCCGCCGGGCTTCCGGCGCCCTGACCTTCAAGGACCTGACCTCCAAGAGCCCCGACATGGAGCGGGTGATCCGCCTCGCCGAGCGGGCCGCCAAGTCCAACATCCCGGTCCTGATCGAGGGCGAGTCCGGCGTCGGCAAGGAGGTCCTGGCCCGGGCAATCCAGGGGTCCGGCGACCGCCGCGGCAAGCCGTTCGTGACGGTCAATTGCGGCGCGATCCCGGAGAACTTGGTGGAATCCACCCTGTTCGGCCACGAGAAGGGAGCCTTCACGGGCGCCACCGAGAAGCATGCCGGCAAGTTCGTCGAGGCTTCGGGCGGTACGCTGTTCCTCGACGAGATCGGCGAACTCCCCCTGGACGCTCAGGTGAAGCTGCTCCGCGCCCTCCAGGAGGGCGAGGTCGATCCCGTCGGCGGCAAGCGCTCGGTGCGGGTCGACATCCGGCTCGTCTCGGCCACCAACCGGTCGCTGCTCGACCTCGTGAAGCAGGGCAAGTTCCGCGAGGATCTCTACTACCGCCTGAACGTCTTCCCGATGACGCTGCCGCCGCTGCGGGCCCGCCGCGAGGACATTCCGGATCTCGTCCGCTCGTTCTGCGCGCGGTTCTCGGCCGAGGAAGGCAAGCGCGTTCGGGCGATCAGCCCGGAGGCGATGGCCCTGCTCACGCGCTATCCGTGGCCGGGCAACGTCAGGCAGCTGGAGAACGCCCTGTTCCGCGCCGTCGTCCTGGCGGACGGCGACGAGCTGACCGTCTCCGAGTTCCCGCAGATCGCCGCCCAGGTCGAGGGTTTCGACGTGCGGATCCCTGCGGCGCCGGTCCAGCCGCAGATGCCCGCCTACGCGCCCGAGCCGGTGCGGGAGATCGTGCGCGTCGAGGTGCGCGACCCGCACGCCATGTCGCTCGTCGCCGAGGAAACCGGTGAGATGAAGCCGATGGATATGCTGGAGGCGGAGATCATCCGTTTCGCGCTCCAGTTCTACCGGCAGCGGATGTCGGAGGTCTCGCGCCGCCTCGGCATCGGTCGCTCCACCCTCTATCGCAAGCTCAAGGATCTGGGGCTGGAGGACGACGCTAAAACCGAGGACGCGGCCTGATCGTGCGCCACGTGCGCTAGCGCACCGAGCGCATTCGTTTCGGCCACACAGGAGAAAATTTCGGCCCTGCTGGTCGCTGATGGCAGATGATTTAGCCGATCATAAGCTGAGCAGCATTAGAAATGACACATTCACCTGCAGGACCGACCTTCTATTCGCGACAACTGCGGTTGCTGAAAGCCACGCTTGCGCGGATAATCACAATCTGAGCGTGCGGTCCCGCCGCCGCACCCCGGGAGATCACGATGCGCGTCCCGCGCTCCAGCCTCATCGCGCTGGCCGCCCTCCTCGGCGGCACACTGGCCCCGGCCGGCTCCCTCCGTGCCGAGACGGTCTCGCTGGACCAGCCGGCCGTCGATATTCCCGCATCGCCGCCCGCCGCGCCGCCTGCCCCACCGGCGCAGGCAGGCCCGTCGGCTCCGGCCACACCCGCCCTTCCCGATTACAAGCCGGAGGCGCCGGCGGCCGAGCCGGCACCGGCCCCCGCGGCCGCTGCCCCGGTCGCCCCGACGGATCCGCTCGGCGCAGCGGTCTTCGCCCGGTTCTCCGATGCCGCGCCCCTCCTGCTGCGCCTGACCGGCAAGGATCGCGACGCGATCCGGAGCTTCTACGAGGCCCGCACCTTCCGGCCGCTGTGGATTTCCGGCGGCGCGTGGACCGACGCCGCGAAGGCGGTCTCGGCGCGGCTGTCGGCCGCCGCCGAGGACGGTCTCGACCCGCGCGCCTACACGGTGCCGGCGCTCGCCGATAAGCCGGACGAGAAGGCGGTCGCCGATGCCGATCTGCGCCTGTCCGCTGCGGCGGTGCTCTACGCCCGGGACGCTCGCGGCGGCCGGATCAATCTCGCCTCGATCTCGCGGCTGATCACCCCGCATCTCGATCTTCCGGCCGGGAACGACGTGCTGGCGAAGCTCGACGAGGCCGGCGCGAAGGCCGGCGAGGCGCTTCAGGCCTACAATCCGGCGACGCCGGGCTATCTCGCGCTGAAGAATCGGCTCGCCGCCCTGCGCGGTCCCGCGCCGACGGCCGTGAAGCCGCTGCGCCTCCCGGCCGGACCGGCCCTTCGCGTCGGTATGCGCGACGCCCGCGTCCCGCTGCTGCGGGCGCATTTCAACCTCGAGAGCCGTCCGGCCGCCACGATGGACAAAGGCGCCGGTGAGCCGGAGGAGTACGATTCGGTCGTCGCGGACGCGGTGGCGAAGTTCCAGCGCGGCCGCGGGCTGCCGGGCAACGGCGTCCTGAACGTCCAGACGGTGCTGGCCCTGGCGGATGCCGGCCGCGCGGCGCGCCCGACCGGCGGGGAGGCCGAACTCATCGTCAACATGGAGCGGTGGCGCTGGCTGCCGGGCGACCTGGGCTCGGATTACATCCTGGTCAACGTGCCGGAATACCGCCTCCGCGCCTATCGGGGCGGCGTCATGCGCGACGAAGCGCGGGTCATCGTCGGCAAGCCGGAATCGCGCACGCCCCTGTTCTCGGGCTCGATGGAATACGCGGTCGTCAACCCGTCATGGTACGTCCCGCCCTCGATCCTGAAGACGATGGCGCCGAAGCTCGCCGGCTACGGCGGCAAGACCTGGGGCGGCTACGAGGTGGTCCGCCGCGGCGGCCACATCTCGCTGCGTCAGCCCCCGGGGGAGCGCAACGCCCTCGGCTTCATCAAGTTCATGTTCCCGAACCAGCACGCGGTCTACCTGCACGACACGCCGAACCGCTCGCTGTTCTCCGCCTCGAAGCGCGATTTCAGCCACGGCTGCGTGCGCGTCGACGATCCGTTCCGCCTCGCCGACGTGGTGCTGCCGAACTGGTCCGAGGATCGGCTGAAGAAGTTGATCGGCAAGGGCGAGCGCACGATCCGGCTGCCGGAGAAGCTGCCGGTCCACCTCGCCTACTTCACGGCCTTCGTGGACGATGGCGGCACCTACCGCACCCTGCCGGACCTCTACGGCTACGACGCGCCGATGCGCGCGGCCCTCGGGCTGCCCGGCGGCGGCGGGCCGGCGATTGCAAGGCTTCCCGACGAGGCGCCGCGGCGCAAGGCCGAGCGCGCGCCGAAGCCGCCCGCGACTCGGACGGCTCATCGCCGCGCGCCCGAACGTCCGGTCGCGGATGCCGACGCGTGGCCGACCGGGCGCTACGAGCAGGCGGACGCGCCGCGCCGTCCCCTGCGCCGCGCCGCCCGGGCCGACAGCGCGCCGGAATACGGCGAGCCGGGTCTCTGGACGCCCGCACCACAGCAACCGGCGCCGCGCGGGTGGTGGTAGTCCACCCGCGCAACTCTCAACTTTCGCGTGCGCGGCCGCACAGGCGGGCACGATTTCGCCACGGTCGAGCCTTAGCCGTTTCGGTCGCGAACCCGGTTCAACAGGCGTCGGGTCAGGCTGTCGGGAGAGGATCAGGACCGTCGTGCCCAGTCTCCCGCGCGCCCTTCGCCGTCTGACCCTCGCCCTGTCCGGCCTCGCGCTCGGACTGCTCGCCGGGACGGCCGAGACCGAGGACGCGGTCGCCAACGGCGACACCCGCTCGCTGACGATCTACCACACGCACACGCAGGAGAGCGCGACCATCACGTTCAAGCGCGATGGCCGCTACGACCGGGCGGCCCTCGAGCAGCTGAACTGGCTCCTGCGCGACTGGCGCGTGAACGAGCCCACCAAGATGGACCCGCGCCTGTTCGACACGGTCTGGGAGGCCTACCGGCAGGTCGGTGCGAGCCAGCCGATCCACGTCGTCTCCGCCTACCGCTCGCCGGGCACCAACGCGATGCTGCGCCGCCGCTCCAAGATGGTGGCCGAGTACAGCCAGCACATGCTCGGCAAGGCGATGGATTTCTTCCTGCCGGACGTCTCGATCGACCGCATCCGCGAGGTCGGCCTCCAGATGCAGCGCGGCGGCGTCGGCTGGTACCCGCATGCCGGCACGCCGTTCGTTCACCTCGACGTCGGCTCGGTGCGGATGTGGCCGCGCATGACGCACGATCAGCTCGCCCGCCTCTTCCCGGACGGCAAGACCGTCCTGCTCCCGAGCGACAACCGCCCCTTCCCTCGCTACGAGGAGGCCAAGGCCGAGATCCTGGCCCGCGGCGGCACCGTGGCGGGCCTCACGACGCAGATGGCCAGCGGCGAGGAGGAGGACGGGCCCGGCCTGTTCGGCTTCCTGGCCAGCCTGTTCGGCGGCGGCCGGTCGGCACCGGAACCCGCGCCGGTGCCGGCCCCGGTGGAGACGGCGCGGAAGTCGCGCCGCGCGCCCGTCGTCGCCGTGGCGAGCGCCGATCCGCAGGATCCGGCGGGCGCGCGCGCGGCCCTCGCCTACGCGGCGCCCGCGGCCGACGACGCCCTGCGCGGCTCGCTGGCCGAGCGGGCGCAGGCGAAAGGCGCCGAGACCAAGCCCTCCGACACCAGGCCCGCCGACGCCAAGGCGCTCCTGACCGCCAGTCAGCCGGTCGCCGTCGACGATACCGTGACCGCCGTCACGGCACCGCTCCCGCCGCGGCGCCCCGCCGATATGGCCGCCGTCGCGGCGAGCCTGAACATGCCCCTGCCGCCACCCCGCCCTGTGCAGTTCGCGGCGCTGGAGCGCGGGATGGCCAACCTCGCGCCGGCGGCCGAGATCCGCGCCCTCGACAAGCCGGCGGCGGCGGTTCCGGCTCGCGCCCGCTCCCTCGTGGCTCCGGACGCGGATGCCAAGGCGCAACTGCGCGCCCTGTTCGACTCCGTATCGGCCGGCCCGGGCGCTGCCCCGGCGAGCCGCGCCACGCCCGTGCACGTGGCCGCCACGCGCCTGCGCGGTGCCGCGCCCGACGCGGTGGTCGGCGCCGCGCCCGACCGGGTCACCACGCGCTTCAGTCTCCGCAGCCCCGGCGACGACCTGCCGACCCGTTTCACCGGCTCGGCCGCGCGGGCCGTGTCGGGGGCGCGGTGATTCGACCGTCGTCGTCAGGACGTCCGCATCGGAGCCGCGCAGTGGATAGGGCCACCCGGGGCGGTCGACGCCGGATACGCGCTCAGCGCAGAGGCTTGGACAGGTTGACCGCCAGCGCGCCGACCAGCGTGGTCGCGTAGCTGTCTTCCTGCGTCGCCGAGATGCGCTCCGCCTCGCTGCCGCTGTTGGCCGCGACCGACATCATCAGCATCACGGCCGTGACGACACCGCCGAGACCGGCGACGAGAGCGAGATAGGCGCGAACGGCGACGCTCGGGACAGCCGCCACCGCTTCGGTCTCGGCGAGGCACAGCGGCGACGGGCTGTGGGACATGGTGGCGGCCGCTTCTGACGGGCGATGCTGAACCCGACGCGGGCCGATTAGGCGCACGTCGGGCGTACCCGTTCAATCGAAGAACGCCTCAAAAAGAGGCGAGTTCGACCGAAAGGCGAATTTTTCCACTGATCCTCATACGGACGGTTGATAGCCGAAAGGGGGACGTGCTCGGCGTCCCCCGGACCGGTCTCAGCCTTCCTTGCCGGCGACCTTGCCGAGCGCCGCCTGTGCGGCCGCGAGCCGGGCGATCGGCACGCGGTAGGGCGAGCAGGAGACGTAATCGAGCCCGACTTCCTGGCAGAAACCCACCGAGGCCGGGTCGCCGCCGTGCTCGCCGCAGATGCCGAGCTTGATGTCCGGGCGCGTCTTGCGGCCGCGCTCGACTCCGATGCGCACCAGCTCGCCCACGCCTTCCTGGTCGATCGTGATGAACGGGTCGGCCGGCAGGATGCCCTTCTGGGTGTAAGGGCCCAGGAAGGTGGCGGCGTCGTCGCGGGAGATGCCCAGCGCCGTTTGGGTGAGGTCGTTGGTGCCGAAGGAGAAGAACTCCGCGGTCTCGGCGATCTCGTTGGCCTTGAGGGCCGCGCGCGGCAGCTCGATCATCGTGCCGACCTGATAGTCGAGGGTCGCGCCCTTCTCCTCGGCCACGGCCTTCGCCATGGCGTCGATCCGGGCCTTCACGATGTCGAACTCGGCGCGGGTGAAGACCAGCGGCACCATCACTTCGGGCGTCACCGCCTTGCCGGTATTGGCGGCCGCCTGGACCGCGGCCTCGAAGATCGCGCGGGCCTGCATCTCGGCGATCTCCGGGAAGGCGATCGCGAGGCGGCAGCCGCGGAAGCCGAGCATCGGGTTGTGCTCGGACAGCTCGCGCGTCCGGTGCCGGATTTTCTCCTCGGAAACGCCCGTCGCCTTCACGACCTCGGCGACCTCGGCGTCGGTGTGCGGCAGGAACTCGTGGAGCGGCGGGTCGAGGAGGCGGATCGTGACCGGCAGGCCGGACATGATCGTGAACAGCTCGAGGAAGTCCTGCCGCTGGTAGGGCAGGATCTTCGCCAGCGCCGTCCGTCGGCCCTCGGCGTCGTCGGCGAGGATCATCTCGCGGACCGCGATGATGCGGTCACCCTCGAAGAACATGTGCTCGGTGCGGCAGAGGCCGATGCCCTCGGCGCCGAAGTTGCGCGCGGTCCGGGCGTCGGTCGGCGTGTCGGCGTTGGCGCGGACCTTCATGCCGCGGATCGCGTCGGCCCACTCCATCAGCGTGGCGAAGTCGCCCGACAGCTCGGGCTCCAGCATCTTCACCTCGCCCTGGATCACCTGGCCGGTAGAGCCGTCGATGGTGATCCGGTCGCCGGCCTTCAGCGTCGTGCCGCCGACCGTCAGGGTCTGCGCCTTGTAGTCGATCCGGATCGAGCCGACGCCGGAGACGCAGGGCTTGCCCATGCCGCGGGCCACCACGGCCGCGTGGCTGGTCATGCCGCCGCGGGTGGTGAGGATGCCCTCGGCGGCGTGCATGCCGTGGATGTCCTCGGGCGAGGTCTCGATCCGCACCAGGATGCACTTGCGCTCGGCTTTGCGGTGCGCCTCCGCGTCCTCGGAATTGAACACGATCTCGCCGGTCGCCGCGCCGGGCGAGGCCGGCAGGCCGGAGGCGATCACCTTGCGGTCGGCCTTCGGGTCGATGGTCGGGTGCAGGAGTTGGTCGAGGGCGCCGGGCTCGACGCGGCCGATCGCCTCCTCGCGGGAGATCAGCCCCTCGCCCGCCAGATCAACGGCGATGCGCAGGGCGGCCTTGGCAGTGCGCTTGCCGTTGCGGGTCTGGAGCATCCAGAGCTTCCCCTTCTCGATAGTGAATTCCATGTCCTGCATGTCGCGGTAGTGCGACTCCAGGATCCCGTAGATCCGGGTCAGCTCCGCGAAGCTCTCGGGCATGGCCTTCTCCATGGAAGGCTTGTCGCTCTCAGCCTCTTCCCGCGCCTTCTCGGTGATGTTCTGCGGGGTGCGGATGCCCGCTACGACATCCTCGCCCTGCGCGTTGATCAGGAACTCGCCGTAGAGCGCCTTCTCACCGGTGGAGGGGTTGCGGGTGAAGGCGACGCCGGTGGCCGACGTGTCGCCCATGTTGCCGAACACCATGGCCTGCACGTTGACGGCCGTGCCCCAGCTCTCCGGGATGTTGTTCAGCTCCCGGTACTTCTTCGCGCGGGGGATCATCCACGAATTGAACACGGCGCCGATCGCGCCCCAGAGCTGGTCGTCCGCGCCCTGCGGGAAGTCCGAGCCGTGCTCATCGCGCACGATCTTCTTGTAGGTCTGGATGAGGGTCTTCCAGTCGCCGGCGCCGAGCTCGGTGTCGAGGTCGAAGCCCTTGCCCTCCTTGTACTGCTCCAGCGCCTCCTCGAAGGCGTGGTGCTCAACGCCGAGCACCACGTTCGAGTACATCGTGATGAACCGGCGGTACGAATCGTAGGCGAAGCGCTCGTCGTCGGCCTCCTTGGCGAGGGCCAGGACGGTCTCGTCGTTGAGGCCGAGATTGAGGACCGTGTCCATCATGCCGGGCATCGAGGCGCGCGCACCCGAGCGGACCGACACGAGCAGCGGGTTCGTCGCGTCGCCGAACTTGCGGCCGGTGAGCTTGCCCACCTGGGCGAGCGCTTCCGCGACCTGATCCTTGAGCTCCGGCGGATAGGATTTGCCGTGATCGTAGAAGTAGGTGCAGACCTCGGTGGTGATCGTGAAGCCCGGCGGGACCGGCAGACCCAGGTTGGACATTTCGGCGAGGTTGGCGCCCTTGCCGCCGAGCAGGTCGCGCATCTGCGACTTGCCCTCCGCCTTGCCGTCGCCGAAGGCATAGACCCACTTCGCGCTGCCGGTCGCCATGTCGATCCCGTCCGTATCTGGTGCCCGGCGCCGGCCGAGCTGATGGGCGGGGTTGGACCATCCCGCAGCGCAACGCAAGATGAACGCCCGATGGCCCTGTGCGTGCGCGGCTGACGGCTCGAGCGGTCTGTCAGGTCCGCGCCGTCGCGGCGCGGGCGCGGCCCGTCAATGCAGGATTCCGAGCCCGATCACGCCGACGACGATCAGGTAGATCGCGACGATGTAGTTGAGCAGCCGCGGCATCACCAGGATCAGGATTCCGGCGAGGATCGCGATCAGCGGCTGGAGGTTCGAGATGGTGATGGTCACGGACGCCTCCTGAGGGCCGAGCTTGGCCGCCGGTATCGACGCCTCTACCCCACGGAGGTTCCCTGTAGCTTGGGCGGGGCGGCCGGTGGTCCGGCCGCCCCGGGGCGGATCAGGGCTTCGGCGTCGGGGTCTCGGTCCCGGGGATCGGGTCCTTGGCCTCGCCGGTCGGCAGGCTCACGGCGATCGTCGGGTGCGACAGATCGGGATAGGGCTCGATCACGTTGGCGCCGTTGAGCGGCTTGTTGGCGCCGTTGTGACAGGTGGCGCAGTTGATCTTCGGCACGTCGCCCAGGATCCCGAGCCGGTTCCGCGGGAATGTCGATTTCAGCGGCTCCATATAATCCTGGTTCAGGTCACGCACCATCCGGATGCCGTACCAGGCATGGACACGGTTGGGCGTGCTGGTGTCCCACTGCGCCACCGACCGGGTGTTGTGGCAGAAGGTGCAGTTGACCCCGAGCGATTGCGACATGCTGATCATGATCGCGAAGGTCTTCTCGGCGTCCTGGATCGGCTTGCCTTTGGTCTCCGGCAGCGCCGTGGTGGCGTTGACCCGGACCGCGTCCTCCGACGTCTCCTTGTGCTGATAGAAGGCCTGATAGACGTCGTAGGGCAGCGAGGTGTTGCCGACCTCCGCGGAGGCGAGGTTCTGGCTGTTGTTGCGCGGGATGAAGCGCCCCGCCCCCTGGACCGGACGGTCGAACCAGATATTGGCCGGCACCGGATTGCCGCGGTGACAGGTGTAGCAGGTCACGCCCGCTTGATGGACGTGGTTCTCCTTCCAGGACGAGTTGATGTACTGGGTCATCTGGAGCATCCGCCGGGCGACGCGCTTCTGGTAGAGCTCGTCGGACGCCATGTTCTCGGTGCTGTGGCAGTATGTGCAGCCCTGCTGCGGGGCCACCCACTCGGTGATCGACACCATCAGCCGGTTGAACTGCTCGGCCGAGAGATCGCCCAGAACCTGGACGTTCTGGTAAACGGCCGAGGCCTTGTCGCCGCCCGCATCGGCCGGATCGGCCGGGGTCGGGGCGACGTTCGCGGCGGCGAGCGCCTCGTTGCCGGCGCGGGTGCGGATCAGGTCCATGCCCGTCCCGCGGAAGCCGGTCTGCTTGTTCGCCATCGGCGGGTGGGTCCAGCCGGCGCCGCCGAACATCGCGATGGTGAGGAAGAGGGCCAGTGCGCCGCCGGCCACCGCCAGAATCGTCTTCATGACGGCCTCCTCACGGCTTCATGCCGGGTGCGAGATGGGCGGGATCCACGATCGGGCCGTAGACCTGCGGGTACGAGGGCGCGACGCCGTGCTTGACCGCCCAGAGGTACCAGTTGTCGACCACGGTCCCGGTGAGCAGGATGCCGATGCCGCCGGTCAGCGTCGTCAGCACGGCGAACCACCACGCCCAGCGGTGGACCGACTCCATCGTGGCGTTGAAGCCCATGGTCCAGCGCCAGAACAGGGCGGCGCGCTCGGTGGCCGTGCCGCGGTCGACGATCTGGTCGATCTCGCGCTCCGCGCCGTAGCGCGAACAGGCCAGGATCGTGCCCCCGTGCATCGCGAACAGCAGCGTCGACCCGTAGAGGAACGTGATCGAGAGCATGTGGAACGGGTTGTAGAACAGGTTCCCGTAGCGGAGCGAGAAGGCGGCGGTCCAGTCGAGGTGCGGGAAGATGCCGAACGGCACGGCTTCCGACCACGAACCCATCAGCACCGGCCGGATGAAGCCGAGGACGAGGTAGAGCCAGATCGCCGACGCGAAGGCCCACGGCACGTGCAGGCCGAGGCCGAGCGCCCGCGCCCGCTTGTAGAGATGGACCCACCACAGCAGGATCGAGGCCGTTAGGAAGAAGCCGGCGATGAGCCACCACCCGCCCTCGTTCAGGGGCGGAAGGACCTTCAGGCCGTACTTCGGGAGAGGCGGCTCGAGGGCGAGCCACGGCAATTGCCGGACGAACTGGACCGGGTCCCAGTTCACCGAGGCCCACATGTTGAGCCCGATGATCTCGAAGGCGATCACCCCGCATGTGATCGACAGAGCCGCGATGTAGCCGATGTAGATCGGCCCGACCTGGCTGTTGCCGATCAGCCCGAACAGGTAGCTGTTGAACGGCTTGCCGACCCGCTCGTCGACCGCGACCGGAACGCCCTGATCCGGCACGAGCGGGCGCACCTGAACCTGCGTGAAGATGTTCTGGTAATAGGCCATGGCCTGCCCTCCCCCGGAGTGCCGCGCGCTGAGCGGCGGCGACCCGCGTTAGTCCCCTCGTTCCGATCGCGTCCGACCCGTCACCGCCAGACCGGCAGGTTGAGCCACCAGCCCCACCATTGCGGCCAGCCCTGCGTCCAGAACGGCCCGCTGATGACGATGCAGACCGCGCTCCAGAACCCTGCAGAGAGCGCCAGGAACAGGCCGAGGCGGTGGATGCCGAGCGTGCCGATCGAGTAGCCGATCGTGTCGCGGAAGAAGGTGTCCTCGTGCTCGGGCGTCTTGACGGTCTCGCCCTTCTTCGGGTTGGTCGCCGACAGGATCAGGCCGCCGTGCATCGCCAGGGCCAGCGTCGTCGTGAAGAAGAACGTCACGGCCAGCATGTGGGCCGGATTATAGTGGAAGTGGAGATACTGGTATCCGGTGTTGGACACCCAATCGAGATGGCTGAGGATGCCGTACGGGAAGCCGTAGCCCCAGGCGCCCATCAGCAGCGGCCGGATCACCACGAGGGTGAAGTAGGCGAAGATCGCCATGCCGAAGGCCGCGGGGACGTGGTAGCCGATCCCGAGCTTGCGGCAGATCTCGACCTCGCGCAGCGCCCAGGAAACGAACGAGCCGAGCGCGCACATGGTGATGATCTGCCAGAGCCCGCCATCCTTCAGCGGCGCGAGTCTCAGGCCGTAGCTGACATCGGGCGGCGCGATGTTGATCTGCCAGATGTTCCAGGTCGGTCCGATCGCGGCGCCGTAGATGACGAGCGCGGTGCCCAGCACCGTGAAGAACATACCGACGACGCCGAAGAAACCGACGAAGAACGGCCCGACCCAGAAGTCGAACAGGTCGCCTCCGAGCAAGGTGCCGCCGCGAACCCTGTATTTGCGCTCGAAGCTCAGCATCGCCATGGCGGCTGCTCCTCAGTCAGGCCGGAGAAGAAGAAAGTTGGTGGACCGCGGCCCTCGCGCGCCGCGGTCCGGACCGGCACTCAGGCCGGCATCTGCGGCAGCGCGAGCGTGATGGTGTTCTGGGCCGCCTTGTTGTTTCTCGGGCCGTCCAGCCAGTTGAACCGGTCGGTCGAGAGCAGGATGAAGTGGATCAGCAGCGCCAGGATAAAGAGGAAGGTGAACAGAGCCACCAGCGTGCGCCGCGGATCGAAGAGCAACCAAACCTTGTGCATCCGATCCTCCTCAGCTGATCATCGTGACGAGGGCGTGGGCCGCATCGCGAACGCCCTCGAGAGAGGCGTAGCCCTGCGGTCCGGGGAGCCACGGACGCCACAGCCAGACGAGGATGTGGGCGACCACGGCGATCGCCGTGAAGATGAGGAAGCTCGTCAGGAAGATCGCGTGGAACTCCTTGGCTTCCGGTTCCGTCAGCCCGGACAGGCTGCTCGGTCTTTCTGTTGTGACGGGTCCACTCGCCATCGTTCAGACCTCCGTGTGTTGGCCGCGCCTCTGGCGAGGCGCGACGGGTTCAGCCGCGATGCCTTTCGGCTGTCACGGCCCGACTTCCCCCGCGTGACCGGACGGAAGCGTCTCGCTCAGGGGCGTTTCAGCCCATGAAGGCGAAGGGGATCGCCTGAACCGCCATGGCGCGGGCCTCGCCGAAGACCGAGCGGCGCGCCGGCGCGAGGCCCGGGCGGGCCGTCTCGCGGCTGGGCCGGAACCGGTTCAGCGCCGCGGCGGCGAGGAAGAACGGGTAGGTCGCCGTCAGGATCAGCCGGAACTGAAACGCTTCCTGGTGCTGGCGGCCGGTCGGGACCATCGTTCGCATCGTCAGGTCTCCTCTGGGTGAAACGGAAAGGCGGCTCATGCGGGCACTCCTCCCGCGAGGGCGGCCCGGGCCCGCGCCACGTGGGCGGGCGCTACGGCGGCGGCCTCGGTGTCCCGGGCAGCCCGCTCGGCGGCGTCGCGCAGGCGCTTGGCCGCAGAGATCCGGGCGAGCACCGGCTGGGCCTCGACGAGGGCGTCGAGTGCCTGCCGGGCGGCCTCGTCCCACGGCAGCTCGGCGTGCCGCCGCGTGGGAGTGGCCTCGACCTTGTCCATGTCGCGGGCGAGCGGCAGGATGTGGAAGAGGGTGTCGAACAGGGCGTTGCAGACCTCCTGGACCAGGTAGGTCGCCCCGGCGTAGCCCATGAACGGCGTGCCGGTGTGCCGCCGGATGATCGCGCCGGGGAACGAGGCCGGTACGTAGGTCGCTCGGGCGCCGCACTCGGCGAGGTACATCCGTTCGTTGAACGAGCCGAACAGCACCAGCGGCGGCTTGGCCGCGACGGCGGCGCGGACGGCCGCGTTGTCGGGCTTCAGACCCGCCGAGCGCCCGAAGGCGAAGTGGCAGGGCAGGCCCATCTCGTCTTCGAGGAAGTGGCGCACGCCGCGCGCGTAGGTCTCGGTCGCGACGATGCCGAAGCTCGCGGTCCCGAAGAAGTCCTGCGTCACCGAGCGCCAGAGGTCCCAGACCGGCTTGATCGTGGTGTGCCGCTCCCGCTCGATGAACGGCTCGGGATCGAGGCCCAGGATCGCGCCGAGCGAGCGCAGGAACTTGGTCGTGGACAGGATGCCGATCGGCGCCTGCAGGTACGGGCGCTCCAGATCCTCGCAGAGCAGCCGCCCGAACTCCCGGTAGAGGCAGATGTTGGCGTCGGCGTTGACCAGCTTCGGCACGTCGGCGAGGTGGGCGCCCAGCGGGAAGGTGAGGTTCACCTCGGCGCCGATCCCCTCGACCAGCCGCCGGATCTCCGCGAGGTCGGACGGCATATTGAAGGTGCCGTAGGCCGGGCCGATCAGGTTCACCCGCGGCTTCTCGCCGGGCTTCTTCTCGGGCCGGGCCGGAATGCCCTTCTTGGCGAACTTCTTCGCCCCGTACTCCTGCCAGAGCCAGCGCATCGCCCGGTCGGCGGCCTGCCACTGGTCCTCGTCGATCGTGCGCGGCAGGAAGCGCTGGAGCCCCGTGCCCTCCGGCGTCACCCCCCCGCCGATCATCTCGGCGATGGAGCCGGTGACCACGACGCTGGGCTGGCCCGGATCGAGGGTCGCGTGGGCGCGCTTCATGGCGCCCTCGGTGCCGTGCCGGCCGAGTTCCTCCTCGGCGAGCCCGGTGACCACGATCGGCAGCTCGTGCGGCGGCAGCGCGTCGGTGTAGTGCAGCACCGAGGTGACCGGCAGGTTCTCGCAGCCGACGGGGCCGTCGATGACGACCTGCAGGCCCTTGATCGCCGTGAAGACGTAGACCGCGCCCCAGTAGCCGCCGGCCCTGTCGTGATCGAGGATGAGCATCAGGCCATCTCCCCGATCGGCTTCTTGGGGCCCTCGATCTTCGGTCCCTGGCGCTTCTGCGGCACCTCCTGCCAGACGCCCGCGGCGTGGCCGGTGCCGACGCCCTCGAAGAAGTCGCGCATGGCGTCGAACCGCGCCCTGTTGCCGAGGGCGGCGTTGATCACCGTGGCGAGCGACCCGGCGCCGGCCGCGCCCATCAGCGGGCGCGCCGAGATCAGGTTGGTGAAGTAGAGCGCCGGCGTGCCGCGCTCCTTGGCTCGCTGCACGACCGGCGTCGTGCCGATGGCGAGATCGGGCTTCAGCGCTTCGAAGGCGAACAGATCATCCTCGAGGGAGGCCCGGTATCGGACCTCCGTTCCGCGAGACTCGAGCCAGTCGCGATCCGCCTCCGACCAGGGCGTGCGCGGGCAGGCGGTGCCGACATAGGGGACCTCGGCGCCGCTCTCGACGAGGAGGCGCGCCACGAGCAGCTCCGATCCCTCGTAGCCCGAGAGCGTGATCCGCCCCTTGATCGGCATCGCGCCGAGCGCGCCGCGGATGCCGGGCAGGATGCGGTTCTTGGCCGCCTCGACGGTCGCGCGAGCGACACCGCAGGCCTCGCCGATCCGGTCGAGCCAGTCGGCGGTCCCGTCGACGCCCACGGGAGCGGAGCCGACGATCGGGCGGCCGGCCGCCTCGAACTCGCGGATCGACGCCGTGTAGAACGGGTGAATCGCCGCCACCGCCGCGCAGTCGAGGGCCGCGTAGAGCTCGCGCCATTCTCGGGTCGGCACGACCGGGCCGGCCGAGAGTCCCAGCGGCTCCAGGAGCGATCCGATCACCACCGGGTCGGCCGGGAAGACCTCGCCCAGCAGCGCGACGCTCGGGCGCTCGGAACGGCCACCGCGGGGGGCGGCGACGGGCCCCTGCTCGGCCTCCGCGCGTGCGACCTTGAGCATGGCGCCGGCGAGCACGTCCTTGGCCTCGGCGTGGGTCGGGACGCCGAAGCCCGGCACGTCGATCCCGATCACCCGGACGCCGTCGATCGCCTTCGGCAGCAGGCGCAGCGGCACACCGGAGGCCGTCGGAACGCAGAGGTTGATGACGACGACGGCGTCGTAATCCTCCGGCTTCGCAGTCGCGTGGACCGCCTCGCGGATGTCCTCGAACAGCTTGCCGGTGACGAGCGTCTCGGAGTTGAACGGCACGTAGCCGACGCTGCGCCGCGCCCCGTAGAAATGCGATGTGAAGGTCAGGCCGTACACGCAGCAGGCCGAGCCCGACAGGATCGTCGCCGTGCGGCGCATCCTCAGACCGACCCGCAGCGAGCCGAAGGCCGGGCACATGCTCTGCGGCTGGTCGTGCGGGCCCTGGGGATAATCCTCGCGCAGCTGCGCCAGGGTCTCCGATAGGCCGGCGGCTTCCGCGGCCGCCACCATCGCGTCCTTGCCGGCGTGGCAACCCAGGCCGTCGCTCTGCGCCGCGGCGAGGTCGACGGTGGCCGGCGCCTTGCGGGCCCGCAGATCGGCGATGTCGAGGGAGACGGCCATGCGCGTCAGACCTCGTCGTACACGACTTCGAGGGACGGCTTGGACACGTGGGCGACGCCGCACATGTCCTCGTGGGTCGCCGGAACCAGCACGACGTCGCGGCCGGTGGTCTCGCTGGAGAACAGGCCGAGCAGCCCGTCCTGCGAGAGCGGCGTCGGGCGGTGCGGCGCGGCCTCCGCGACATTGGCGGCGAGTTCCGCGAACAGGGTGCCCCAGCGCCCGTCCGGCTTGCCGATGATCTCGTAATTCGCGCTCTTGCGGCGGATGTCCTCGTCGGCCGGGATCGAGGCCAGGACCGGGATGCCGGCCGCCTCCGCGAAGGCCTGGGCCTCGCCGGTGCCGTCGTCCTTGTTGATCACGAGGCCGCCGACGCCGACATTGCCCCCGAGCTTGCGGAAATACTCGACCGCCGAGCAGACGTTGTTGGCGACGTAGAGCGACTGCAGGTCGTTCGAGCCGACGACGATGACCTTCTGGCACATGTCCCGGGCGATCGGCAGGCCGAAGCCGCCGCAGACCACGTCGCCGAGGAAGTCGAGGAGGACGAAGTCGAAGCCCCACTCGTGGAAGCCCAGCTTCTCCAGAAGCTCGAAGCCGTGGATGATGCCGCGGCCGCCGCAGCCGCGCCCGACTTCGGGACCGCCGAGCTCCATGGCGTAGACGCCGTCGCGCTTGAAGCAGACGTCGCCGATCGCGACCGACTCGCCCGCGAGCTTCTTCCTGGTCGACGTCTCGATGATGGTCGGGCAGGCCTTGCCGCCGAAGAGGAGCGAGGTCGTATCGCTCTTCGGGTCGCAGCCGATCAGCAGGACCTTCTTGCCCTGCTGGGCCATCATGTAGCTGAGATTGGCGAGGGTGAACGACTTGCCGATGCCGCCCTTGCCGTAGATCGCGATGATCTGCGTTTCTTTCTTCGCCGGTGCGGTGGACACGGCATCGGGCTCGATCGCGGCCTCGGCGCGGAGCTGAGTCGCCTGGGACAGGGCAGCCTTGTTGAGCTGAACGTTCACGCGGCGTCCCTCCAGTCGAGGATCATCTTCAGGCAGCCCGGATCCGCGAACGCGGTGCGGTAGGCGTCCTGGGCCTGTGCCGCCGGGGCACGGTGGGTAATCAGCCCGTCGAGGGAGAGCCGGCCGCTCTCGATCATCCGCGTCACCGCCACCGTGTCCTCGGGCCTGAACTCGGCCGAGATCCGGATCCGGGCCTCGCGCATGAAGGCGGGCGGGAAAGCGAAGCTGAGGGGCGCCTCGTAGAACCCGGCGAGGACGATCTCGCCCCCCGGTGCGAGCCGGGCGATCAGGTCGTCGAGGCCGGCGGCGTTGCCGCTGACATCCGTGATCGTCGCGTAGTCGCGCCGGGGATCCGCGTCGGGCGCGACGACGGTGTATCCGTGCTCGCCGGCTGCGCGCACGGGGTCCGTCTCCCAGACGGTGGGCGCGGCGCCCGCAGCCAGGGTCAGCCGCGCGAGCAGCCGGCCGAGGACGCCGTGCCCGACGATGAGCGGAGCCGCGCCGGGGGCGAGGCGCCCGAGGGCGCGATGGGCGGTCGCCGCGAGGGCCAGGAGGCAGGCCTGCTCGCCGAGGGCCTCGTCCACCGGCACGAGGCGGGCGGCCGGTGCGACCAGATGGGACGCGGCGCCTCCGAACAGGCCGCGAACGGCGCCGAAGCAGCGGGCCCCCGGGACGTAGACGGTCTGGCCGACCCGGACCGAAGCGCCGGCATCCGCCTCCACGACCGTCCCGACGGATTCGTAGCCCGGCACCAGGGGGTAGCCCATGCCTGGGAAGGGCGGCATCCGCCCCGACCAGAGCAGGCGCTCGGTGCCGGTGCTGATCCCGCTCCAGGACACCGCTACGACCGCGTCCGCGTCAGTGGGCGGCGTCAGGGCCAGGCGCTGAACCGAGAGGTGCTCCGGGTTTTCCAGAATGACGGCCAGAGCGTCCATGGCTGGAAGTGTCCACCCTTTGCGTTGCGACTCTCTCTGGTGCGAAGCCGCTATGTGTCATCCTAGATAGACACAGGTCAGCGTCAAGTCTCACTTACTTGGCTGGGCCTGTTTTTTGAGCTCTCAGCACCCGCGCGAGCAGGGGGCGACGTGTCGGATGCTCGTGCGTGGCGCTGAAACCTGCGGCCGCGAGCATCGCGCGCAGCTCCTCGGCCCGGCGCGGCCGGCCGGAGCCCATCGCCAGGAGGTAGAAGCCGAAATAGGCGTCGCCGACCGGCTCCGCGCCGGGCGTCCCGGCCATCGGCTCCGCGATGAGCAGCGTGCCGCCCGGCGGCAGCGCCGTGTAGGCCGCCCGCAGCAGTGCCTGGGCCGGCGCGTCGTCGTGATCGTGGACGATCCGCACCAGGGTGATCGTGTCGGCGCCCGCGGGCAGCCCGCCGTGGAAGTCGCCTCCGCGACAGGCGATCCTGACGCCGAGGCCGGATTGGTCGAGGCGCGCTCGGGCGCGGTCGGCGACGGCCGGCAGGTCGAACAGGGTCAGGCGGGGGCCGGCGTGCCGCGCCGCCACGGCCTGCAGGAAGGCGCCCTCGCCGCCGCCGACATCCATGAGGTGCCGGACGCGCGACAGGTCGCAGGCGTCGAGCACATCCTCGGCGATCAGCGCCTGCGAGGCACCCATCAGGCCGCTGTAGGGAGCCACCGTGCGCGCGTCGCCCGTCGCCCCGGCCGCGTAGGGCCAGTAGCCCGCGAGGCGGGTCGGCTGGGCCTGTCCGCGCAGCAGGGCGACCGGATCCGCGAGATCCGCGTAGAGCAGCGCGTGATGCTCGATCATGGCGGCGATGCCGGGATTGCCGACGAGGGCCGCGCCCAGGTCGGCGAGCCCGAATCGGTCATTCGACAGGGCGCGCAGCAGACCGAGGGACTCGGCGGCGCGCAGCAGGCGTCGTGCCGCGTCGGGCGTGAGGTCGAGCCGCCGCGCCAGCGCGTCGACCGTCTGCGGGCCCTCCGCGAGGATCGCGAACAGGTCGAGGCGGATGCAGGCGGTCAGGACCTGCGCGTAGACGAAGCCGGCACAGAGATCGAACAGCGCGCGCGTGTTGCGCTGCGCGATGCGGCGCGTCAGCGGAAAACCCGCCGCCCAGCGCTGGAACCGGGGGCTGGCGACAAGGCGGTTGCGCCACGCGAGCCACCTGTCCGCCCACGCGGGCGGCACGGGCGGCACCGTGCCGGTTCCGGGGAGCGATCCGGCGCTCAGACCGCCACCGCGCGCAGGCTCGCGGGCAGGAACAGCCGCGCCTGCGCCTCGATCTCGGCGGTGAGCGTGGCCACGCCCGGACAGGGCGGGATCGCCGCGATCGCCTCGCGGGTCAGCCGGGACAGGCGCTCCATCGCGCCGCCGGTCCCCAGCAGGGCGGCGGCGTTGGGGCGGCCCAGCGTCGCGTCGCGCCCGGCGGGCTTGCCGATCTCCTCCTGCCGGCAGGCGACGTCGCGCAGGTCGTCGGCGACCTGATAGGCCTCGCCGAGGCACTCGCCGAGGCGGCGCCAGGGTTCCGGATCCGCGCCCGCCGCCGCGGCACCCGCCACGGTGGCGGCGGCGAACAGGGCGCCCGTCTTCGCCTGCTGATAGTCGCTGAGGCTGATATGCGCCTCCGATTCCCAGGCCTGCCCGGCCGCGATGCCGGACGGCGACCCCGCGGCGCGGCCGAGGAGTCCGACGAGGCGCCCGAGGCGCGCCGGATGAGGCCCGACGGACCGCGCGAGGGTCTCGAAGGCGAGGACGATCAGGGCGTCGCCGGTCAGGACGGCGATCGGCTCGCCGAAGGCGACGTGGACGGAGGGCTTCTGCCGCCGCATCGGCGCGTCGTCGAAGCACGGCAGGTCGTCGTGGACCAGTGAGGCGCAGTGCAGGAGCTCGATAGCGGCGGCGGCCGCCACGGACCCCGCCGGGTCGTCGTCGCCGCAGGCGCGGGCCACCGAGAGGCAGAGGCGCGGCCGGATCCGATGGCCGCCGGGAAACACCGCGTAGCGGAGAGCCTCCGCCAGAAGGGGCGGGGCGCCGGGCGCCTCCGCGTGCGCAACGGCGCGATCCAGCGCCATCTCGATCCGCCGACCGGACTCCATATCGTTGCCTCCCGTGTTGTATGCGGTTGTCAGCAACAGGTGTCATTTCTTATTGACACTTTGCGGAGGGGAGATCAATCCCGTGGTGGGGGAGTTCGGAGCGGCCGTGGCGCAGGAGCGCGTCGTCGTGATCGGTGCCGGGATCGGTGGCCTCGCCGCCGCCCTGCGGCTCGCCCATGTCGGCTTCGAGACGACAATCCTCGAGCGCGCGCCGCAGCCCGGCGGGAAGATGCGCGCCGTCCCGGTCGGGGACCGCGCCGTCGAGGCCGGTCCGACCGTCTTCACGATGCGCTGGGTTCTCGAGGAGCTGTTCGCCGAGTGCGGGGCGGATCTCGGCGACCGGGTCGCCCTGTCACCGGCAAGGCTCCTCGCCCGTCACGCCTGGAGCCGGGACGAGCGTCTCGACCTCTTCGCCGATATCGACGCGTCCGCGGACGCGATCGCGGCCTTCGCGGGACCGCGCGAGGCGGACGGCTACCGACGCTTCTGCGCCCGCTCCGCCGAGGTCTACCGCACCCTCGAAGGGCCCTTCATCCGCGAGGGCCGGACGGGTCCCGCCGGCCTCGCGCAGCGGGTCGGGCTCTCGGGCCTCGGCGATCTCTGGCGAATCCAGCCCTTCACGACGCTCTGGTCGGCGCTGGGGGCGTACTTTCGCGACCCGCGACTGCTCCAGCTGTTCGGCCGCTACGCCACCTATTGCGGCGCCTCGCCCTTCACGGCACCGGCGACGCTGATGCTCGTCGCCCACGTGGAGCAGGCCGGCGTCTGGACCGTCGCGGGAGGGCTCAGCGGCCTCGCGCGGGCGGTGGCCGATCTGGCGGCGGAGCGCGGCGCGACCTTCCGGTACGGCGCGGAGGTCGCGCAAATCCTCGCGGACGGCGGCCGCGTCACCGGCGTGCGCCTGAGCGACGGCACGACTGTGGCCGCCGACTACGTCGTCTGCAACGCGGACTGCGCGGCCCTGGGGGCGGGGCTGCTCGGGCCCGATGCGGCCGCCGCCGGCGAGCGGCTCGCGCCCGGCGAGCGCTCGCTCTCCGCGGTCACGCTCTGCGCGGAGGCGGTGCCGGCGGGTTTCCCGCTGGCGCACCACACGGTGTTCTTCTCGCGCGACTACCGGGCCGAGTTCGACGCGCTCCTGCGCGCCCGCCGCCTGCCCGACGACCCGACCGTCTACGTCTGTGCCCAGGACCGGGATGCGGCGGGCGCCGCGCCGCGGGGGCCGGAACGCCTGCTCCTGCTCGTCAACGCTCCGGCGGATGGCCGGGAGCGCCCCCTTCAGCCGCCGGAGATCGAGAGATGCGAGAGGAACCTGATCCGCCGGCTGGAGGCCTGCGGGCTCACCCTGGACTTCACGTCGTCGGCGGTCACGACGACGCCGCGGGACTTCGACGCCCTCTTCCCCGGGACGGGCGGAGCCCTCTACGGTCGGGCGGCACAGGGATGGGCGACGACCTTCAAGCGCGCGGGCGCGCGGACGGCGGTGCCGGGCCTCTATCTCGCGGGGGGCTCGATCCATCCCGGCCCGGGCGTGCCGATGGCGGCGCAGTCGGGGCGGCTGGCAGCGGCAGCGATCCTGGACGACCGCGATTCGATGGCGCGGTCGCGCGGGGCGGCTACGCGTGGTGGTACGTCGATGCGGTGAGCGACGACGGCCGCCAGGGCCTCACGATCATCGCCTTCATCGGCAGCGTGTTCTCGCCCTACTACGCCTGGAGCGCCGAGAAGGACCCCTTCGCCCACTGCGCCATGAACGTGGTGCTCTACGGCGACCGCGGCCGCTTCGCCATGACCGAGCGCCGCGCAACCAGCCTGTCGCGCAGCGCCGACCACATCGCCGTCGGACCCAGCGCCATGCACTGGGACGGCACGGCGCTGACGGTGCGGATCGATGAGCGCGGCGCGCCCCTGCCCCGGAGGATCCGCGGCACCGTGCGTCTCGAGCCGCGCGGGTTCACGGGCGGCCCGTTCCATCTCGACCGGGCCGGGCGCCACCGCTGGTGGCCGATGTCGCCGTCCTCGCGGGTGGAGGTCGATTTCGACGCGCCAGACCTTCGCTGGAGCGGGAGCGGCTACTTCGACACCAACGACGGCGACGAACCGCTGGAGGCCGCCTTCTCGCGGTGGACATGGTGCCGGGCCGACCTGCCGGACGGCGCGGCGATCCTCTACGACGTCCATCACCGCGACGGCGGCGGCCAGAACCTGTCGCTCCGGTTCTCCGCGGACGGCAGCCGCCGCGAGATCCGGCCGCCGCCCGGCGCGGCGCTCCCGGCGACGCGCTTCTGGCGGATGCCGCGCGAGACCCGCAGCGACGGCGGCCGCTCGCGGGTGCTCGCGACCTACGAGGACACGCCGTTCTACGCCCGCTCGCTGCTCGCCTCGACGCTGGGCGGCGAGCCGGTCCGGGCCATGCACGAGAGCCTGTCGCTCGACCGGTTCCGCAACCCGATGGTGCGACTCATGCTGCCCTTCCGGATCCCGCGGCCGCTGGCTCCGTGAGGGCCTCGGCGGCGCCCGTCCCGGATCGCCGTCGGCTCGGGGTGACGCTCCGCGGCATGACGCGCTCCGCGATGCAGGCGAAGGTCGCGATGCTCAGCACGAGGCCGAGGGGGAAGCCGGTCAGCGCGGCCGCCTCCCGGACGACCGCGAAGAGCGGCACCGCGCAGAGCAGGGCCCGCTCGCGCGGCCGCAGGCCGCCCGCGCGGTGCGCGGCGAGCGCCAGGAGGAGCACGGCCGGCACGAGCGGCGCCAGGTCGTAGACCGGGAGGTACGGTGACAGCAGCGGCGCCGAGACGAGGAGCGCGGCCGCGCGCAGCGTCGGGTCGGTGGGCCGGGACCAGGCGCGGAAGGCGAGGCCGAGCGCCAGTACGGCGACGAGACCCTGCGCCGTCCAGGCGGCGGCCATCGAGCCGCCGAGCAGGCGCACCGCGCCGAACGCGCTGGCGTTGAGGTTGAGGCTCGCCGCCGCGTTCTGCAGGATGATCCGGTTCGTGTCCCCGAGCGTGCCCAGGAAGCCGGTCCAGGGCGCCGTCCCGAACAGCGCCAGCGACGCGAGGCAGAGGGCCAGCACCGTCGACGCGCAGGCGGCCAGGCATTCGCGCCGTCCCGTCACGAGCAGGAGCAGGGGGGCGAGCGCCGCGAAGTGCGGCTTGTAGGCCAGCAGGCCGAAGCAGAGCCCGGCGAGCCACGGTCGGCGATCGACGAGCACCGCGCCGAGGGTCAGCAGCGACGCGGTGAACAGGCCGTTCTGGCCGTAGACGAGGTTGCAGAGCACGAGCGGGTGCGCGAGCGCGACGAGGGCCGCGTCCCGCCGGCCGGCCGCGACCCGCATCGCGAGCGCGAACAGGGCGAGGGAGAGCGCGGTCCAGAGCAGGTAGGCCGGCTGCAGATCCAGCAGTGCCATCGCGGCCGCCGGCAGGAGGAACACCGGGGGATAGTGCCACGCGAACCGGCACGCCTGCCCGCAGGCCGCCTTCAGGTTCGCCAGGTGCACCGGCAGGTCGTAGGGGTCCGCCCCCCGCCCCTCCAGCGCCGAGCGGCCCGCCACCCAGACTTGGACGAAGTCGTTGCCGAGGGGGTCGCCGTACCAGTTGCGCCGCGGGTCCGGGCCGGTCCCGTAGACGAGGAGGACCATGGCGAGGCCGAACGGCAGCAGCACCCAGGCCGCCCGCCTGCCGAAGGCGAACAGCCGGTCATCGCTGCTCAGGAGATGCGCGAGATCTGACCGGAGCGCGGCGGCGCGTGCTGTCGGTGAGCCCGGCACGCGGGTCTCGATGGGCGCTGGCATGACGGAGGATTTCCGCGTCCGGATTCCGCGGCAGCCTAGGCGCGCGCGGTTCCGGGCCCGTTAACAGGGGTGTTTGCGGCCCGGCCCGGCTTGTGCAAGAGGGCGGCGGCTGCGATCCTCGCGCCGTCAAACCGGGGCGATCACATCGATGCGACTGGACGAGGCGTCTCCGGCCCCGCGCGTCCTGATCTACAGCCACGACACCTTCGGGCTCGGCCATCTGCGCCGCTCGCGGGCGATCGCCAACGCGATCGTGGCGTGCAACCGCGGCGCCCGGGCGATGATCGTCTCGGGCTCCCCGGTGGTCGACCGCTTCGCCTTCGCGGCGGGCGTCCGGACGGTCAGGCTGCCGCCGGTGACCAAGTTCGCCGACGGCGGCTACGCGAGCCTCGACGGCGCGACCCCGCTGGCGCGCACCGTCGCGCAGCGTTCCGCGATCATCGCCCAGGCCTGCGACGCCTTTCGGCCCGACCTGATCATCGTCGACAAGGAACCGGCCGGCTTCCACGGCGAGTTGCTGCCGGTGCTGGAGAAGGCCGCGGCCCGCGACATCCGCCTCGTCCTGGGCCTGCGCGACGTCCTCGACGACGCCGACCGCCTCGTCCCCGAATGGGAGCGCAAGGGCGCGGCCGAGACGATGGTGCGTTTCTACGACGAGATCTGGGTGTACGGGCTGAGCCGGATCCACGAGCCCCTGGCGGCGCTGCCGATGGAGCCCGAGATGGCCGCCCGCATCGACGGGCGCCTGATCTACACCGGCTATCTCCGCCGCGACCTCCCGGAGCGCCGCGCCGGCCGCGAGGAGCCCCCGATCGCGAACGGCCCCTTCATCCTGGTGACGCCGGGCGGCGGCGGCGACGGGGCGGCCCTGATCGACTGGGTGATCGCCGCCTACGAGGCCGATCCCGCGATCCCCCTGCCCGCGCTCATCGCCTTCGGTCCCTTCCTCGATGCCGGCATCCGCGACGGGTTCATGGCGCGCATCCGCCGCCTCGGTGACCGGATCGCGGCCATCACCTTCGACAGCGAGATCGAGTTCCTGATGCGCAAGGCCGCCGGCGTCGTCGCAATGGGGGGCTACAACACGTTCTGCGAGATCCTGTCCTTCGACCGCCGGGCGATCCTCGTGCCCCGGACCGAGCCGCGGCGGGAACAGGCGATCCGGGCGCTGGCGGCCGAGCGGCTCGGCCTCGCGCGGGTGCTGATGGAGGCGGAAGGCCGGGCGCCCGGGCGCATGGCGGCGGCGCTCCGCGACCTGCCGGGACAGGACCCGCCGTCGCGGGTTCTGGTGCCGGGTCTCCTGGACGGCCTCGACGCGGTCGCGCGCCGCGTCCGGGCGCTGACCGCCCGCGGCGGCGCGGACGTCGCGGCCCGGCCGTACCTGCAGGCCTATTCGTGAGCGCCAAACGGGTCGCCGTGGTGCTGAAGGGCTATCCGCGGCTCTCCGAGACCTTCATCGCGCAGGAGTTGCTGGCGCTGGAACGGTGCGGACTGGCTCTCGAGATCTGGTCCCTCCGGCGCCCGACCGATCGGGCCCGCCATCCGATGCACGCGCAGATCCGCGCGGAGGCCGCCTACCTGCCCGAGTACCTGCGCGACGCGCCGCTGCGGGTGCTCCGAGGCCTCGGCGCCGCGCTCCGGCGGCCGAACCTGCCCGCGCTCCTGGCGCTGTTCGCCCGCGATCTCCGGCGCGATCCGACGGCGTCGCGGCTGCGGCGCCTCGGGCAGGCCTTGGTCCTCGCCCGGGAATTGCCGGCCGAGGTCGCCCATATCCACGTGCACTTCCTGCACACGCCGGCCAGCGTCGCCCGCTACGCCGCGCTCCTGACCGGGCGCCGGTGGAGCTTCTCGGCGCATGCCAAGGACATCTGGACCACGCCCGACTGGGAACTGGCCGAGAAGCTGCGCGACGCCGAATGGGGCGTGACCTGCACCCGTGACGGCCTCGCCCGGCTCGACAGCCTCGCCCCGGGCCGGACGCTCCTCGCCTATCACGGGCTCGATCTCGCCCGGTTCCCCGACGCGCCGCCGCCGCGCGAGCCGCGCGACGGGACGGACCCGGACCGCCCCCTCCGGCTCCTCTGTGTCGGCCGGCTCGTCGCCAAGAAGGGGCACGACGATCTCATCGACGCCCTCGCCGCCCTGCCCGCGCACCTGCACTGGCGGCTCGACCTGATCGGCAGTGGCGAGCGGCGCGAAGCCCTGGAGGCCCGGGTCGCTGCCTGCGGCCTGGCGGAGCGGGTCCGCTTCCGCGGCGCCCTGGCGCAGCCCGCGGTGATCGAGGCCATGCGCGCGGCGGACCTCTTCGTCCTGCCGACGAAGCCCGCCCCCGGCGGCGATCGCGACGGCCTGCCGAACGTGCTGATGGAGGCCGCGAGCCAGGCGCTGCCGATCCTGGCAACCGCCTTCGCCGGCACGCCGGAATTCATCACCGACGGTGTCCACGGCGTCCTGACGCCGCCCGGCGAGCCGGCGGCGCTGGCCGAGGCCCTGTCGCGTCTCGCGGGCGATCCGCGCCTCCGTCAGCGGCTCGGCGCGGCGGCCCTGGCCCGGCTCGTGCAGGACTTCTCCGCGGAAGCGGCGATCGCGCTGATCGCCGGCCGGCTGCGCGCGTCCGCGGGTCTGCCGCAGGGCGCGGCCGCCCGCGAATCGGAGTTGTCCGCGTGCGCGTCCTGATCGCGGTCACGCATCTGCTCGGCGCGGGGCACCTCACCCGCGCGGCCGCCATCGCCCGCGCCTTCGCGGCGGCCGACCACGAGACGATGCTGGTCTCGGGCGGCGTCCCGGCACCGATGGTCCGACAGGACGGGTTGCGCCGCGTGCAGCTGCCGCCGCTCCGGATCGCCGGCACGGACTTCTCGACGCTGCTGGATTCCGACGGACGCCCGGCCGGGCCGGCGCTCCTCGAACGCCGCCGGGCCCTGATGGTCGATACCCTGGCGGCCTTCGAGCCTGAGGCGGTGATCACCGAGCTGTTCCCGTTCGGCCGGCGCGCCCTGGCGGCCGAGTTCCTCGCCCTGGTGGACGCGGCCCGCGCCCGGCGGCCGCGCCCGCTCGTCCTCGCCTCCGTGCGCGACGTCCTCGTGGCCTCGACCAAGCCGGAGCGGATCGCCCAGGCGCACGCGCGTGTGGCGGACCTCTACGACGCCGTGCTGGTGCACGGCGACCCGGCCCTGATCCCCCTCGAGGCCTCGTGGCCCCTCGACGCGGCCACCGCCGCGAAGGTCCGCTACACCGGCTACGTGGACGAGGGGACCGTGCCCGCGCCGGCCTCGCGCCGCTCCGGCGTGGTGGTCGCCGCCGGATCCGGACCGGCCGGGCTGGTCCTGCTGCGCGCGGCCGCAGGCGCGGCCCGGCTTCGGCCGGATCTCGGCTGGCGGATCCTCGCCGGCCACGGCGTCCCCGAGGCCGAGCTGTCCGAGATCGGTCACGGTCTCGCGCCCGGCATCCTCGGTCGCGCCCAGCCGGACTATCGCGCGCTCCTGGCCGGCGCCGCCCTGTCGGTCAGCCAGTGCGGCTACAACACGGCCGTCGATCTCCTCGCCACCGGCACACCCGCTGTCCTCGTGCCCTTCGAGGCCGGCGGCGAGACCGAGCAGCGCCTGCGCGCCGAGCGCCTCGCCGCCCGGGGCCTCGCCCGGGTGCTGCCGGAATCGGAGCTGACGCCCGGGACCCTGGTGCAGGCCATCGCGTCGCGGGGCGTCCTCCCCGCGCCCGGCGATCCCGGGATCGATCGGGACGGCGCAGCGCGCACGGTCGCGCTGGTCGAATCCCTCCGCGGGGGCGAGCGATCCCGCCCCGTCCGGGCTAAGCCGGCCGAGCCGGCCCTCGACGCTCTCCGCCGTGCTCTCGACGCCGTCGCAGCGCGGGGCCTGCGCGTGCCGCTGTTCTGGCGCGACGACGACGCGGTCGCGGGCGGTCCGGACCTCGACCGCCTCATCGGTCTCGCCGAGCACCACGGCGTCCCGCTGCTCCTCGCCGCGATCCCGGCCGGCATCGACGCCTCGCTGCCGCGGCGGCTCGAAGCGGCTGCCGGTGTATCCGTCGCCGTCCACGGCCTCGCCCACCACAATCACGCCCCGCCGGGCGAGAAGCGGGCCGAGTTCGGCGCGCACCGCCCGCTCGACACCCTGGTCGCCGACGCCGCTGCCGGCCTCCGGATCGCCCGGCAGCGTCTGCCGGAAGGCTCGCTGCTGCCTGTCTTCGTGCCGCCGTGGAACCGCGTCGCGCCGGAACTCGCCGCCGCCCTGCCGGATCTCGGCTATCGCGGCCTCTCGGCCGTGCCCGGCCCGTCGATCCCGGGTTTGCGCCGGCTCGATGCCACCATCGATCCGATCGACTGGCGGGGCAGCCGGTCCCTGCGCGATCCGGAAGCCCTGCTGCGCGGCCTCGCCGCCGACATCGCGGGCGCGCCGGAGCGGCCGCTCGGCCTGCTGACGCACCACCGCGTCCACGACGAGGCCGTCTGGGACTTCGTTGGCGCGCTGGTGGCCAACCTCCTGCGGCACCCGGCGATACAGGTCGTGGATGTTCGGGCGCACTTCGGCGCGTCCGCGATGGACAAGGGGCCGGCGGCATCTAAGTCTCAGGTCTCACAGATCGCGAGGACGGGTTGAGCCCGCTATTGTCCATCCGCGACCTCGCGGTCGCGTTCCGCACGGAGAGCGGTCCGTTCGAGGCGCTGCACGGCCTGTCCCTCGACGTTCACCGCGGCCGCACCCTCGCCCTGGTCGGCGAGTCCGGTTCGGGCAAGTCGGTGACCGCCCAGGCGATTCTGCGGATCCTGCCGCCCTCCGCCGCCATCACCCGCGGTCAGATCCTGTTCCGGGACGGCGAGGTCGAGGCCGACATCGCGCGGCTCCCCTCCGAGGGCGAGGCGATGCGGGCGATCCGTGGCCAGCGCATCGCCATGATCTTCCAGGAGCCCATGACCTGCCTGTCACCGCTCCACACGGTGGGCGACCAGATCGGCGAGGCGCTGCGCATCCACACCGGGGCCGACCGCAAGGAGGCCGATGCCCGGACCGAGGGGGCGCTGGCCCGGGTCGGCTTCCCGGACCCGCACCGCGCCCTGCGGACCTACCCGTTCGAGCTGTCCGGCGGCCTGCGCCAGCGCGCCATGATCGCCATGGCGCTGATCCTGAAACCCGCCCTCCTCGTCGCCGACGAGCCGACCACCGCGCTCGACGTCACCACCCAGGCCCAGATCCTCGCCCTGCTGGCCCGGCTCCAGGAGGAGACCGGGATGGCGATCCTGCTGATCACCCACGACCTCGGCGTGGTCGCCAACATCGCCCACGACGTCGCCGTCCTCTACCGCGGACGCCTCGTCGAGGCGGGCCCGCGCGACACGGTGATGCGCGCGCCGGGCCACGCCTATCTCCGCGCGCTCCTCCACGCGGTGCCGCGCTTCGACATGGCGCCCGGCGAGCGGCTCACGCCGATCCGCCCGGCCAAGGCCGAGATCCCGCCCGGCCCGGCGCCCGCGCCCCTGGCCGGGCCGATCCTGCAGGTGGAGGGGGTGAGCAAGAGCTTCACGCTGCGCGCCGGTCGGCTGTGGCAGAAGCCGCGGATCGTCCACGCCGTGTCCGACGTCTCCTTGAGTTTGGCGGCGGGCCAGACGCTGGGGCTCGTCGGCGAGTCCGGGTCGGGCAAGACCACGGTCTCGAAGATGATCATGCGGGCGCTCCAGCCGGATTCCGGGCGGATCCTGTTCGACGACGGCAGCGGCCCGCGGGACGTCCACGGCCTGAGCGGCGACGCCCTCTTCGCCTATCGCCGCACGGTCCAGTTCGTGTTCCAGGACCCCTACGCGTCCCTCGATCCGCGCATGACCGTCCGGCAGATCCTGTCGGAGCCGATGGAGATCCACGGCGTCCCGGCGGCGGAGCGGCGGGAGCGCTGCCGCGCCCTGATGGCGATGGTCGGCCTGGAGCCCAGCGGTCTCGGCCGGTACCCGCACGCCTTCTCGGGCGGGCAGCGGCAGCGCATCGGGATCGCCCGGGCGCTCGCCCCGAAGCCGCGGCTGCTGGTGCTCGACGAGCCGGTCTCGGCCCTCGACGTCTCGGTCCAGGCGCAGATCCTGAACCTGCTCAAGGATCTCCAGGCCGCCCTGGGCCTCTCCTACCTCATCGTTTCCCACAATCTGGCAGTGATCGACTACATGGCGGACACGATCAGCGTGATGTGCCGGGGCCGCATCGTCGAGGAGGCGCCCCGCGCGGCCCTGTTCCGCCGGCCCGTCCATCCCTACACGCGGGCGCTGCTCGCCGCCGTGCCCGACCCGAGCCTGGACCATCCCCTCGACTTCGCGGCCGTCGCCTCCGACCGCAACGACCCGACCCGCTGGGAGGAGCCGTTCCGCCTGGCCCCCGACGAGGCCGGGGCGATGCGCCCGGTCGAGACCGGACACCGGGTGCGCTTCAGCGCCGCCCACAGCGCGGAGGCCGCGTGATGCAGGCCCGGCCGCCCGTGATGCTGGAGCGCCTGCGCCGCAAGGTGCTGTCGCCGTTCTTCGACCGCCTGGGCTACGACCTCGTCCCGGCCGCCCCCGACTGGACCCACCGGCCGACCTCGCCGCGCGAAGTCGCCACCCTGCTCGAATCGGCCGCCGCCATCCTGGAACGCGATCTCGCCGCCGCCGGCCTCGTCCCCGACGGCGACGTCCTGGAGCAGGTCCGGGCATTCTGGGCGCTGATACCCACCGCCCCCGTCCGGCAGCGGCGCGGCGGCAGCGGCTTCAACGGCGCGCTGCAGCTCTACGTCGCCATGCGGGCGCTGAAGCCCGACTACGTGATCGAATCGGGTGTCTTCCGCGGGCTCACGACCTGGGTGATCCGGCAGGCCCGCCCGCAGGCGCAGATCTTCTGCCACGATCCGGACCTGTCGGGCCTGCAGTACCGCGACCGGCAGGCCCGCTACAGCACGGCGGATTGGTCGACCGCCGACTGGTCCATGCTCGACCCGGCGCGGACGGTGGCGTTCTTCGACGACCACGTCGCCCAGGGCCGGCGGGTCGTGGAGGCGCGGGCGCGCGGTCTGACCCGGCTGCTGTTCGACGACGACGCGGCCGGGCACCGGATCCACGCCCATGGCGGCCCCGCGCACCCGACCATCGCGATGATCACCGGGCCCGAGCGCAGCCCGGAGCCGATCCGGTGGACGCGGAACGGCCGCCATTTCGAGCAGCCGGCCGACGACGCCCTGGTGCGGCAGGCCGCCGGGCTGATCGCACGGTCCCACGCCTTCGACGACCTGCACAGGGCGACCGGCTACTCGCCCGCCCGGCTCACCTCCGTGACGTTGCGGGGCAGCTCATGAAGGCCTGGGACATTCAGGACGGCACCCCGTCCGCTCTCCCGCTGCGGGGCGGGAACGACAGCACCGTGTCCCGCCGCGCCCTGCTCGCCGGGCTCGGCGCCAGCCTGATCTGGTCGCGCGCGCCGTCGCGGGCCTTCGCCGACACCCCGCCGGCCGACGCGCCCGGCCCGCCGACCACCCCCTACGTGGCCGACCTCGCCGCCCACGGACGCCGCCTCGGCAGCGCGGGCGGCACGATCCGCACCCTGATCGCCAAGGCGCGGGACGTCCGCTACCTGTCGGTCTACGGCTACACCCGCCTCGTCGGCTACGATGCCGACCTCAACCTGCGGCCCGACGTGCTGGAGCGCGTCGACGTGGAGGGCGGCCGCTTCACGTTCACGCTCCGCCAGGGCCACCGCTGGTCGGACGGGCACCCGTTCACCGCGGAGGATTTCCGCTACTACTGGGAGGATGTCGCCAACGAGAAGGCCCTGAGCCCCGACGGGCCCGCGGCCTTCTTCCGGGTCGACGGCAAGCTCCCGGAGGTGGAATTCCTCGATCCGGTCACCGTCCGCTACAGCTGGGACCGGCCGAACCCGATGTTCCTGCCGGCCCTGGCGGCGCCGCGCGACCCACTGATCTACCGGCCGTCGCACTATCTCAAGCCGTACCACGCCCGCTACGTCGGCAAGGAAGCGGCCGACGCGAAGGCCAAGGCGCTGAAGCTCCGCAGCTGGGCGGCCCTGCACAATCGCCTCGACGACAATTACGAGCTCAACAACCCGGACTGCCCGACCCTGCAGGGCTGGGTCCCGCGGACCCGCTCGCCGGCCACCCGGTTCCGGTTCGAGCGCAACCGCAGCTACCACCGGGTCGACACGGCCGGCACGCAGCTCCCCTACGTCGATTCCATCGTGATGGACGTGGCCTCGCAGGGCCTCCTGGTCGCCAAGACCAATGCCGGCGAGGCCGACCTGATGTTCCGCGGGCTGATGATGCCCGACATCCCGAGCCTCAAGGAGGGTGAGGCGGCGCATCGCTACCGCACCAACCTGTGGCCAGTGGCCCGCGGCTCGGAGATCGCGCTCTACCCGAACCTGACCACGACGGATCCGGCGTGGCGGCAGCTCAACCGCGACGTGCGTTACCGGCACGCCTTGTCGCTCGCCATCGATCGGCGCACCCTGAACAACACGCTCCTGTTCGGCCTGGGCACCGAGGGCAACGACACGATCGTGCCGGAGAGCGCGCTGTTCGAGCCCGAGATGCGGACCCTCAACGCCGCCTACGACCCGGCCCGGGCCGCCAAGCTTCTGGACGAGATCGGGCTGACGGCCCGCGACGGTTCCGGCACGCGGCTGCTCCCCGGCGGTCGCGCCCTGGAACTGGTGGTGGAGAGCGACGGCGAGGCCGAGATGGTCCTCGACGCGCTGCTGCTCATCACGGAGTTCTGGCGCGAGGTCGGGATCCGCCTGATCACCAAGCCGCAGGAGCGCACGAACCTGCACCGGCGCTCGATCGCGGGCGTGACCGTCATGGTCGCCGCCCAGGGCCTCGACCTTGCCGTCCCGACCGCGATCATGCCCCCGACCGAGCTGAGCCCGGCCCAGCCGGAGCATTATTCCTGGCCGCTGTGGAGCATGAACGTCGAGAGCCGCGGCAAGAGCGGCGAGCCCTGCGACGTCCCTGAGGTCCAGCGCCTCATCGAGCTCGACCGGGAGTGGCGCCACACCGACGATGCCGGCCGGCAGGCCGCGATCTGGCGCGAGATGCTGATGAACCACGCGCACAACACCTGGGTGATCGGCACGGTGGCGGGCGCGCTCCAGCCGGTGGTCGGCGCCGATCGCCTGATCAACCTCCCGAAGCGCGCCCTCTATTCCTGGGAGCCCACCGCGATGATCGGCGTGCAGCGCCTCGACGAGCTGTTCTGGGACAAGGGCACCGAAACCGGCGCCGACAAGCGCGCGGAGGCCCGGTGATCGTCCAGATCCTCCGCCGCGTCGTCACGATGGCGGTGACGCTGCTGGTCATCTCGGCGCTCGTCTTCGTGATCATCAAGCTGCCGCCGGGCGACTACCTGACCAACCGGATCATGGAGCTGCGGGCCACCGGCGACGCGAGCTCCGTGGCGAAGGCGGAGCTGCTCATCAAGCAGTACGGGCTCGATCGCCCGGTCTGGCAGCAGTACCTGATGTGGATCGGCGTGCTGCCCGGATCGGTCGGGTTCTCCGGGCTGCTCCAGGGCGACTGGGGCTGGTCGTTCGAGTACGACAAGCCGGTGGCGGACGTCGTCGGCGACGCCCTGTGGCTGACCCTGCTGATCAACCTCACGGCGGTGGTGTTCGTCCACCTCGTGGCGATCCCGGCGGCGATCTACTCCGCGACGCACCGGAACACGCTCGGCGACGCCGTCGTCACCCTGCTGGGCTATGTCGGCCTCGCGGTGCCGGGCTTCCTGCTCGCCCTGATCCTGCTGTTCTACGCCAACCGGTGGTTCGGGCTTTCGATCGGCGGCCTCTACGATTCGGCCCTCACCAACCAGCCCTGGACCTGGGAGAAGGTCCGCTCGCTCATGGCGCACCTGATCGTGCCGACGCTGGTGATCGGCCTCGGCGGCACCGCGGCCATGATCCGGCGCATGCGCGCCAACCTGCTCGACGAGCTGGCCAAGCCCTACACGGTGACCGCTCGCGCCAAGGGTCTGCCGCCCCTGCAGGCGCTGCTGAAATACCCGTTCCGGATGTCGCTCAACCCGTTCGTCGCGGATATCGGCAACCTGCTCCCGCACCTCGTCTCGGGGTCGGTGCTGGTCTCCCTGGTGCTCAGCCTGCCGACCGTCGGGCCGCTGCTCCTCGAGGCCCTGCGCAGCCAGGACCAGTTCATGGCCGGGTTCATCCTGATGTTCGTCGCGGCCCTCACCCTCGTCGGCATGCTGATCTCGGACCTGATCCTGGTCTGGCTCGATCCGCGCATCCGCATGGGCCTGCGATGACTCGCCCCGCGATGACCGACGCGCTGCCCGCATCCGGACACTTCGTCGATCCGGCGCCCTTCGAGGCGGAGGCCCGGACCGAGAGCCCGGTCGCCACGGCCTCCGCGTGGCGGCTCATCCTCCGCAAGTTCCTGCGCCACCGCCTCGCCGTGGCCTCGGCCCTGATCCTGCTCGCGCTCTACGCGACCGTGCCGTTCGTCGAGCAGCTCGCGCCCTACGGACAGGCCCGCCGCAACGGCGACTTCCTCTACGCGCCGCCACAGGGCGTGCACCTGTTCCACGAGGGCCGCTTCGTCGGCCCGTTCGTCTATCCCTACCGGGCCCATCTCGACCTCGACACGTTCCGCCGGGACTACAAGGTGGACGCCGCCGCCCCGCAGCCGCTGCGCTTCCTCTGCCGGGGCGACGGCTACGACTGGCTGGGGCTCGTCCGCACCGACCTGCACCTCGTCTGCCCGCCGGAGAACGGCACGCTGTTCCTCCTCGGCACCGACAAGCTCGGGCGCGACCTGTTCTCGCGCATGATCTACGGGGCCCGGATCTCCCTCACCATCGGCCTCGTGGGCGTCGCCATCTCGTTCGCGCTCGGGCTCTTCTTCGGCGGCATCGCGGGCTATTTCGGCGGCGTCGTCGATGCCGGGGTGCAGCGGCTGATCGAGGTAGTGCGCTCCCTGCCGGAGCTGCCGCTCTGGCTCGCCCTGTCGGCGGCGCTGCCGCCGAACTGGAGCCCGCTGCTGATCTTCTTCGGCATCACGGTGATCCTCGGCCTGCTCGACTGGCCGGGGCTCGCGCGGGCGGTGCGCGGGAAGCTCCTGGCGCTGCGGGAGGAGGATTTCGTCCAGGCCGCCGAGCTGATGGGCGCCTCGCCGACCCGGGTGATCGGCCGCCACCTGATCCCGAACTTTATGAGCCACCTGATCGCGTCGGCGACGCTGTCGATCCCGACCATGATCCTCGGCGAGACCGCCCTGTCGTTCCTGGGCCTCGGACTCAGACCGCCGGTGACCAGCTGGGGCGTGCTGCTCAACGAGGCGCAGAATCTCGCGGCGGTGCAGCTCTACCCCTGGCTGCTGCTGCCGGTCCTGCCCGTGCTGGTGACGGTGCTCGCCTTCAACTTCATGGGCGACGGCCTGCGCGACGCTGCCGATCCGTACCACTGACGGGCGCGCGCCGCGCCGTGTGCCTACCCGGCGAGCGGCAGCGGCGCGATCCGCGTCGGGGCGGCGACGCCCTTGCGCTCGAGGAGGCCCGGCGGCGGCACCGGGGCGTCGATGGTGCAGACCACGCCGGTCGGCTCGTAGCTCAGCACCACCTCGCCGGCGAGCTCGCGCGCCAGACTGCGCTCGATCAGGCGTGATCCGAATCCGGTCCGCGTCGGCTTCTTCACCGGCGGGCCGCCGCGCTCGGACCAGCGGAGCGAGAGCTGCATCTCGTCCAGGCGCCGCACCGTCCAGGCGATCTCGACCGTGCCGCCCTCGGTCGAGAGCGCGCCGTACTTCACGGCGTTCGTGCCGAGCTCGTGCAGGGCCATGGCGATGGACAGCGCGAGCCGCGGCGGCAGCCGCAGGGCCGGTCCCTGAACCTGGAACCGCGAGGCCCGGCCGTCGCCGGCCTCCAGCGGCCGGATCGCGTCCGCCACGACGGCGGAGAGTTCCGCTCCCTCCCAGCTCTCCCGGGTCAGCACGTCGTGGACCCGCGCCAGGGCGAGGAGCCGTGCCTCGAAGGCGGCGCGCGCCGCGTCGGCCTCGGCGCCTTCCAGCCCGCGCAGCGACTGGGCCGCGATCGACTGCACCGTCGCCAGGGTGTTCTTCACCCGGTGATTCAACTCGTGGATCAGGAGCAGGAGGTGCTCCTCGGCGTTCTTCGTGTCGGTGATGTCGATGTTGCAGCCGGTGTAGCCCAGGAAGTTCTGGGCGTCGTCGAGCCGCGGCACGCCCTCGCACTGGAGCCAGCGCACCGCGCCCGTCCGGTCGATCACCCGCGCCTCCGTGCGGAACGGGATCCGGGCGTCGAACGCCTCCGTGAAGGCGCTGCGGAAATTCTCCAGGTCGTCGGGATGCACGATCTGGTGCCAGCCGTCGTCGTTGAACCGTGCGGCCGGCAGCCCGAACAGGTGCTCGAAATGGAGGTTGGCGAAGCTGACCGCACCGGTCTCGTCGGTCATCCAGATCAGGGCCGGCGCCGAATCGGCCATGTGCCGGAAGCGCGCCTCGGACTCGCTCAGGGCGCTCAGGCCGCGCTTGGTCTCGGCGAGCGCCCGGTCGCGCTCCTCCTCCCGGGTGCGCAGCCGGAGAGACGCCTCCGACAGCACGACGCCGAGCCGCTGGATCTCGTGGACCGGCGACGACACGCGCGGGATCGCCTCGCCCCGGGCCAGGGCAGGCCCCGAAGCGGCCAGCAGCCGGAGGGGGCGCGAGACCCGCGACCAGAGGTTCACCGCCAGGAGCGACGAGGTGGCCAGCACCAGCAGGCCGAAGCCCGCGAAGGCCCAGATCCAGCGCCGCACCCGCGCGTCGACGAGGGCCTGCGGGATGCTGGTCGCGACCATCCAGCCGGTGAGCCGCGAGCGCGCCTCGATGACCACCACCGGCTTGTGCTGGCGATCCTGGCCTTCCCAGACCCCGGGCGTCGACGACTGCACCTGGCGAAGGCTGGCGAGGCGCTGCTTGCCGACCACCGCCTCGGGATCGGGCAGGCGCGCCAGGACGATGCCCGACCTGTCGCTGATCCCCGTCGTCCAGCCCGGGACGACCTCCCGGGACAGGATGCCCTGCAGGCGCGACAGGGGGACGGTGAAGCTCAGGATATAGCCGACCTCGCCGTCGACCATCACGGGCACGCCGACCGCGTAGGTGGCCTCGCTCGGCGTCGGGCCCGGCACGTAGCCGCTCACCATGGCGCGCTGCGTCCCGCGGGCCAGATCCTGGTCGAAGGGTAGCGTCACGACCGGCATCGGCGCGCCGCGCGGCACGCCGGTATTCACCATCTCCTGCCCGTTGGGTCGGCGCAGGAGCACGTCCAGGTCGATCGATTCGCGGACGAGGCGCGCCTGGGCGTCGAACGCCTCGAAGTCGCCCTGCCGGATCCGCGGTGAGGTCGCCAGAGTCTGCAGCACCGACACGAGACCGGCGGTGTCGCGGTCCAGGGACAGGCCGATGCCGCGCACGTTCTCGCGGGCGTCCTGCTCGAACCGTGCCCGCTCGGCGGAGGCGTAGCGCATCAGCAGGATGCTGGTGAACAGCAGGCCGGGGCCGATCAGCGCGATCACCAGCGCGATCAGGTAGACCTGGGTCGAGAAGCCGTTTCGCCCGAAGCGGTGCAGCCGCCGCGACAGCCAGGAACGGCGCGCGGGAATCACCGCGGGGACGCCCGCGCCCTCGGCGTGATGGTCCGGACTCAAGCGGGGTCCGTCCCCGGCCCGCGGTGCCACGCGGGCTCGTCGCCGTTCCCTCGCCTCATGACCGGTCGATATGACCGAGATCGCGTGTCGGGTCGAGGTGGTCGCGCACGCGCTGCTTCAGCGCCTTCACGTCCGGGAAACCGCCGTCGCGCACCCGTTCCCACAGGAGCACCCCGTCCAGTTGGATGTTGAAAGCGCCCCCCGTGGCCGGGACGAGGGCGACCTCGCCCAGATCATCGCGAAACGTCGAGAGGAGTTCCTGCGCCATCCAGGCGGAGCGCAGCAGCCAGTTGCATTGGGTGCAGTACGTGATCGCGACGCGCGGCCGTCCTGGCCTCGCCGCGCCCTCCACCGTCACGTCGCTGCCGGGCTTCGCGCCCGCTGGCCCATCGTGCATGCCCGCACAGCGCACCGGGCCGGCGCCCTTGTCAACCTCACGCACGCGCACGTCGGCGTGCCCCGGGCCGGCGACGGCGGCGCTCAGCCGAGTGCGGTGCGTATCTGGACGCCTGCTCGAACGCTCGTCCGGCTGTCGGCCAACATCGCCGGCCGCGCTTGACGTCGCGGCCCGCCGCGCTCTAGAAGGCCCGCCACCGGGTCGCGACGCCCCCACGGGCGAGCGGCGATGGCGTGCGCTCAGGCGGCACGCCGGTACGGACGGTTAGCACAGCGGTAGTGCGTTCCCTTCACACGGGAAAGGTCGCAGGTTCGATCCCTGCACCGTCCACCATCATCCCCTATCCCCCGAAGGTCTGATCCCGCGGCTCCCCGCGTCGGTTTGCCACCCGAAAAGCGCGTGCTAAGGGCGCTCGATCGGTGAACGCATAAGCTTGGACCCGGCCCGATCCGGGTCGCAGGTCACAGGCAGGGGAAGGGCGGGAACAGCCATGAAGGACATCCTCGACAAGCTCGAAGAGCGGCGGGCGCAGGCCCGGCTCGGCGGCGGTGAGAAGCGCGTCGAGGCCCAGCACAAGCGCGGCAAGCTGACGGCGCGCGAGCGCATCGAACTCCTCCTCGACCACGGGTCGTTCGAGGAGTTCGACATGTTCGTGCAGCACCGCTCCACCGATTTCGGCATGGAGAAGCAGAAGATCCCCGGCGACGGCGTCGTGACCGGCTGGGGCACGATCAACGGCCGCACGGTCTTCCTCTTCTCGAAGGACTTCACGGTGTTCGGCGGCTCGCTGTCCGAGGCGCATGCCCAGAAGATCGTGAAGGTTCAGGACATGGCGCTGAAGATGCGCGCCCCGATCATCGGTATCTTCGACGCCGGCGGCGCGCGCATCCAGGAGGGCGTCGCGGCGCTCGGCGGCTACGGCGAGGTGTTCCGCCGCAACGTCATGGCCTCGGGCGTCATCCCGCAGATCTCGGTGATCATGGGTCCCTGCGCGGGCGGCGACGTCTACTCGCCGGCCATGACCGACTTCATCTTCATGGTTCGCGACACGAGCTACATGTTCGTGACCGGCCCCGACGTGGTGAAGACCGTCACCAACGAGGTCGTGACCGCCGAGGAACTCGGCGGCGCCAAGGTCCACACCACCAAGTCGTCGATCGCCGACGGGTCCTTCGAGAACGACGTCGAGGCGATCCTCCAGATCCGCCGCCTCCTCGACTTCCTTCCGGCGAACAACATCGACGGCGTGCCGGAGCTGGAGAGCTTCGACGACGTCAACCGGATCGACGCCTCCCTCGACACGCTGATCCCCGACAACCCGAACAAGCCCTACGACATGGGCGAGCTGATCCGCCACGTGGTGGACGAGGGCGACTTCTTCGAGATCCAGTCCGCCTACGCGCGCAACATCATCACCGGGTTCGGCCGGATCGAGGGCCGGACCGTCGGCTTCGTGGCCAACCAGCCGCTGGTGCTCGCGGGCGTGCTCGATTCGGACGCCTCGCGGAAAGCCGCGCGCTTCGTGCGCTACTGCGACGCCTTCGGCATCCCGATCGTCACCTTCGTGGACGTGCCGGGCTTCCTGCCGGGCACGGCGCAGGAATACGGCGGCCTGATCAAGCACGGCGCCAAGCTGCTCTTCGCCTACTCGCAGGCGACGGTGCCGCTGGTCACGATCATCACCCGCAAGGCTTTCGGCGGCGCCTACGACGTCATGGCGTCGAAGCACGTCGGCGCGGACGTGAACTACGCGTGGCCGACGGCGCAGATCGCCGTGATGGGCGCGAAGGGCGCGGTCGAGATCATCTTCCGCAGCGAGATCGGCGACCCGGAGAAGATCGCGGCGCGCACCGGCGAGTACGAGGACCGGTTCCTCTCGCCCTTCGTGGCGGCCGAGCGCGGCTACATCGACGAGGTGATCATGCCGCACTCGACCCGCCGCCGGATCGCCAAGGCCCTCGGGATGCTCCGCACCAAGAAGATGGAGCAGCCCTGGAAGAAGCACGACAACATCCCGCTCTGAGGCGGGCGCACGGGCCGGCGGCCGCGCCGCCGCCGGTCTCAGCTGCGGTTGCTGTTCTCGATCACCGCGCACAGCGTCAGCGGACCCTTGTCGGGCGACACCATCGCCGAGCAGGTGACCCGGGCCCCGCCGAGATCGACGTTGCTGTGCCTGAGCTTCGTGGCCGTCGCCTGGGCCCGGTGCGCGGCCTCGGTGATCACGGCGGCATCGATGCCGGTCACCGCGTGCCCGGCCTGCCCGAACAGGTCGTAGTAGTGGTCGGGCGGGTTCGCGCCGCGAAACTGCGCGCCTACAGAGGACAGGTTTGGCCCGCCGCAGGCCAGCGTCAGGGTCATGTCTGGACCGGCCGTGAAGCTCGCGTAGTCGCTCCGGCGCTCGGCCGTCTTGGCCGCCGTCTCGGCCGTGACCTTGTCGACCAGCGCGTCGCAGGACTGTGCCCGGACGGGGCCGGCGCCGGCCGAGAGGGCGGTGAAGACGAGGAGAGGCAGGAGCGCGCGCATGCCCGCGAGGTAGCGCGGCGGTCCGGAAAGGCGAGCGGCGCGGCGTTCCGGCGCGCGTCGCCCCACCCCGATGCGGATCAGGCGGATTCGCCTCGTCCCCTGACCAGGACGGGTCCCTCGCCGACGAGGAGGCGCCGCTTGAGGCGGGCGATGCCCTCGCGCTGCAACTCGCTGGGCGGGGAATGCGCGCTGGCCACCTGGGTCAGCATCGCGATCAGCTCGCCCCGCTCGGACACCGTCAGCGCGTCTCGCAGCAGCGGCGCCAGGGCGTCGGCGACTTGCGAGAACGGGAGACGCGCCTGCGTGTAGCCCCAGGCCCGCTCGAAGGCGGCCGAGATCCGATCCACCTCGAGCGGACGCTCCATGTATTCGAGGATCCGCGTCTTCTCGCTGGCGGTGAGGGGGCTGCCGGTCCGGACCAGCTGGATCATCAGGATCACCGCCGCCAGGCGCGGGTCGCGGACGCGCTGCAACGGCGTCCCCACGAGGTTCTGGAAGGTCGAGACGGCGCGGCGCTGAAGCCCCTTCGTGTCCCGGTTGACCTCCTGCAGGCCCTTGACGGTCCCGTGCGTCCGCAAGATCCAGAACAGTCCCGCGACGATGATCCCGATGAGGCCGAGCAGGATCGGCATGAACGTCCCCAGATCGAATCGACGCGGGACGCTCTCACGCACATCTCGGTGTGTCAAACCCGCGTCAATGCCTGCGAATGACCGCTGTGACTTGCGGGATCGCGCGCGCAGGCGACACATCCATTGCGCGCGACCCGGATCTACTTCACCGATGCGGCGACCGTCGGCATCCGCGTGACGCGCTCGCGCGCTCAGCTGGCGGTCGCGGACGCGTCCGACGTGCCGAGTTCGAGGAGGACGATCTCCGGCGGGACGCCCATCCGCACCGGGATCCGGCTCATCCCGAAACCGCCCGAGACGATCATGTGGCGGCCGTCCTGAACGATGTGGCCGTAGGAGTAATCGTGGCCGCGCACCTTCCGGATGGCGGGGGCGTGGCCGAACAGCCGGACCTGGCCGCCATGGGTGTGGCCGGCGAGGGTCAGCGAGACGCGGTCGGGCACGGAGACGAAGATGTCGGGTTCGTGGGCCATCAGGATCACGGGCGCCGAGTCCGTGACCGCTCGCAGCGTTCGCGGCAGGTCGGCCAGGCTGAACGTGCTCCACGCGTTGAGGAACGGCAGCTGGTCGCCGAGCCCGGCCAGCCAGAACGGCCGCCCGTCCTTCACCAGGCGCACGGCCTGATTCTCCAGGACCGGGATGCCCTGCGCCTCCAGCAGGCGCCGGACCGCCGGAACGCCGCGGCCGGCCCGCTGGACGGCGTGGTCGTCCCACCAATCGTGGTTGCCGAGGATCGCGTGCGTGCCCAGGGGCGCCTTCAGCTCGGTCATCATCCGGGCGAACTGGTCGAGCGGCAGCTTGCGCCACGCGATGCGCCCGGCCGGGTAGTCGCCGAGCAGCAGGACCAGATCGGGCGCGAGGGCGTTGGTGGCCGCGACGATCTCCGACACCCGGTCGAACGGCATGTACGGCTCGCAGATGTGGAAATCCGCCAGCACCGCCACCCGCAGGCGCAGCGCCGGATCCCAGCGCGGCAGGGACGGCGCGTAGGACGTGACCACGAGCCGGTGCAGCGGCTCGACGTCGAAGGCGTAGACGCCCGTCGCGGCGGTGAGGCCGGCGCCCACGCCGAGCCCGGTCAGGAACTGCCGGCGGCTCGGCATGATCAGCATCGCGATAAGACCTGTAGGCTCCAGAACCCGCCGGGGTTCCGCTAGGCGCGCAGTCCGGCGAAAGCGGGGCGCCCCGCCTTCACGGCCGCGAGACCCTGGCCCGAAACCGGTTGACGGAATGTGGCCTGCCGCCGCGCTCGGTCTATAAGGCAGTGTCTCGTCCAGCGAAGCGATCCGGAACAGATGTTGAACCGCCCCCTGCGCATCGGCACCCGCGGCTCTCCGATGGCGCTCGCGCAGACCGGGATGGTGCGCGACCGGATCGTGGCGGCCAATCCGGGCCTCGAGACCGAGCTGGTGGTCGTGACCACCGTGGCCGACAAGATCCTGGACCGGCCCCTGTCCGAAATCGGCGGCAAGGGCCTGTTCACCAAGGAGCTGGAACAGGCCCTGTTCGCCGGCGAGGTCGACGTCGCCGTGCATTCGATGAAGGACGTGGAGACCTGGCTCCCCGACGGCCTCACCATCGCCTGCATCCTCGCGCGCGACGACCCGCGGGACGCGTTCCTGTCGCCGCACGCCGACGGACTGGCGGGGCTGCCGGCCGGCGCCCGGGTCGGGACCTCGTCGCTCCGCCGCGGCGCGCAGGTGCTGATGCGGCGGCCCGATCTCCGAGTGGTCCCGCTGCGGGGCAACGCCAACACCCGGATGCGCAAGCTCGAGGCCGGCGAGTGCGACGCGACGCTCCTCGCCATCGCGGGCCTGGAGCGCCTCGGCCTGGAGAGCATGGCGCGCAGCGTCCTGTCGGTCGAGGAGATGCTGCCGGCCGTGGCGCAGGGCGCCCTGGGCATCGAGTGCCGCTCGGACGACGCGGCGATCCGCGACCTCCTGGCGCCCATCGCCTGCGCGCGGACCACCATCGCGGTCTCGGCCGAGCGGGCGCTGCTCGCGGAACTCGACGGGTCCTGCCGGACGCCCATCGCCGCGCTGGCGCAGATCGACGGGGACACTCTGCGGATCGACGGGCTGCTCTTCCTGCCCGACGGCAGCCGCCACTGGGCGGCGTCCCGGCAGGGGCCCGTCGCGGAGGCGGAGCGGATCGGCCGCGAGGCGGGCGCGGCCCTCAAGGCGGCGGCCGGCGACACCTATACCCGCCACCTCCAGTGAGGGCCGGCCGATGCCGCCCGTGACTGTGGTCGACGTCTTCACGCACGCCGGCACGGGCGGCAATCCCTGTCCCGTCGTCTCCGACGCGCGGGCCCTCGACGCGGAGGCCATGCGGGGCGTCGCCCGGCGGTACGGCCACGAATCGGGCTTCGCGCTGCCGGCCGATGACCCGGCCCACGATCTGCACCTCCGCTTCTTCGTGCCGAACCACGAGATGGAGATGTGCGCCCACGCCACGATCGGCGTCCTGTGGGTGCTAGCCCGCGAGGGGCGCCTGCCGGAGGGGTCGGTCCGCATCGCCACCGGCAGCGGTTCCGTAACGGGGTTCGTCAGCCCGCGCGGCGCGGATGCTTGGAGCGTCGCGATCACGCAGTCGGTCGGCCGCGTGCGGCCCCTGACGGACGAGCAGAGCGCCGCAGCCCAAGCGGCGCTCGGAATCGGGCGCGACGCCCTCGCTGCGCGGCCGGTCCACAACGCTGTGACGTCCCGGATCAAGACGCTCGTGCCGATGCGCGACGCGGCGGCGCTGAACGCCCTCGCGCCCGCCAGCGATGCCGTCGAGGCTGCCTGCACGCGGATCGGGTCGACCGGCCTCTATCCCTACGCCGTGCTGGACGGCCCGGCCCGGCTGTTCGAGGCGCGGCAGTTTCCCCGCGCCTCCGGCTATCCCGAGGACGCCGCCACGGGCATCGCGGCCGCAGCCCTGGCCTTCGGGCTGTTGCAGGACGGCCTCATCGAGCCGGACGACCGTCCGATCCGGATCCTGCAGGGTCGGGCTATGGGCCGCCTGTCCGAGATCCGGGTGCGGCTCGGCTTCGTGGACGGCCGCCCGGTCGGGTGCCTGCTGGAGGGCGACGTCGCGCTCGCCGAATCCGCCGACCGCGTGACCGCGACGGATGAGGGCGGCCGGATCGCGGGGTAGTGGCTCACCGCGCCGTCACGGCCCGGAGGCCGCCGTCGGTAACCGTGGCCTCAATCCACCTTGCCGTCCCGGTCGCGGCGGATGCTGCGGCGGACCGCGATGAGCTGCCAGACCCCGACACCCAGCGCCAGGGCGAAGACGAGTCCGATATCGAGGGCGGCGAACAGCCCGTCGCGCACCGAGGAGCCTCCGCCGCGTCGATCAGGACGGTGCGGAGCGGCCGAACGCCTCGCGCTCGCGCATCCGCTCGATCAGGTCGAGGACGTGCACGACCCGGCCGCCGACGTCCCACCAGGGCCGCAGCGCCGGGCGCGCGCGCATCGGCAGGACCGGCTCGGCCGCCACGGCCTCGATCAGGAACGCCGTCTCGGGAAGCGGGGCCGCGCCGAGGCCGGCGGCGTCCGCGGGCGTTCGGATCGCGCGGACGATCAGGGCGAGCTTCCGCGCCGTCGTGACCCGGGCGCGGTGGCGGACCGAATCGTAGCCCTGCGCCGCGACGACCCGGCCGATCTCGGCGTAGATCAGCCCCGCCGCCCGGATCGAGGGCCGGCAGCCGCGTGGCAGCACCGCGATGCCCGCCTCGGCGCGCGCGTAGAGGCTGTCCGCCTCGGCGAGGAGGCGGGCAACCACGCCGGCCAGCGCCGGGCTCGGCCGCGGATCGGCGAGGAACGCGTCCGGATCGAGCCCCGCCTCCCGCATCCAGTCCAGCGGCAGGTAGAGGCGGCCCATCCGCGCGTCCTCGCCGACGTCGCGCGCGATGTTGGTGAGCTGCATCGCGGCGCCGAGATCGCAGGCGCGGGCCAGCGCGTCGGGACAGCGGGTCCCCATGATCAGGGCCATCATCGCCCCGACCGAGCCCGCGACCCGGGCAGCGTAGGCGTGGAGCGCCCCGAGATCGGCGTAGCGCCGGCCCTCGGCGTCCCAGGCGAAGCCCTCGATCAGCGCGCGCGGCAGCGCTTCCGGAATCGCGTGGGCCGCGACGATCTCCGCGAAGGCGCGGTCCGCCGGGGCGTCGCCGGGACGGCCCGCATAGGCCTGGCCGATCCGGGCCTCGAGACGCGCCACGGCGCCGCGCCGGTCGGCCGGGCTCGCCGCATCGTCGACGAGATCGTCGGACAGCCGGCAGAAGGCGTAGAGGCCGTAAGCCGCCTCGCGCATGTCGGCCGGCAGCAGCTGGCCGGCCGCGAAGAAGCTCTTCGAGCCGGCCCGGATCGCCATCCGGCAGGCGGTCCGGTCGGCCGCGGCGGCGAATTCAGGCGGTAACGCGGGCATCGGGGACCACGCTGTCGAGGATGCGGGCGGAGGACAGCACCCCGGGGAGGCCGGCCCCCGGATGCGTGCCGGCCCCCACGAGGTAGAGGTTGCGGACTGCGCTCGACCGGTTGTGCGGACGGAACCAGGCCGATTGCGTCAGCACCGGCTCCAGGCCGAATCCGGAGCCCCGGTAGCTCAGGAAATCGTCCTGGAAATCCAGCGGCGTCGTCACCTTCGAGGTCACGATGGCCTCCGACAGGCCGGGCATCACGCTCGCCTCGAGCAGGGCGGCGATCCGGCGCCGGTACGGTTCGGCGAGGGTCTGCCAATCCTGGCCGCCGGCGAGGTTCGGCACCGGGGCCAGCACGTAGAAGGCGTCGCATCCCGGTGGGGCGAGACTCGGATCGGTGGCGGTCGGACGATGCAGGTAGAGGCTCGCGTCCTCGGCCAGCACCTTGCGGTCGAAGATGTCGGCGAGCAGGCCGCGGTATCGGGGCCCGAGCAGGATCGTGTGGTGATCCACCGCCGGGTAGCGCCGCTTGGTGCCGAAGTACCAGACGAACAGTCCCATCGACGAGCGGGCCCGCTGGAACCGCCCCGGGCTCCAGCGCTGCGCCTCCGGAAGCAGGCGCGCGTGCGTCACGGCCGAATCGGCGTTGGACACCACGACGTCGGCCGCGATCGTCTCGCCGCCGGTCAGGTCGACGCCGGTGGCCGCCCCCGCCTCGACCCGGATGCGCGCGACCTCGACGCCGAGGCGCAGGCGGCCGCCCTGCGACCGGATCAGCCGCACCAGCCCGTCGACCAGCTGTCCCGTACCGCCCATCGCGAAGTGAACGCCCCAGCGCCGCTCGAGGTCGGCGATCAGGCAGTAGATGGCGCTGGCCCGGAACGGGTTGCCGCCGATCAGGAGCGGATGGAAGCTGAAGACCGTGCGCAGCCGCTCGTCGCGGATGAAGCGCGCCACCACGTCGTGCACCGAGCGGTGTCCCGAGAGGCGCAGCAGGTCGGGCGCGATCTTGAGCATCGCGCCGACGCTGCCGAACGGCACGTGTCCGAGCTGCTCGAACCCGATCCGGCAGACGGCGCGGCTGTGCGCCATGAAGCGCTCGTACCCCGCGACGTCGTCCGGCGCGAAGCGGGCCACCTCGGCGCGCATCCGGTCCACGTCGCCGCTGTAGGCGAAGGACGTGCCGTCGGCGAAGCGGATCCGGTAGAACGGATCCATCGGCACCAGCGTCACGTCGTCGGCGAGCCTGCGGCCGGCCAGCTGCCACAACTCCTCGAAGAGCTGGGGCGCGGTGACGATGGTCGGACCGGCGTCGAAGGTGAAGCCGTCCTGCCGGTGGACGCGGGCCCGTCCCCCGGGCTGCGCGAGGCGCTCCAGCACGGTGACCCGATAGCCGCGCGCGCCCAGCCGGACCGCCGCGGCGAGGCCGCCGAAGCCCGAGCCGACCACGACGGCGTGCGGGCGCCGATCGATCTCTTGCGCAACCCGATGGTCGACCGCGAGTGTCAGCATTGCTTGACACTATCGCGGTCCTTTCCCGCCGCGCAAGGACGAAATCATGTGCGTCCCTGGCGGCGATGGTCGCGTCAGAACTCGCCTGCGAGACCGGCGCGGACACCGACGGCGTTGTCGCCGCCGTAGGCCACGCCGGCGGTCACCGCGATCGGGACGCAGCAGGTCGGCAACCGGTGCGCCACGGCGAGGCCGCCCGCCCACTCGCCCCGGTAGGTCGCCCCGTTGGTGGCCCAGGTCGTCTTGCCCGGCGCCGACGGCATCGGCGCGGTCGCCATCGCGATGGCCATGGCGACGCCCTGCCGGGCCTCCTTGCGGGTCTGGATGGCGTAGCGCTGGACCGAGTCGGTCTTGGCTTCCAGGTTGTTGACCTGCGCCTGCACCGAATCGATCCGGTTACCGAGGCCGGCGATCGTCGACGGTCCGTAGGCCGAGGCCGCGAGGTTGCCGTTCGCGTCCGTGGTCACAAAGGCCGTCGCTCCGCTCTGCGCGGCGGCGCTCGCCTGCGAGGCGATGCCGGCGAGCCTGTAGGTGTTCGCGGAATTGCCGATCGCGACCTGGTTGGCCTGGGTCGTCTTGACGTTCGCGCCGATCGCGATCGTGTTGGCCTGATTGGCGGCCGCCCCGTTGCCGAGCGCGACGCTGTTGTTGCCGGCCGCCGAGGCGGCCGCGCCGACGGCGGTCGAGCCGGTCCCGGTCGCGCCGGCGACGAAGCCCAGGGCGGTGCTGCCGGCTCCGGACGCCGCGGAGGCCGTGCCGATCGCCGTTCCGCCGAGGCCCTGCGCGCTGGCCGCGTAGCCGAGGGCGACGCTGCCGGTGTTGGCGGCGCTGGCGCCCGTGCCGACCGCGGTCGAGGCCGTCCCGGCCGCGCTCGAACCGTAGCCCACCGCCAGCGCGTCGCTGCCGACGGCGATCGGCGCGGCCTGGTTGCTGGTGTTGTTGGCGGCGACGCCCGTGACGCTCGTGAGCTGCGAGAGCCTCAGCTCGTTGATGACGGTCTGCCCCTGGGACTGCGTCACGTTGCCGGTGATGATGTAGATGCCCTGATTGGACCCGCCACCGGTACCACCACCACCGGTTCCGCCTCCGCCGGTCCCACCCCCGCCGGTGCCGCCGCATGTGCCGCAGCCGCCCGTTCCGGTCCCTCCCGCGGTTCCCAGGGTGAGACCGGTGCCGAGCAGCCCGTCTCCCGGACCGGTCGTGCCGACGAGCACGCCGGTCCCGAGCACACCCCCGCTGGTGGTTCCTACGTTGAGGCCGGTCCCCAGCACGCCGGTGCCGGGATCAGTGGTACCGACCGTGACGCCGGTGCCGAGAAGCCCGCCGCTCGTCGTGCCGACGTTGAGGCCGGTTCCGAGCACGCCGCTGCCGGGGCTGCTCGTGCCGATCGTGAGCCCGGTGCCGAGGATGCCATTCGTGGTTGTATCCAGCGCGCCGCGCAGGAGCTGCGCCTGGGCGGGCGTCGCCAGGGCCGTGCAGAGCAGGAGCCCGGCCGCGATCGGGATCGCGCGGGCGGCGCCCGGACGGATGACAGCGATCATCGCAGTCCGCGGCGTAACCGGGACGACGGTCAAGGGACGCATCTGGAACTCCATTGCTGCGCGGCCGGGGAGCGATTCCGATCCGGCCCTGCAACCCGTTGGTCGGCAAGCAGGAACGAGATGCAGCTTCTGGTAGAATGATTAACGCTAACTTTCAGTTGTATTTGGTTTCGTCGTTTCCCGTACAACGACGCGGTTCGCGGAGGCCGGCGCGCGCCCCGTGGCCCGCCTCAGAAAACGCGTGTTTGCGCGGCGATATCGCGCCGCAAAGGGGCTATAGGGGCTTGGAAATCCGAGCTTTCGGCAGGGAACGGACGCGTGATGGACGGTCGAGGTCAGACCATTTTCGTGGCGGGCCATCGCGGCATGGTGGGCTCGGCGATCGTGCGTCGCCTGCGTGAGCTCGGTCACGAGCGGATCCTCACGGCCGACCGCCGGACCCTCGACCTCCTCGATCAGGCCGCGGTCCGGCGCTTCTTCGCCGAGAACCGCATCGACCAGGTCTACCTCGCCGCCGCGCGCGTCGGCGGCATCCACGCCAACAACACCTACCCGGCCGAGTTCATCCACGAGAACCTGCTGATCCAGTCGAACCTGATCGACGCCGCGCACACGCACGGCGTCGACCGGCTGCTGTTCCTGGGCTCGTCCTGCATCTACCCGAAGCTCGCGCCCCAGCCGATGCGCGAGGACGCCCTGCTGACCGGGCTGCTCGAGCCGACCAACGAGCCCTACGCGATCGCCAAGATCGCGGGGATCAAGATGTGCGAGAGCTACAACCGCCAGTATGGGCGCCGCTATCGCAGCGTGATGCCGACGAACCTCTACGGCCCGAACGACAACTTCCATCCCGAGAACGCCCACGTGCTGCCGGCGCTGATGCGCCGCTTCCACGAGGCGAAGCGGGAGGGTCTGGCGAAGGTCACGGTCTGGGGCACCGGCCGGGCGATGCGCGAGTTCCTGCACGTCGACGACATGGCGCGGGCCAGCGTCTACGTGATGGAGATGGACGACGCGGTCTACGCCGCGAACACGCGCCCCGACCTCTCGCACATCAACGTCGGGACGGGTGAGGACTGCACCATCCGTCAGCTCGCCGAGGCGCTCGCGCGGGTGATCGGCTACGCGGGCGAGCTGGCGTTCGACGCGACCAAGCCGGACGGCACGCCGCGCAAGCTGATGGACGTGTCGCGGCTGCGGGCGATGGGCTGGCGACCGGAGATCGCCCTCGAGGACGGCCTGCGCCAGACCTACGGCTGGTTCCTGGAGAACCACGCGACGCTGCGGAGCTGAGCGGGCCCGCCGTCGCGCCGCCCGGCTCACCGACCATCGCACAGCCACCGGGCATCCGCCCGGCGAGGAGACGGACCATGGCCCACCGGCCGCCCGACGACAGCGCGGACGCGCGACGGCGGAAGTTCCTGCAGAGCTTCCAGAATTTCGACGCGAACAGCCGGTTTCCCGCGCCCTACGCGCAGTTCGCCGGGAAGCCGCTGGCCGAGGCGTCCGGTCAGGGCTGGCGCTACGACGCCCTCGGGTATCGCAACGACGCGCACGCGGACGCGCGGCCGCCGTCCGAGACGCTGCGGGTCTTCGTCGTCGGCGACAGCACGCTGATCGACGGCCAGGTCTTCGCCGACACCGTGCCCGGACGGCTGGAGACCGGGCTGAAACAGGCGCACGGGCCCGGCGCGCGGGTCTACAATTTCGGCGCGGTCTCGGCCTGTCTCAACCAGATGATCGCCCTGATCACGACGCGGCTGATGGACCTGCAGCCCGACGTCATCCTGGTCGTCGGCGGCGCGACCGACATATTTCAGCCGTGGAGCTTCGATCCGCGGGCCGGCGTTCCCTACAATCACTTCGCGAACGAGAGCCTCTACGACTACTTCTTCGACCCGAGGAAATCCGCCGAGGACGCGGAGGACCTGTCGTATGACGGCCTGCAGGCGATGATCTTCAATCGCCTCGAGAACCTGCGCGCGCTCACGAACTGGCAGTCCGACATCTGGGAATGGGAGGTGGTGCGGCAGTTCGAGCTGGCGCTCAGGCGACTCGCGCGGCTCGCGCCCGGGATCGGCGCGCCGGTCCGGTTCCTCCTGCAACCGACGGTCGTCCGCAAGGGGACGCTCGCGGGCGCGGAGGCCGGCGCCGCGTCCGGCGCGTTCCTCGCCTATCTCGACCGCCAGTACGAGCGCTTCGAGAATGTCCTCGTTCGGCTGGACACGGCCGACCGGGCCTTCGCGGCGCGGGATCTGAGCCGGCTGTTCGAGGCCGACGCCCGCGCCCTGTTCACCGACATCGTCCACGTGACTTCGGAGGGGCGCCAAGTGATGGCCGACCGTCTCCAGGCGGAGGTGGTCGAGACGGTCGGGGCGGCGACGGCCGCCTGAGCCATGGCCGAACCGATCGTCTTCGTGGGCGACTCGATCACGGAGCTCTGGGGCTTCCACCGGGCCGGCACTTTCGAGGCTTACGACCTCATCCCCCGTGGCGGCTCCGGCCAGACGGCGCGCTGGATCACCATGCGGTTCGCCCGCGACCTCGCGGAGACCGGCGCCCGGGGCGTGCATCTCCTGTGCGGCGTCAACGATATCGGCCGCAACGAGGGTGTCTTCGTCCCGGTCGAGGAGATCTGCCGCACGCTCGCCGGCATGCTCGACGAGGCCCGCGCCCTGGGTGTGAAGGCCTGGATCGGCTCGCTCACGCCGGTGGACGGCATCCCGTGGAATCCGGAGGTGCGGGACGCCCCCGCCATGATCGCTGCGGTCAACGCGTGGCTCCGGGACCACGCCCACGAGCACGGCGCGACGTTCATCGATTACCACGCCGTGCTGGTGTCCGAGTCCGGCGGGCTCCTGCCGGATTACGGGACGGACGGGCTCCACCTGAGCCCGGCCGGATACGCGGCGATCGAACCGTTGATGCTCCGGGCGCTGGGGCGCATCCCGGATGCCCCATCCGCGCCTGCGCTGTGTGTGAAGGGCGCGCCCGCGAAGGCGACGCGGTCCGTCCGCGCGCGCCTCATCGGCGCCGCGGTGGCGGCGGCGGCCCTGCTGGCCGCCATCGCCGCCCTGGTCCTCGAGCTCCGCTGATCAGACCCGGCGCACCGCGCCGTGCGCCGCGCTCGTCGTGAGCATGGCGTAGGCGCGCAGGGCCGCGCTCACCTTCCGCTTGCGCGGCTTCGCCGGCTGCCAGCCCGCCGCCTCCTGGGCGGCCCGCCGCTGGTCGAGCTCTGCCGTCTCGACATCGAGGTGGATGCGCCGGTTCGGGATGTCGATGGCGATCCGGTCGCCGTCCCGCACGAGGCCGATGAGGCCGCCCTCGGCCGCCTCGGGCGAGACGTGCCCGATGGACAGGCCCGACGACCCGCCGGAGAACCGCCCGTCGGTGACGAGAGCGCAGGCCTTACCCAGACCCTTCGATTTCAGGTAGCTCGTCGGGTAGAGCATCTCCTGCATGCCGGGGCCGCCGCGGGGGCCCTCGTAGCGGATCAGCACCACCTCGCCGGCCGTGACCTTGCCGTTGAGGATGCCGTCGACGGCCGCGTCCTGGCTCTCGAACACGCGGGCGGTGCCCGTGAAGGTCAGGATCGAGGCGTCGACGCCCGCGGTCTTCACGATGCAGCCCTGCTCGGCGAGATTGCCGTAGAGCACGGCGAGGCCGCCATCCTGCGAGTAGGCGTGCGCCGCGTCGCGGATGACGCCGCCCTCCCGGTCGAGGTCGAGCGCGTCGAAGCGCGATTCCTGGCTGAACGCCACCTGGGTCGGCACGCCGCCCGGGGCCGCGCGATAGAAGGTCTGGACCGAAGCGGCCGGTTCGCCGCGCACGTCCCAGCGGGCGAGCGCCCCGCCGAGCGTTCCGGCCGAGACGTTGCCGACGCCGGTGTCGATCAGGCCGGCCCGGTCGAGCTCGCCCAGGATCCCCATGATGCCGCCCGCCCGGTGGACGTCCTCCATGTGGACGTTGGCCACCGCCGGGGCGACCTTGCACAGCACCGGCACCCGCCGGGACAGCCGGTCGATGTCGGCCATGGTGAAGGGCACCTCGCCCTCGTAGGCGGCGGCCAGCAGGTGCAGCACCGTGTTGGTCGAGCCGCCCATGGCGATGTCGAGGGTCATGGCGTTCTCGAACGCCTGGAAGCTCGCGACCGCGCGCGGCAGCACGCTGGCGTCGTCCTGCTCGTAGTGGCGGCGGGCCAGATCGACGATCAGGTGGCCGGCCTCGACGAAGAGGCGCTTGCGGTCGGCGTGGGTGGCGAGCACCGAGCCGTTGCCCGGCAGGGCCAACCCGAGGGCCTCGGTGAGGCAGTTCATCGAGTTCGCCGTGAACATGCCCGAACAGGAGCCGCAGGTCGGGCAGGCGGAGCGCTCGATGACGGCGACGTCCTCGTCGGAGATCCGGTCGTCGGCCGCCGCGATCATCGCGTCGACGAGGTCGACCTTCCTGGCGATGCCCGGCAGCTGGACCTCGCCGGCCTCCATCGGGCCGCCCGAGACGAAGACGGTCGGGATGTTGAGGCGCAGCGTCGCCATCAGCATGCCGGGGGTGATCTTGTCGCAGTTCGAGATGCACACCATCGCGTCGGCGCAGTGCGCGTTGACCATGTACTCGACGGAATCGGCGATCAGCTCGCGGGACGGCAGCGAGTACAGCATCCCATCGTGGCCCATCGCGATCCCGTCATCGACCGCGATGGTGTTGAACTCCTTGGCGACGCCGCCGGCCGCCTCGATCTCCCGGGCGACGAGCTGGCCGAGGTCCTTGAGGTGAACGTGGCCCGGCACGAACTGCGTGAAGGAGTTCACCACCGCGATGATCGGCTTGCCGAAATCCGAATCCTTCATGCCGGTGGCGCGCCAGAGGCCGCGGGCACCGGCCATGTTGCGACCGTGGGTGGTGGTGCGTGAGCGATAGGCAGGCATCGAGAGCTTCGACTGGTTCAAAGGTGAAGGGCTTCTGCGCCCGCGCCCGCGCATCCGCAAGCGTCGCCGGGAGACCGGCACCCGTGGCATGCTTCTGGCGGATGGCAGGCGGGAGGGGCGGATCGCGATGACACAGGTGGATTTCCTCCGGCGCGCGATCGCGCAGGGTCAGGGCCGGGCCGAGGCCGATCTGGTCCTGAAGGGCGGCCACTTCCTCGACCTCGTCACCGGCGATCTGGTGGCCTCCGACATCGCGATCTGCGGCGACCGGATCGTCGGGACCTTCGGGCAGTATCGCGGCGCCCGGGAGATCGACGCGTCCGGGAAGATCGTGGTGCCGGGTTTCATCGACACGCATTTCCACGTCGAGTCGTCGCTGATGCCGCCGCAGGAATACGAGCGGTGCGTCCTGCCGCACGGCGTCACCACCGGGATCTGCGACCCGCACGAGATGGCCAACGTGCTCGGCACCGACGCCTTCACGTGGTTCCTCAGATCCTCCGAGACGCTGGCGATGGATCTGCGGGTGCAGCTCTCGTCCTGCGTGCCGGCCACCGACCACCTAGAGACCTCGGGCGCCCGGATCGAGGCGCAGGATCTCCTGCCCTTCGCGACGCACCCCAAGGTGATCGGCCTCGCCGAGTTCATGAACTTCCCGGGCGTGCTGGCGGGCGACCCGGGCGTGCTGGACAAGCTCGCGGCCTTCCAGGGGCGGCACATCGACGGGCACGCGCCGCTCCTGCGCGGCCTCGGCCTCAACGGCTACATCGCGGCGGGCATCCGCACCGAGCACGAGGCGACATCGCCCGAGGAGGCCCGCGAGAAGCTGTCCAAGGGCATGACCGTGCTGATCCGCGAGGGCTCGGTGTGCAAGGACCTGCACGCCCTCGCGCCGATCCTGACCGAGCGGACGGCGCCGTTCCTGGCCTTCTGCACCGACGATCGGAATCCCCTCGACATCGCCGAGGAGGGGCACCTCGACTTCGTCATCCGCACGGCCATCGCCCTCGGCGTGCCGCCGCTGGCCGCCTACCGGGCGGCCTCCTGGTCGGCGGCCCGCGCCTTCGGGCTGCACGACCGGGGCCTCGTCGCGCCCGGCCAGCGCGCCGACCTCGTGGTGCTCGACGATCTCGCCGCCTGTGCCGTGTCGCAAGTCCTCAGCGCGGGCCGGCCGGTGGGCGCGGCGCTCTTCGACGCGCGCGCGTCGATCGAGCCGATCGGCCGCCGGAGCGTGCGGGCGCGGCACGTGACGGCCGCCGACTTCGCCGCTCCGGGCTCCGGGCCGTCGACGCCGGTGATCGGCGTCGTGCCCGGCAAGATCATCACCCTGCGGCACGACCTGACCCTGCCCTATTCCGGCGGCGAGCGACGGATCGACCTCGACCAGGACGTCATCAAGGTCGCGGTGGTCGAGCGCCACGGCCGGACACAGCCGGGCGCGCGCGGCGTCGGGGTCGCGTTCGTGAAGGGCTTCGGCCTCAAGCGCGGCGCCATCGCCTCGTCGGTCGGGCACGACAGCCACAACATCACGGTGGTCGGGGCGGACGACGCCGACATGGCCGTGGCGGTGAACCGGCTCGGCGCGATCGAGGGCGGCTTCGTGGTGGTCGAGGGCGGCCGTGTGCTGGCCGAGATCGCGCTGCCGGTCGCCGGGCTCATGAGTCTCATGCCGTTCGACGCCATCCGCCGGTCGCTCGTAACCCTGCGCGACGCGGCGCGAAGCCTGGAGGTCGTCCTTCCCGAACCCTTCCTGCAGGTGGCCTTCCTGCCCCTGCCGGTGATCCCCCACCTGAAGATAACCGATCGTGGGCTCGTCGATGTAGACCGCTTCGCGCTGATCGATCCTTGAAATTAGATTGCGCGCAATCTAAGTGGGCTGTGCGGAGGCGAGTCGGCGCCTACATGCCGGCGGCATCCCCAAACCGGAGAGTCCCATGCCCGTAGACGTGAAGTACCGTACCACCGCCACGGCCACCGGCGGCCGCGACGGCGCCGCCCGGACTGCCGACGGCAGCTTCGAGGTCAAGCTCTCGACCCCGAAGGAGCTCGGCGGCGCGGGCGGTCCGGGCGCGAACCCGGAGCAGCTCTTCGCGTCCGGCTACTCGGCCTGCTTCCTCGGCGCCATGAAGGCCGTCGCGCCGTCGCTGCAGCTGAAGGTCCCGGCCGAGACCACCGTCACCGCCGATGTCGGCATCGGCCCGCGCTCCGAGGGCGGCTTCGGCATCACCGCCGACCTGACCATCAGCCTCCCGGGCCTGGACCGCGCCGACGCGCAGAAGCTCGTCGACGCCGCCCATCAGGTCTGCCCGTACTCCAACGCGACCCGCGGCAACGTCAACGTCGGCCTGAAGCTGGCCTGATCCCGCCCGGGGCCGGCCCGCGGACGCGTCCGCGGGCCGCTTTTTTCGCGCGCGGCGCGACGGGGGTGCCGATCCCGGCCCAATCTCGGATGCGGACCGAGCGTCCGCGGCCGCTCACCCGCCGGCCCGGGCCCGCATGCAGACATGCCCTCCCGCGTCGAGGGTCACGCCCTCGAACGCCGTCCCGGCGACCCGCCCGCAGACTCGAAACACCTGGTTCGCCGTCATCGGCGCGACCCCGCGATACGTGAACGTCCGCGGCACGCGTCCGAGGAGCGTCGCGGCGAGGTTCATCAGCAGCGTCGCCTGCATCGGGCCGTGCACGACGAGGTCGGCGTAGCCTTCCACCCGCGTCGCGTAGGGCTGGTCGTAGTGGAAGCGATGGCCGTTGAAGGTCATCGCCGAGTAGCGGAACAGCAGCGTCGGCGTCGCCGGCACCTCCCAGATCACCGCGTAGGATTCGGAACCGTCGCGCTCGGGTGCGGCGCCGGTTCCCGTCTGCGCGCCCGCCGCCTCGCGGTAGACGATATCCTGCCGCTCGCGGATCGCGACGCCCCGTTCTGTCGAGACCGTGTGGTCGACGGTGACGAAGCACAGGCTCCCGCTCCGCCCGCTCTTGAAGGCGACGTCCCGCACGGTCTCGGTGCGCGTGACCGTGTCCCCCGCGCGCAGGTCCGAGAGCGTCTCGATCTCGCCCCCCGCCCACATCCGCCGGGGCAGCGGCACCGGGGGCAGGAAGCCGCCCTTGGCGGCGTGGCCGTCGGGCCCGAGGGAGTCGGCCGGCGGCGTCTCCGGCGCGAGGCACCAGTGCAGGGCCGGCGGCGCGATCCCGTCGGCGACCGGCGCCAGGTGCGGCGCGAAGGTCGCGCGGAACTCGGCGAGGAGGCGCGGGGTGACGAGGTCGGACGCCGCCCGCGTCCGGCCGATCCAGGCGCTGAGATCGGTCATGTCAGTACGAGCGCGGCAGGCCGAGCACGTGCTCGGACAGGTAGGCGAGGATCAGGTTCGTGGAGATCGGCGCGACCTGATAGAGGCGCGTCTCGCGGAACTTGCGCTCCACGTCGTACTCCTCGGCGAATCCGAAGCCGCCATGGGTCTGGATGCAGGCGTTGGCGGCCTCGAAGGAGGCGTCGGCGGCGAGCATCTTGGCCATGTTGGCCTCGGCCCCGGGATTGGCGCCGCCCTCGTAGAGGGTCAGCGCCTCGCGGACCATGAGCTCGGCCGCGCGCATGTTCGCGTAGGCTTTGGCGATGGGGAACTGCACGCCCTGGTTGGCACCGATCGGCCGGCCGAAGACGGTCCGCTCGCCGGCATAGGCCCGGGCCCTGTCGATGAACCACTTGGCGTCGCCGACGCACTCGGCGGCGATCAGGATCCGCTCCGCGTTCATGCCGGACAGGATGTAGCGGAAGCCCCTGCCCTCCTCGCCGATGAGGTTCTGCGCCGGAACGCGGAGATTGTCGAAGAACACCTCCGTGGTGGCATGGTTCATCATCGTGCGGATCGGCCGGATCGTCAGGCCGTTGCCCTTGGCTGCGCGCATGTCGACGAGCAGCACCGACAGCCCGTCCGTGCGCTTCATGCCCTCGGCCCTTGGCGTGGTGCGGGCGAGGAGCAGCATCAGGTCCGAATGCTCGGCGCGGCTGGTCCAGATCTTCTGGCCGTTGACGACGTAGTGATCGCCCTCCAGGCGGGCCGTCGTCTTCAGGCTGCCGGTATCGGTGCCGGAGGTGGGCTCGGTCACGCCGAAGGCTTGGAGCCGCAGGCGGCCCTCCGCGATGCCCGGCAGGTACTCGGCCTTCTGCGCCTCCGAGCCGTGCCGCAGCAGCGTGCCCATCGTGTACATCTGCGCGTGGCAGGCGCCGCCGTTGCAGCCCGCCCGCTGCACCTCCTCGAGGATCGCGGCGGCCGCCGAGAGCGGCAGGCCGGAGCCGCCGTACGCCTCGGGAATCAGCACCGACAGGTAGCCGCTCTCGGTCAGCGCGTTCACGAATTCGGTCGGGTAGGCCATCTCCCGGTCGAGGGCCCGCCAGTACGGTCCCGGGAAGCCGGCGCAGAGCTTGGCGACCGCCTCGCGGATCTCGGTATAGGCTTCCATCGGGGGCTCCTCAGGCCGTGCGGCCGCCGTCGACGGGGAGATCGACGCCGGTGATGAACGCCGCCTCGTCGGAGGCGAGGAACAGGGCGGCGGCGGCGATGTCGCTCGCCTCCGACAGGCGCCCGAGCGGGATCGTGGCGATGAAGCGGTCGCGGTTCTCGGGCGTGTCGAGGACGCCCATGAAGTGCTCGAGGAGCCCCGTGGCGCCCATGACCGGGCAGAGGGCGTTCACCCGGATCTTCCAGGGTGCCAATTCCAGGGCCAGCGACTTCGAGGCGAGGCTCGCCGCACCCTTGGAGGCGTTGTACCACGTCAGACCCGGGCGCGGCCGCAGCGCCGCCGTCGAGCTGACGTTGAGGATCGCGCCGCCGCCCGCGTCGCGCATCAGCGGGGCGACTTCCCGGACGTAGTGGAAGATCGACTTCACGTTGACCCGGAAGACCCGGTCGAAATCCTCCTCCGTCACCTCCATCAGCGGCTTGTTGCGGTGGGTGGTGCCGGCGTTGTTGACGAGGATGCTCGGCACGCCGAAGCGCTGCCGCGTCTCGGCGACGCTGGCGGCGACGTCGGCGGCCAGACCGACATCGGCGGCGATCGCGATGGCGTTCTCGCCGAGCGCCGCCGCGACGCGCCCGGCCGCCGCGCCGTCGATGTCGACGCAGGCCACCCTGGCGCCCTCCGCGGCGAAGCGCTGGGCGATCCCGGCCCCGAAGCCGCTGCCGGCCCCCGTCACGAGCGCGATCTTGCCGTCCAGTCTCATCGTCTCCTCCCGCCCGTTCCGATGCGCTGCCAGATCACTGTCCTCGAGCCCGGGGCGCGAATTCCGTGCGGATCCGCGCCCCGTGCTCGTCGATCGCCGGGACCGGCCCGAGGGCGCGGACCGCGCCGTCGATCAGCACCGGCGGCGCCACGATCCGGGCCGGCCCCGAAGGCGTCCGGACCTCCGCGCGGATCAGCGCGGGGTGCGTGGCGAGGTCCGCCAGCGTGTTGACGAAACCGTAGGCGGTGCCCGCCGCCTTCAGCCGGGCGGCGGCCGCGTCGCGGGTCAGCCGCACCAGCGCGGCGCCGATGCGCAGGTCGACCGCGGCGCGGTTGGCCACACGGGCGTTGTTCGATGCGAAGCCCTCGGCCCGGGCGAGCTCCGGCTCCCCGAGCACGCCGGCGCAGAAATTCGCCCATTCGCGCTCGTTCTGGATCGAGATCAGCACGAGGCTGCCGTCGGCCGTGGGGAAGGCGCCGTAGGGACAGATCGACGGGTGCGCGAGGCCGACCCGCTGGGGCGCCTTGCCGGTCCCCTCGAAGTAGAGCAGCGGGACGTTCATCCAGTCGGCGGCGCCGCTGAACAGGCTGACCTCCAGGGCGCAGCCCTGCCCGGTAATCCCGCGGGCGATCAGCGCCTCGAGGACCGCGGCGTGGGCGTCCATCCCGCAGGCGACGTCGCAGACGGAGACGCCGACGCGGCCGGGCCCCGCCGGGTGGCCGGTGATCCCGGCGAGCCCGCTCTCGGCCTGGACCAGCAGGTCGTAGGCCTTCATGTCGCTGTAGGCGTTGCCGGCGCCGTAGCCGGAGATGTCGACGGTGATCAGCCGGGGGTAGCGCGCGCGCAACTCCGCCGAGCCGAAGCCCGCCCGGGCCGCCGCGCCGGGGGCGAGGTTCTGCACGAACACGTCGGCCTGGGCGAGGATCGCGTGCAGGAGGCGGGCGTCGGCCGGATCCTTGATGTCGGCGACGAGGCTCTCCTTGCCGCGGTTGAGCCAGACGAAGTAGCTCGCCAGCCCATTGACCGCCGCATCGTAGCCGCGGGCGAAATCCCCCTCCGGCCGCTCGATCTTGATGACCCGGGCCCCGGCATCGGCGAGCCGCGAGGTGCAGTAGGGCGCGGCGACGGCCTGCTCCAGGGCGAGCACGGTCAGCCCTCGCAGCGGCAGGTTCTGGCTCATCCGCATCCTTCGGCTTCCCGCGGTCTCAGAGGGCCGGTGCCGCATGAACTGGAACGGCGAGAAGCCCCGCCAAGCGGGCCGCGGTGACAGGGCTGCCCGGCCATTGGCTTCGGGACGTCGCTTTCGCCGCGCTCAGCGTCTTTGCGAGCGGAGCGAAGCAATCCAGGGAAGCGCGACGTCGGCGAGCGCGGCGTATCTGGATCGCTTCGCTCCGCTCGCAGAGACGGCGGTCGGACTCACTCCGCCGCGCGCAGCGTTGGCGGGCCGCGGACCTCCTCCACCGGCTCGGGGTCATCGAGCGCCGCGTCCACCGCCCGCGGCTTGTCGCGGAACGAGAAGCGGTGCGCCAGCCGGTCGAGGTAGATGTAGATCACCGGCGTGGTGAACAGCGTCAGCACCTGGCTGACCGCGAGGCCGCCCACCATGGCGTAGCCCAAGGGCTGCCGGATTTCCGAGCCGGTCCCGGTGGCGACCATCAGCGGGATGCCGCCGAGCAGGGCCGCCATCGTGGTCATGAGGATCGGCCGGAAGCGCAGCAGCGCGGCTTTCCGGATCGCGACCTCGGGCGAGAGGCCCTCCTCCCGCTCGGCGACGATGGCGAAGTCGACCAGCATGATGCCGTTCTTCTTCACGATGCCGATGAGGAGGATGATGCCGATCAGCGCGATCAGGCTGAAGTCGTATCCCGCCCACATCAGCACCGCCAGGGCGCCGACGCCGGCCGAGGGCAGCGTCGACAGGATGGTGATCGGGTGGATGAAGCTCTCGTAGAGGATGCCGAGGATCAGGTAGACCACGAACAGGGCCGCCAGGATCAGCAGCGGCACCGTCGAGAGCGATTGCTGGAAGGCCTGGGCGGTGCCCTGGAAGCCGCTCACAACGGTCGGCGGGACCTGCAGCTCCCGCATCGCCCGGCCGATCGCCTCCGTGGCCTGCCCGAGGGCGACGTCGGGGGCGAGGTTGAAGCTGATCGTCACCGCCGGGAACTGCCCCTGGTGGTTCACGGCCAGCGGCGCCACCGGAACCGTCGTCCAGCGGGCGAAGGCCGCCAGCGGCACCTGCCCGCCGCCGATCGGCGCCTTGATGTAGATCTTGTCGAGGCTCTCGACGCTGCCCTGCAGCGCCGGCAGCACCTCTAGGACGACGTGGTAGCTGTTGAGCTGCGTGAAGTACTGCGCGATCTGGCGCTGGCCGAACGCGTCGTAGAGCGTGTCGTCGATGAGCTGGGGCGTGATGCCGTAGCGCGAGGCGGCGTCGCGGTCGATCGACAGCGTCAGCGTCGTGCCGCGGGTCTGCTGGTCGGTGGCGACGTCGCGCAGCTCCGGCAGCGTCTTCATCTTGTCGAGGATGCGCGGCGCCCAGGTGTTCAGCTCGGCGAGGTCCGGGTCCTGGAGGGTGTACTCGAACTGCGTCCGCGAGGTGCGGCCGCCGGTGCGCACGTCCTGGGTCGCTTGGATGAAGGTCCGGATGCCCTCGACGCGCTCCAGTTTGGGGCGCAGCCGGCCGATCACTTGGAAGGCGTTGACGTCGCGCTCGTCGCGGGGCTTGAGCGTGATGTACATGCGCCCGGAATTGAGCGCTTGGCCGTTGCCGCCGAGCGACATGCCGACGGTGGCGACCGCGGGATCGGCCTGGACGATCGCGCCGACCTTCTCCTGCAGCGCCTTCATCGCCGAGAAGGAGATGTCCTGCGACGCCTCGGTGACCCCGATCATGAAACCGGTGTCCTGCTGCGGGAAGAAGCCCTTCGGGATGGCGACGAACAGGTAGCCGGTCAGCGCCAGCGTGGCGAAGAAGACCAGCAGCGTGACGCGGCGGAAGCGCAGCGCGACGTCGAGGGCGTCGGCGTAGACCGCCAGCAGCCAGTCGAAGGCGGCCTCGCTCATGCGGTAGAGGCGGCCGTGGCGCTCGGCGTCGTGGGCCTTCAGCAGCCGCGAGGCCATCATCGGGGTCAGCGTCAGCGACACGAAGGCCGAGACCGCGATGGTCATCGACAGCACCACGGCGAACTCGCGGAACAGCCTTCCGATGATGCCGCCCATCAGCAGGAGCGGGATCAGCACGGCGATCAGCGACACCGAGATCGACACGATGGTGAAGCCGATCTCGCCCGCGCCCTTGAAGGCGGCCTCCATGGGCCGCATCCCCTCCTCGACGTAGCGGCTGATGTTCTCCAGCACGACGATGGCGTCGTCGACCACGAAGCCGACCGAGATGGTGAGCGCCATCAGCGAGAGGTTGTCGAGGGTGTAGCCCGCCATCCACATCAGCGCGCAGGCGCCGAGCAGCGCGAGCGGCACGGTCACGCTCGGGATCACGGTCGCCCAGAAGCTGCGCAGGAAGACGAAGATCACCCCGACGACCAGCGCGATCGTCAGCAGCAGGGTGAACTGCACGTCCTCGACCGAGGCGCGGATGGTCTGCGTGCGGTCGCTCAGGATGCCGACCTTGATGGCGGCTGGCAGTGTGGCGGTCAGGCGGGGCAGCTGGGCCTTGATGCTGTCGACCGTGTCGATGACGTTGGCGCCGGGCTGCTTGAACACGACCAGGAAGATGCCGCGCTTGCCGTTGGTCCAGCCGGCCTGCTTGGTGTCCTCGGGGCCGGCGACCGCCTGTCCGATGTCGCGGACGCGCAGCGGCGCGCCGTCGCGATAGGCGACGATGACGTCGTTCCAGTTGTGCGCCGCGGTGAGCTGGTCGTTGGCGTAGATGGTGTAGCTGTGGCTGCCGCCGTCGATGCTGCCCTTCGGGTTGTTGACCGTGGTGAGGGTGAGCTGCGCGCGCACGTCCTCCAGCGACAGGCCCTTGGCCACGAGCTTGGCCGGGTCGATCTGGATCCGCACGGCGGGCTTCTGCTGGCCGCCGATGAAGACCTGCGCGACGCCCGAGATCTGGCTGATCCGCTGGGCGAGCTGGACGTCGACCGCGTCGTCGACGTCGATCAGCGGCATGCTGTCGGAGGTGGCCGAGAGCAGCAGGATCGGCGAATCGGCCGGATTGACCTTGCGGTAGGTCGGCGGGGTCGGGAGATTCTTCGGGAGCTGGCCGCTGGCGGCGTTGATGGCCGCCTGGATGTCGCTCGCGGCGCCGTCGATGTTGCGGTTGAGGTCGAACTGGACCGTGACCGTCGAGATCCCGAGGGAGCTCGTCGAGGTCATCTGCGACACGCCGGGAATCTGCGAGAACTGCCGCTCCAGGGGCTGCGCCACCGACGAGGCCATCGTCTCCGGGCTGGCCCCGGGGAGCTGCGCGGTCACCTGGATGGTCGGGAAATCCACCTGCGGCAGCGGTGCGACGCCGAGCAGCGGGTAGGCCACGATCCCGAGGAACAGGATGCCGACCATGATCAGCGTGGTCGCCACCGGGAACCGGATGAACGGCGCCGAGATGCCGCCCTTCATGGCCGGGCCCCGCGCGGGGACGCGCCCGCCGTGAGGCGTCCGGCGCGCGTCACTGGACCGCCTCCGCCTGCGCGGTGTGGGCCGCGTGCGGATCGGCCACGAGGCTGCCGTCCTGCACCTTGTACTGGCCGGCGACGATCACCCGCTCGCCGGGCCGGAGGTCGCCGCTGAGAACGCGCGTCCGCCCCGAATCCGAGCGGCCCGCCTTCAGCGCGCGCTGATGCGCCCGGCTGGCATCGTCCACCACGAAGGCGAACAGCCCGTCGGGCCCGTGCTGGATCGCGTCGTCCGGCACCGTCGTGGCGACCGCGACCGTGCCGACGCGCATCTTGGTGGAGACCGACAGGCCCGGCCACAGCGCGTGGTTCCTGTTCTCGTAGACGGCCTTGAGGCGGATCGTGCCCGTCGCGGTGTCGACCTGATTGTTGAACAGGGCGAGCTTGCCGTCGGCGAGCTTGGTCAGCCCGTCCGACGTCCAGGCCTCCACCGGCACGTCACCGGCCTTGAGGGCCGCGGTGATGGCGGGCAGCTGATCCTCCGGGGCCGTGAACACCACGAAGATCGGCTCGACCTGGGTGATCGTCACGATCGGGGTCTGGCCGGCCGCGTTGACGATGTTGCCGATATCGACCTGCCGGAAGCCCGTGACGCCGTCGATGGGCGCGCGGATCGTGGCGTAGCCGAGCTGCGTCGTGGCGTTGTCGATGGCCGCCTGGTCGGACGCCACCTGCGCGGTGAGCTGGGCGACCAGGGCCGTCTGCGTCTCAGTCTGCTGCCGGGACGCGAAGGCGCCCAGCCCGGTGTAGCGGACGAGGTCCGCCTTCGCGTTGCCGAGGTTGGCCGTGTCCTGCTCCTTCTTGGCCTTCGCCTGATCCAGCGCCGCCCGGTAGGGCCGCGGGTCGATCTGCACGAGCACGTCGCCCTTGCGGACGGTCTGACCTTCGCGGAACGCGACCTGCTGGATCTCGCCGTCGACGCGCGTGCGCACCTGGACGGTGTTGTACGCCTGGACGGTGCCGAGGCCGTTCGACACGAGGGCGAACGGCCCCTGCTCGACCGTTCCGAGGGTGACGGGCACCGGCGGCGGGGCCGCCGCCCGGGACTTCACTGCGGGCTGATTCAGGCGCGTGTAGCCGTAGGCACCGCCGCCCGCGACGGCGAGCAGCAGGAGGATCAGGCCGGCCGCGCCCGAGCGCTTCTTCGCCGGTTTGATCGCGGCGCGGCGCGCGTCGCCGTGGCCCCGGTCCGTGACCGTCTCGTCCGCGCGAGACCCGTCGCGGTCGTGCACGTCCTCACTCAGCATGCGCCGCTATCCGCCCGTTGATCCGACCGCTTCGCGGACCGGGATAATTTTGCATTCAATAGCATACAATGGCCGCGCCGGACATCGCGGCGCTCCCCGGATCGCGGCAATGTTCCGTGAGCGGAAAGCGTGCTACCGCCGCCGAGAGTGGGCCGCGCCGCGGGGCCGGACGCTCCGCGCGGACGACAGGCGCCCGGCGTGCCCGCGCGGGATGGCCGCCGACGCCGCGCCGAGGATGTGAGACCGGGACGCCGCATGGCCTCGACCCTGGAACTGGACGGCCTGAACGAACTGCGCGACGCGCTGATCGAGGAGCGGCAGGTCATCGTCGCGTCGGTGCGCAAGCTGCGCGACGCGCGGCGGCAGAAGGGCACCTTCGTGCTGGGCGACGGCGCGGATGCCGGGCCGCGGCTGGTCGCCGTGCAGGAGCAGATCGTGGTGGTCGAATCCATCATCGCCGCGCTGACGCGATCCCGGGCCTGAGGTGCTCGCGGTCCGATCGGACGCACCCGTGCGGCGCCCGGGCCCTGGCCGATACCGGTCGGGCTTGTCACAGTTCGGTGTCCGAGATGTTTCTGAGGGCTCGCGGCGTGCGCGGCCCCGTGCGGACACTGTTCGAGGCGGCGGGCGGCGTGGCCGGTCGCGTATTTATCGATTATCGTCAATAGATTATTGAATTCATGTCCCGGCAGGCGGCGGAACAGCGGCTCCGGATGCAATTCGGTCGAACCGGATCATCGTCCCGGTCGATCGACCGCCGTCAGCCTCCCCATCCTCGCCGATCTACGATCCGGTGTTCGGTTTGCCGGCGATGGATTGCGCGGCGCGTGACGATCCCGTCGGCTTGTACAGGATCTGCTCAACTTTCGGGCTGGACGATCGCGATCCTGTCCTGTTAGCGGACCGCATCTCAAGGCGCGGAACCTCGAACATGGACGCCTTCGATCACGCCAATATCGCGCGCGATGCCGACGAAACCGTCGATTCGCCTGTCGCGGATGAGCTCGTCGTGCTCTGGCGGGCGCTCGCCGCGGACCGGCGCGCCCAGGACGAGCGGACCGCGCGCCTGCGCGCCATGCGCCTCATCGGCGGCGAGGACGGCGCCGACTGATCACGCGGTCTCCGGCGCGCCGCCCGGCAGCCGGCTCGCCAGCACGAAGCCGACCGCCATCGCCATGGCCTCGGCCTGCGCGATCAGCGTCGGCTCGCCGGCCTCGCGCGCCGCCTGCAGCAGCTCGATCGCGTGCCGGCCGAGGCGCAGGTCCACATCGTCGCCGGCCGGGACCCCCTCCGGAACCCCGTGATTCTGGCTTCGGTCAGTCATTGGCGTGCGTGGGTCTCGAAGCTGTGGGCTGGGGCCTGAAAGGCGCCGAGGCCGCGATCCAGGATTGCGTGTCGGTGACGTCGCCGAACACCCGCATCACCGCGCTCACCGACCGGTGGATCTCGTCGGCGGAGATCCCGTCGAGGTCGTGGCTCGCGGAGGCGTCGGACAGGAAGGTCACGTCCTGGCCGCGGTGGAAGCCGTCGACCGCCGTCGCGAGGCAGGACGACTCGCCGGCGAAGCCCGCGATGACGAGCGGCGGCGATCCCCGCTCCATCGCGTCCGCGAAGGCGGGGCTGGCGTAGCAGGACGGGCGATCCCGGTCGAAGATCATGTCGCAGCCGTGCGGCTCGAACCCCTCGATCCAGCGGACGAAGCGGCTGCCCGCCTGGAACAGCGGCGCGCCGATCCAGCGGACGTAGACGACCTGCATGCCGCTCGCGCGGGCATGCGCGAGGGCGCGCCGGCAATTCGACAGAGCGGGCTCGATCCCCGCCAGGGCGAGCGGGCGGCCCGCGATCTCGTATTCCTGCTGCATGTCCACCAGCACCAGGGCCGGGACGCTGCGCGGCCGGCGATACAGCGCCGGGTTGATCGGCCGGTTCATCGCGCGGCCACCGCCCGGTCGACGGACGGGCGGGTCACGGCGCGGCTCCGCGAGCGGTCGAGGGCGCCCGCCTGGTGCCAGCGCCCCTCCGGTCGGATGATGACGTAGGGATCTGCGCCGAGGCCGATCGCCTGCGGGTGCGGCTCCGCCTCCATCAGCATCTCGACGTAGTCGAAATCCGAGAAGACCAGCTCCTGCGCGCCCTCGAAGACCCGGAAGCCGAAGCGGCTCCAGAAGCCGACGAGGCGCTTCTGGGCGTGGCCGTAGAGCCGCCGGTAGCCCTTGACCCGGGCCAGCTCGATCCCGGCGCGGACCAGCGCGAAGGACAGGCGCGTGTTGCGGAACTCGGCCCGGACCGCGAGGCGCTCGATCTTGGCGAAATCCGCGAAGAACCGGATGCGCAGGCAGCCCGCCGGCTCGTCGCCGACGTAGCCGATCAGGTGCGTCGCCGAGAGGTCGTTGCCGTCGAACTCCTCCTCGTACGGGCAGGCTTGTTCCGCCATGTAGACGGCGGCGCGCAGGGCGATCACGCGCGACAGGTCCTCCATGTTCCGCGCGACCGCGACGCTGATGCCGGTCCCGCCGGAGCGGTGGGTGTCGTACGGGGGCGCCGGCTCCGCCTTCGGTGCGCGGGCGAAATGGTACAGGGCACCGCGGACGGAGGTCTGCGCCGTGAAGCCGAGAGTCGTCAGGAGGTCGGCCCCCTCGGGGGTGGCCGCGCGGGCGTAGAAGTCGACGCCCCGGTAGGTCGGGCTCGACAGACGGTCGAAGACGAGGCCGACGCCGCCGGAGAGGCGCCGCCGCGCGTAGACGGCCCAGACGTAGATCCCGGCCGGGCGTTCGTGCTGGCCGGCCAGCATCGCGGCGGGCGGATCGGACGCGTCGAGCGTCCCGGCCTTGAGCGCCGCCAGGCCGTCGGCGTTCAGCATCAGGCAGGCCACGAACCCCTCGCCCCGCGGATCCGCGGCGTCGAACCGGTGGCGCTGGGCGATCGCCACGACGCTGTCGGGATTGATCGACATCACCCGCTGGACGGTGCGCAGGGGCGCGAGATCGGGCAGATCCGCGCGCGCCGACGCGATCAGCCGCGCCAGATCGTCCGGGGTCGGCGTGAAGATGACGAGGTGCCGGGCAATTCGGCCGACCTCGAGCGCATTCAGCGCGTGCCGCGGCTCGGGAGAGACTAGCGCTGTACCGAGTTGATCGGCGTCCTTGGCCACGAACTGCGCGCGAGCAATGTGCACCGTCATCGGATGACCTGTCATTCGGGTACGGATTGACGGTTAAGCACTTCGCATCTAGCGCTCTGTCTGTATGTGCAAAATTTGAAACAGGGGTGTTCCGTCGATGGAACAGGCGGAGGCGATCCGGGACCCGATGCCCGACTGGCAGAGCATCCGGGTCTTCCTGGCGCTCCAGCGGTCCGGCAGCTTCCGCTCGGCGGCCACGAAGCTCGGCCTGTCGGTGAACTCGGTGCGGCGCCGGATCGACGATCTCGAGGCGCTGATCGGCGCGCCGCTGCTGACCCGCCACGTCGACGGCATCCGCCTCACCGCTGAGGGCCACGCGATCCTCGAGGCCGCCGGCCGCATGGAGGCGGCGGCGTTCAGCCTGGTGCGCACCGGCGAGGGCGCGCCCTTCGCCGAGACCGGCGAGGTGCGGATCGCCGTGACGGAGGGGCTGGGGGCGTTCTGGCTCGCGCCGCGCCTCGTCGAGTTCCAGCGCGCCAACCCGCGCCTGACCGTCGACCTCCGCTGCGCGATGGAATCCGCCGACGTCCTGCGGCTGGAGGCCGACGTCGCGATCCAGCTGACGCGGCCGACCAGCCCGGACCTGCGCATCGTCAAGCTCGGCCGGATCCACATGGTGCCCTACGCCGCGCGGAGCTACGAGGAGACCTACGGGCTCCCGGCGCGCCCCGAGGACCTGGAGCGCCACCGGATCGTGGTGCAGGACGGCGGCCAGACCGTCGCCCTCGAGGATTACGTGCGCACGGTGCCGGGCTTCCCCGCGAAGGTCCCGATCACCCTGAAGATCAACGTCAGCAGCGCGTATTACTGGGCCATCGCCAAGGGGGCCGGGATCGGCCTGCTGCCGACCTATGCCAGCGCGATCGGCGCGCAGGTCGTCCCTGTGGACAATCTCGGCCGCTTCAGCGTCGACATCTGGCTGACCTATCACCCGGACGCCGAGCGGATCACCCGCGTGCGGCGGACGATCGACTGGCTACGGGCCTCCTTCGATCCGAAGCGCTATCCCTGGTTCCGGGACGAGTTCATCCACCCCCGCGACCTGCCGGGTGCCGTGAAAGGCGCCCCCCTGCCCGACCTGTTCGCCGGCTTCATCGCCATGACGCCGTGACGCCTCCGTGATTCCGGCGGGCCGCGACGGCCGCTGGTCCGGGTCCTGCAACGGCCGACGCCCGCCCTTGACCGCGCCGCGCGCATGATCCTTGCTCCGGCCGCCGCGACGACGAGGTTGCCCGTGCTGCTGACGCCCCGTGAGAAGGACAAGTTGCTCATCGCCATGGCGGCGCAGGTGGCGCGCAACCGCCTCGCCCGCGGCGTGAAGCTCAACCATCCGGAATCGGTGGCGTTGATCACCGACTTCGTGGTCGAGGGCGCGCGGGACGGCCGCACCGTGGCCGACCTGATGCAGGCCGGCGCCACCGTGCTGAACGCCGATCAGGTCATGGAGGGCGTGCCCGAGATGATCCACGACATCCAGGTGGAGGCGACCTTCCCGGACGGCACGAAGCTCGTCACCGTGCATCACCCGATCCGCGGTGCGGCCTCGTCCGACATCCCCGGCGCTGTGACGACTCTGCCCGGCGAGATCGTGTTCAACCCCGGCGCCGAGCGGACCGTGATCGAGGTCGCCAATGTCGGCGACCGGCCGATCCAGGTCGGCTCGCACTATCACTTCTTCGAGGTCAATCCGGGCCTCGTGTTCCCGCGGGAGCAGGCCCGCGGCAAGCGCCTCGACATCGCGCCGGGCACCGCCGTGCGGTTCGAGCCGGGATCGACGCGGGAAGTGGCGCTGGTGCCGCTCTCCGGCGGGCGCACCGTCTACGGGTTCCGCGGCGACGTGATGGGCAAGCTCTGATCATGGCCAACACGCCCAAGCCCGCCAGCCTGCCGCGCTCGGCCTACGCCGACATGTTCGGACCGACCGTCGGCGACCGCATCAGGCTCGCGGACACGAGCCTGGAGATCACGGTCGAGCGCGACTTCACCACCTACGGCGAGGAGGTGAAGTTCGGCGGCGGCAAGGTCATCCGCGACGGCATGGGCCAGAGCCAGGCCACGAACGCCGACGGCGCCGTCGACACGGTGATCACCAACGCGGTGGTCCTCGACCACTGGGGCATCGTGAAGTGCGATGTCGGCATCGTGCGCGGCCGGATCTTCCGGCTCGGCAAGGCCGGCAATCCGGACGTGCAGCCCGGGGTCGACATCGTGGTCGGGCCTGGCACCGAGGTCATCGCCGGCGAGGGCAAGATCCTGACGGCGGGCGGCTTCGACAGCCACATCCACTTCATCTGCCCGCAGCAGATCGAGGAGGCGCTCTGCTCGGGGGTCACCACGATGCTCGGCGGCGGCACCGGCCCGGCGCACGGCACCTTCGCCACCACCTGCACGCCGGGCCCCTGGCACATCGCCCGGATGATCGAGGCGGCGGATTCCTTCCCGATGAACCTCGCCTTCGCCGGGAAGGGCAACGCGTCCCGTCCGGAGAGCCTCGTCGAGATGGTGCGGGCGGGTGCCTGCGCGCTGAAGCTGCACGAGGACTGGGGCACCACGCCCGCGGCGATCGATACCTGCCTGTCGGTGGCGGACGCCCACGACATCCAAGTCATGATCCACACCGACACGCTCAACGAATCGGGCTTCGTCGAGGACACGATCGCGGCCTTCAAGGGCCGGACCATCCACGCCTTCCACACCGAGGGCGCGGGCGGCGGCCACGCGCCGGACATCATCAAGGTGGCCGGGCTGCCGAACGTGCTGCCGTCGTCCACCAACCCGACGCGGCCCTACACGTGGAACACGATCGACGAGCATCTCGACATGCTCATGGTGTGCCACCACCTCGACCCGTCGATCCCCGAGGATCTCGCCTTCGCGGAGAGCCGGATCCGGCGCGAGACCATCGCGGCCGAGGACATCCTGCACGACATCGGCGCGCTCTCGATGATGTCCTCCGACAGCCAGGCGATGGGCCGGGTCGGCGAGGTCATCATCCGCACGTGGCAGACCGCCGACAAGATGAAGCGCCAGCGGGGCGCCCTGCCGGGCGACGCGTCCGGCACCGACAACCTGCGCGCGCGCCGCTACGTCGCCAAGTACACGATCAACCCGGCCATCGCGCACGGCATCTCCCGGCACATCGGCTCGGTGGAGCCCGGCAAGCTCGCCGACCTCGTGCTGTGGACGCCGGCCTTCTTCGGCGTGAAGCCCGACCTCGTGCTGAAGGGCGGCAGCATCGCGGCCGCGCCCATGGGCGACCCGAACGCCTCGATCCCGACGCCGCAGCCGGTGCACTACCGGCCGATGTTCGGCGCCTACGGCCGGGCGCCCTTCGCAACCGCCCTCACCTTCGTCTCGCGGGCGGCGGTGGAGGACGGCCTGCGGGAGCGGCTGGGCGTGCAGAAGGAGCTGGTCGCGGTGGAGAACGTCCGCGGCGGCATCTCGAAGAAGAGCATGGTGCTGAACGACGCCACGCCGGTCATCGAGGTCGATCCGGAGACCTACGACGTGCGCGCCGACGGCGAGCTGCTGGTCTGCGAGCCGGCCGAGGTGCTGCCGATGGCGCAGCGCTACTTCCTGTTCTGAGATAGGATGGGCTCGGTGGCAGGAGAGCCGCGATGACGAAGATCGCCCAGCTTCCGGCGAGGGACGACCTCTACACGACCGATCTCTGCCTCTGGACCGAGGAGCAGGCAGCCCTGCTCCGGGCCGGGCGCTGGCCGGATCTGGACCGCGCCAACGTCGCCGAGGAGATCGAGAGCTTGGGCGGATCCCAGAAAGCCGAGATCCGGAGCCGTCTCGCCATCCTGCTGCTGCACCTGCTGAAGTGGGAATTCCAGCCGGAGAAGCGGAAGTACGGCTGGCGCGCGACCATCCTCGAGCAGCGCATCCGGATCGATGACCTGATCGACATGAGCCCCAGCCTCCAGTCCTGGCCGGATGCGGTGCTCGCGAAGGCCTATTCCGTCGCTGTTCTCGGGGCCGCGAGCGAGACGGGCTTGCCCGGATCCGTCTTTCCGAAATCTTGTCCCTACGCGATCGAGCAGATCCGTGAGCTCGGCTTCTATCCGGGCACGCCGGAGACGGACGTTGTCTGACCGCGCCCGAGTATCCAGCCCGAACCGTCGACCATGATCCGCGCCACCCGCATCCTCCGCCGCGACGCCCTGTCGGGTGGCGAGATCGTCGACCGCGTCGTCCTCGATCACGGCGACCGCCACCGCCGCCGCGTCGCCATGCGCGGCGCCGGGGGGCTGAGCTTCCTGCTGGACCTTCCGGAGCCGACCGTGCTGGAGGACGGCGACGCTCTGGTCCTGCAGGACGGACGCCTCGTCTGGGTCGAGGCCGCGCCGGAGCGCCTGCTCGAGATCCGGGCCGCCGGCGATCACGCCCTCAAGCGCCTGATCTGGCACATCGGCAACCGGCACATCGCCGCCGAGATCGGCCCGGACGCGGTCTGGATTGCGCACGACCACGTCCTCGCCGAGATGGTCCGGGGCCTCGGCGGCACCGCCGAGCCGGTGGAGCGCCCGTTCCGGCCCGAGGGCGGCGCCTATTCCGGCGGCCACGGGCACGACCACGGGCACGACCACCCGCACGGCGGCCATCAGCACCACCATGCCGCGGGCTGACGCCCTGGAGGCGCTGCGCCTGATGGCGTGGCTGTCGCCCGGCTACCCGGTCGGGGCCTACGCCTACTCGCACGGGCTCGAATGGGCGGTCGAAGCGGGCGACGTCCGCGACGAGGCGAGCCTGACCGCGTGGCTCCGGGACGTCTGCGAGCGCGGCGCCCTGCGCAACGACCTGATCCTGGCCACCCACGCCCACGCGGCGGCGCTGTCCGCGGACGGCGCCGCGCTGGTAGCCGTCAACGACCTCGCCCTGGCCCTGGCGCCGTCGCGGGAGCTGCACCTGGAGACGAGCCAGCAGGGCCGCAGCTTCCTCGACGCGACGCGCGGCGCGTGGCCCTGCGACGCCCTCGACGCCCTGGCCGGCAATCTGCCGGGGCCGGTCGCCTACCCGGTCGCGGTCGGCCTCGCGGCCGGCGCGCACCGCATGGATCCGGGCCCCGTGCTCGCCGCCTACGGCCTCGCCTTCCTGCAGAACCTCGTCTCCGCGGCCCTCCGGGCGGCGCCCGTGGGTCAGGCCGCCGGCACGCGAGTCGTGGCCGCCCTCGCGCCGCGCCTCGCCGGGCTCGCCGAGGCGGCCGCCGCGGCGGATCTCGACGCCCTCGGTGCCGCCACCTTCCGCCTGGATCTCGGCTCCTTCCGCCATGAGACCCAGTATTCCCGCATCTTCCGATCCTGAGCCCGCAGCATGACCTCCACGAACGGCCCCCTCCGCGTCGGCATCGGCGGACCTGTCGGTTCCGGCAAGACCGCCCTGATGGAGCAGCTCTGCAAGCGCTTCCGCGACCGCTACGAGATCTGCGCCATCACCAACGACATCTACACGAAGGAGGACGCGCGGATCCTCACCGTCGCGGGCGCCCTGCCGGAGGAGCGCATCCTCGGCGTCGAGACTGGGGGGTGCCCGCACACGGCGATCCGGGAGGATGCCTCGATCAATCTCGCCGCCGTCGCCGAGATGAGCCGGCGCTTCCCGAAGCTCGACCTCGTGCTGATCGAGTCCGGCGGCGACAACCTCGCGGCGACGTTCTCGCCGGAACTCGCCGACATCACGCTCTACGTGATCGACGTCGCCGGCGGCGAGAAGATCCCCCGCAAGGGCGGTCCGGGCATCACCCGGTCCGACCTGCTGATCGTCAACAAGACGGACCTCGCGCCGCTCGTCGGCGCCGACCTGTCGGTGATGGAATCCGACACGCAGCGGATGCGTGGCACCCGGCCGTACGTGTTCGCGTCCCTGCGCAAGGGCGCGGGCGCGGACGCGGTGGCGCGTTTCGTGGAGGAGGCGGGCGGCCTGGGCCGCTGAGTCGACGCGCCGGTCCGGGCGGCCGGCGCGTCACGTTTCCTAGCGGCCGGCCTCGGCCGAGCGCGCGCGGACCGACGGCCTGCTCGGGGTGCCCATGAGCGCGTCCAGGCGGCTCATCCGCGCGTTGAAATCGTTCAAGACGGTCTGACGCGCCTTGATCGCGGCGCTGGGCTGCGCCTTGGCGGGGGTGTGCCGCGGGCGGGCCTCCGCCTGGACCGCCGGAACGGCGAGGAGCGCGGCCAGCGCCGCGATGGTCAGAGTGCGGGTCATCGTGAAATCCTTCGGCGCCCGCCGTGTCGGACGGCGCGACGCTGCGCTGAGGATATGCGCGCCCGGAGCGCGGCCGCGTGCGCGAGCGCACAGCACGCAGACGTGATCGGGATGAGCGCCGTCGGGCCATCGCGGCGTTGACAACGGTCCGTGACTGATTCAACCCGCGATATCGGGGCCTTCTGAACGGTATCGCGCATGCGAAATCTGCGGTGGCTGGCCGCCCTTCCCTTCCTCGGCATCCTGGTCGGCCCGTTCTTCCTGAACCGGGTCGAGCCCTTCGTGTTCGGCTTGCCGCTGCTCCTCGCCTGGCTGGTGTTCTGCGTGATCGGAACCTCGGTCGTGATGGGGGTGATCTACCTGACCGACCCTCAGAACCGCGCGCCGGAGGATCCCCGATGAGCATCGCGCTCGTTATCGTGGCCGCCGGCTTCGCGCTGGCGATCGGCCTCGGACTCTACGCGCGGGTCGGCCGCGAGATGGGGCTGGAGCAGTGGACCGTCGGCGGCCGCGGCTTCGGCACCGCCCTGGTCTTCCTGCTGATGGCCGGGGAGATCTACACGACCTTCACGTTCCTCGGCGGCTCCGGCATCGCCTACGGCAAGGGCGGCCCCGCCTACTACATCCTCTGCTACCTGACGCTCGCCTACGTCACCTCGTACTGGCTGCTGCCGCCGGTCTGGCGCTACGCCAAGCAGCACAACCTCTACACGCAGCCCGACTTCTTCGCGCGCAAGTACGGCAGCCGGGCGCTCGGCATGCTGGTGGCGCTCGTGGGGATCGTCGCCCTCGTCCCCTACCTCGTGCTGCAGTTCAAGGGCCTCGGGATCATCGTCTCGACCGCGTCCTACGGCGCGATCTCGTCGACGACCGCGGTCTGGATCGGCGCGGCCGCGCTCACCGCCTACGTCGTGGTGTCGGGCGTGCACGGCTCCGCCTGGACGGCGGTGATCAAGGACACCAGCATCCTGTTCGTGGTGGTGTTCCTCGGGATCTACCTGCCGGTCCACTATTACGGCGGCTACGAGGGCCTGTTCACGGCGATCGAGGTGGCGAAGCCCGGCTTCCTGGCCCTGCCCGACCGCGGCCAGAGCCCGACCTGGTTCACCACCACGGTCCTGCTGACCGCGCTCGGCGGCTACATGTGGCCCCACACCTTCGCGTCGCTCTACACGGCGCGGGAGCCCGGTGCCTTCCGCCGCAACGCCGTGATCCTGCCGATCTACCAGCTGATCAACCTGTTCGTGTTCGTGATCGGCTTCACCGCCGTGATGCAGGTGCCGGGCCTGACGGGGCCCGACGTCGACCTCTCGCTGTTCAAGCTCTCCCTCGCGACCTTCCCGCCCTGGGTCATCGGGCTGATCGGCGCCACGGGGGTGCTGACCGCCCTCGTCCCGGGCTCCATGATCCTGATCGCGGGCGTCACGCTGGTGGCGAACAACCTCGTCCGGCCACTGCGCCCCGGCATGGACGACGCCGCGACCGCGCGGCTGTGCAAGATCCTCGTTCCGGTGCTGGCGCTGGTCTGCGTCGGCTTCACCCTGTCGGGCGGCGACACGATCGTGCAGCTCCTGCTCATGGGCTACAACTTCGTGACGCAGCTCTTCCCGTGCTTCATCACCAGCCTGATGCGCCGCAATCCCCTCGACCGCCGCGCCGCCATCGCCGGGATCGTCGCGGGCGTGGCCACCGTGGCGGCGACCGTCCTCTCCGGGTTCAGCTTGGCGAAGCTGCCGGTCCTGGGGCCGCTCCAGGACGTGAATGTCGGCATCGTGGCGCTGGTGGTGAACGTCGTCGTGACGGTCGCCGTGGCGCAGATGGTGCGCGGGGGCGCGACCGCGGCGCAGGCCGCGGAGTGACGCCGCTCAGCCCTGTCCGCGGCGGGCGGTGAGCCAGGACGCCAGCAGCACCGCGACGCTCACCAGCCCGACGAGGAGGGTCGAGGCCGCGTTGATCTCCGGATTCACGCCGAGCCGGACCTGGCTGTAGAGCCGCATCGGCAGGGTGGTGGAGCCCGGGCCGGAGACGAAGCTCGCGATCACCAGGTCGTCGAGCGACAGGGTGAAGGCGAGGAGCGCGCCGGCCGCGAGGGCGGGCGCGAGCAGCGGCAGCGTCACGGTCATCAGCACGCGCGCCGGCGCCGCCCCGAGATCGGCCGCGGCCTCCTCGAGGGACCGGTCGAGGCCGCGCAGGCGCGCGCCGACCACCACCGCCACGAAGCCGGTGCAGAAGGTCGTGTGCGCGATGACGATCGTCAGGAGGCCGCGGTCCAGCCCGATCCCGATGAACATGAGCAGGAGCGACAGCCCGATCATCACCTCCGGCATCACGATCGGCCCGAAGACGAGACCCGTGAACAGGGCGCGACCGCGGAAGCGCCCCTGCCGCTCCAGGGCGAGCGCGGCCAGCATCCCGAGGATCGTGGCGAGCAGGCTCGCGAGGAAAGCGACCTTCAGGGAGACCCAGGCGGCCGACAGGAGCGGCGCGTCGGCGAGCAGGGCGCCGTACCAGCGGGTCGAGAACCCGCCCCAGACCGTCACCATCGGCGAGGCGTTGAATGAGTACACGATCAGCACCGCGATCGGCCCGTAGAGGAAGCCCAGGCCGGCCACCAGGGCGGTGCGGGTCACCCAGCTCACGGCGCCTCGTCCTCGCCCGCGCGCAGGCTGTCCCGGAACAGGATCACCGGTCCGATGACGATGGCGAGGATCAGCACGGCGACGGCCGCGGCGAGCGGCCAGTCGCGGTTCGAGAAGAACTCGCTCCAGAGCACCCGGCCGAGCATCAGCGTCTCCGACCCGCCGAGCAGGTCGGGGATCACGAACTCGCCGACCATCGGGATGAAGCAGAGCCCCGCGCCGGCCGCGATCCCGGGCAGGCTGAGCGGCACGGTCACGGTCCAGAACACCCGGCTCGGCGAGGCGCCGAGATCCGCCGCGGCCTCGCGCAGGGTCGGATCGAGGCGGTTCATCACCGCGTAGAGCGGCAGCACCATGAAGGGCAGGTAGGCGTAGACGAGACCGACGATCACCGCCGCGTCGGTGTTGAGGATCGTCAGCGGCGCGTCGATCAGGCCGAGCCGGCGCAGGGCGAGATTGAGCAGTCCCTCGGGCTTCAGGATCGCGATCCAGGCGTAGATCCGGATCAGGAAGCTCGTCCAGAACGGCACGATCACCAGCGCGACGAGGAGCGGCTGCCAGCGGGACGGCGCCCGCGCCAGGGCGTAGGCGAGCGGCGTCCCGAGAGCGACGAGGATCAGGCTGGCGACGCCCGCGTAGGTCAGGGAGCCCAGGGCGGCGTCGCGGTAGAGGGGGTCGGCGGCGAGCGTGCGGTAATTGTCGAAGTTCAGGGCCTCGAGGAAAGCCGACCAGCCGTCGAGCCCGCCGCGCCAGTCGAGCAGCGGCAGGTAGGGCGGGATCGCCGTCGCCGGCTCCGAGAGGCTGATCTTCAGGGTGATGACGAAGGGCAGCAGGAAGAACGCCGCCAGCCACAGGAAGGGCGGCAGGCGCGCCAGACGCTCGAACACCCGGCCGCGCTTGCGGGCGCGCGCGGACCCGGCCTCCGTTCGCCCGGTCGCGCGGTCGGCCTCCGCTCTGGCGGCCCTCATGCCGGCAGGATCACGGCGACGTCGGCGGGAAAGCTGGCCCGTGCGTCCGAGCCCGGCGCCGCGGCGGCCTCCGCGGGCCGCCCGCTCGCCCGCAGCGTGGCGCCGTCGGGCAGGCGCAGCGTCCGGCGCACCCGGTCGCCCAGGAACACGGCGTCGGCGACGACCACCGGCAGCCCTTCCGTGCCCAGCACCACGTCCTCGGGCCGCACCGCCACCACGACCGCGGCCCCTTCCGCGAGCGCGGCCTCCGCGACGCCCCGCACGGGACCGTGCGCGGTCTCGACCGTGCGGACCGTGTCGGCGCCTCCGGCGCCGACACGGCCGGGGATGAGGTTCACGTCGCCGAGCAGGCCGGCGACGAAGCGGCTCGCCGGGCGCCGGTAGAGATCGGCCGGCGGCCCGACCTGGATCAGGCGGCCCGCTTCCATGACGCCGATCCGGTCGGCGAGCATCATCGCCTCCTCGGGATCGTGCGTGACGACGACGAAGGCGGTGCCGAGGCGGCGCTGGACCGCGCGCAGTTCGCCCTGGGTCTCCTCGCGCAGGCCGCGGTCGAGCGCGCCGAGCGGCTCGTCGAGCAGCAGCAGCTTCGGCTCCCGGGCGAGCGCCCGGGCCAGGGCGACCCGCTGGCGCTGGCCGCCCGAGAGCGTCTCCGGTCGACGGTCGCCGAACCCGTCCAGGCGCACGAGCTTGAGCAGTTCCGACACGCGCTCCGCCGAGGCGGAGCGGCCGAGGCCCTTCAGCCCGTAGCCGATATTGCCGGCCACGCTCATGTGCGGGAACAGGGCGTAGGACTGGAACATCATATTGACCGGCCGCCGATGGGGCGGCAGCGCGGTCAGGTCCTGCGCGCCCAGCAGGATCCGTCCCGAGGTCGGGCTCTCGAAGCCCGCGATCATGCGCAGGAGTGTGCTCTTGCCGCATCCGGACGGGCCGAGCAGGCAGAAGAACTCCCCCGCCTCGAGGTCGAGGGACACGGCGTCGACGGCCCGATGGGTGCCGAAGCGCTTGGTCAGCTCCTCCAGCCGCAGGCGCGGCGCAGGCCCCTCGGACAACGGATCAGGAATCCTCGCGCAGCGCCTCGGCCACGCGCGCTTCCAGGAGGTCCGGCCGGCGCAGGACCAGGGCGCCGCGGGTGCGGTCGACCAGTCCCTCCGCCGCCATCGCGGTGAACTCCCTGGTCACCTGCTCGCGGCGGCAGCCGATCCGCGCGGCGAGGACGTGATGGTAGGGCGGCGGCGAGACCACCCGCTCGCCCGCCGTGCCGGCCCGGGGCACGGAGAGACGGAGCAGCTCGGCGTAGAGCCGGTGCTTCAGGTCGAGCAGGGCGTGCTCCATGAGCCGCGTGTTCAGCTCCCGCACGCGCTTGGCCAGGAGGCGGAACAGCCGGTCGGCGATCGCCTCGGAGGCGAACACGATCTGCCGGAAGACCGGCGCCGGCACCACGCAGACCTCGCCGCGGGTCAGCGCCGTGACGTTGGCCGAGCGGCCGATCCCGTCGATGGCGGCGAGCTCGCCGAAGAAGGCCCCGCCCCGCATCTCGCCCAGGATGACTTCCTTGCCGGACTGGGTCCGGTTCAGGATGCGGACCTCGCCGGAGGCGATGAAGTACACGTCGGTGGAGATGTCGTCGAAGTCGACGAGGACCTCGTTCTCGTCGAAGCGGCGCCAGTGGCAGCGGGGCTCGTAGGGGCTGAGCTCGATGCCGGGATCCTTGAAGAAAGGTATTGTCCCCAACCGCGCCATCGATCGTGTTCCCTCAACTCCGGCCTCCGTCCCTGCCCTGACGGGGGCCGGCCAGCAGATCTGGGGACGGGAGCAGCCCGCACAGTGAAGCCGCGCCCCGCCGGGGCGGTGCTGGATCGATCGGGCGCCGCAATCGTGACGGTCGCGGGCGGGGCGGTCAAGCCGCGTCCCGATGAACAGGAGTTTATTAGCGTGGATCAGGTATCAGGGCTAAATTCCTGGCCCGCCGAGGCGGGCAGTATCGATGCATCAAGACGTACCTTTCCCGCGCTCGACATCCTCCACCGGTCCCCGCCAGCAGGCGACACTCGCGCGCCCCTTCGAGCGTTCGGGCCGCAGCCTCCATTCCGGGCGGCACGCCACGGTCCGCGTCAGCCCCGCCCCGGCCGGCCACGGCATCGTCTTCCGCCGCCACCTGAAGGACGGACGGGCGGTCGACGTGCCCGCCCACTGGCACTACCGGGAATCGCAGCCGCTCTCCTCGGCGCTGCGACGCGACGGCGTCCTCGTGCGCACGATCGAGCACCTGATGGCCTCGCTCAGCGCGCTGCGGATCGACAACGTGCTGGCCGAGATCGACGCCGACGAGTTGCCGATCTTCGACGGGAGCGCGACGCCCTGGTGTGAGGCGATAGGGATCGCGGGCCGGCGCGAGCAGAGCCTGCCCTGCCGGGTGATCCGCCTGCTGCGCACGGTGGCGGTCGAGAACGGGCGGCGCCGCCTCGAGATCGAGCCGGGCCCGGGCCTGCACATCACCGGCCACGTCGCGCTGGCGCATTTCGGCTCGATCGACTGGTCGGGCGCGATCACGCCGGAATCCTTCGAGCGGGAGATCGCGCCGGCGCGCAGCTTCGGGCGCTACGCGCGGGCCATGGCGGGCCGCGCCTACGGCTACCTGATGCGGAACGACTTCCTGCAGGGCGTCTCGCCCCGCTCGGCAGCGCTGCTGGTGCGCGGGCACGTCCTGGGCGGGATGCGCGTCCCCGGCGAGCCGGTTCGCCACCGGATCCTCGACCTCGTCGGCGACCTCGCGCTGGCGGGCCACCCGGTCGAGGGCCGGATCTCGGCGTTCCACACGGGGCACGAGCTGAACCACGCCCTCGTCACCGCCCTGATGCGGGACGGCAAGGCCTGGGAACTCGTCTGAGGGTCGGGTTCAGGCGGAGGCGCGGCGGGGCGTCTCGCAGGCGACCGCGACCGCTCCGAAGGCGCGGACGAGGTCGGCATCGAGCTTCGCCCTCATCGATTCGAGGATGGCGTAGGCCTCGCGCGGGGCCTTCGGCGCCTTGTAGGGGCGCGCCTCGATCAGCGCGGCGAAGATGTCGGCGATGGTGATCAGGCGGACGAGGTCGGGGATCTGCTGCCCGCGCAGCCCGTCCGGATAGCCCGACCCGTCGAGATACTCGTGGTGCGAGCGGACCACCGACAGGGTCAGCGCGTCGTAGTCGCCCGTCAGCAGCATCTCGTGTCCGAGCGCCGGGTGGCGAGCCATCTCGGCGCGCTCCGTCGGCGTCAGCGGCGCGGGCTTGTTCAGGATCGCGAGGGGGATCTTGGCCTTCCCGATGTCGTGGAGCAGCGCGCCTTTGACGAGGTAGCGGGAATCCGCCTCGTTGAGCCCCAGGACGCGGGCGAACTCGGCCGCGATCCCGGCCACGCTCAGGCAGTGGCGGTGCGTGACGTCGTCGAAGCTCGCCACGACCCTGAGCCATTCGCGCACCTTGGCCTCGCGGATCGCCTGGTTGACCAAGTCGGCGCCGTTCTCGACCAGCGCGGCCGGGGGCGCCTGATCGGCGCGGAACAGGCTGACGAAGGCCGAGCGGGCCTCGTTCACCTGCTCCTGCCAGTTGCCGGTCTGCGGCGGGGCCTTGGCGGTGCCGATCAGGGTCGCGACCGCGTTCAGCAGCATGGCGCTGACCGCGGCGGCCGGCATCGCGCGGGTCGCGCCGAGGGCGGTGGCCTGGATCTCGCCGCGGCCGAGGTTGCCGTGGATCAGGGCCAGGAACGGGATGCCGGGCCCGCGCGCGGTGGATAGCGCCTGGCGCAGCCGGCGCACGGATTCGGAGGTCAGCGCGCTGACGTCGCTGATGATCAGCCCCGCCCCCCGCGGCGGGATGGCGTCGCCGTAGAGGTCGTGCAGCACAACGGGCGTGACGCCGCCGAGATTGCGCGCGAGCCTCTCGGCGCGCTCGACATCGTCGGTCAGGATCAGGGTCTGGCCCAAGATTCCCCCCTGTGGCTCGCCCCCGCCCGGGCGCTTTTCCGACTCGCGTGCCGACGTTCTAGAGCCGATGAACGCACTATCAGCGTCTATTTGCGCAGCACTCGCCACAGGTTTGACGGCATTCCGTTAAAAATCCGACAGCCGAAGCTGATGTTTGAAGCTTAAAATAGGCGTCGCGTTGTGTCGGGGGGCGACACGGGGATGCCGGCCTGCCCGCGCGACGGCGGCGCTTGCCTCGCGGCGTCCGGACCGCCAGAACGCCGGCATGCTGCGCGTCAACGACCTCACCTACCGCATCGGCGACCGTCTGATTCTCGATTCCGCGAGCTTCACGATCCCGGAAGGCGCCCGCGTCGGGCTGGTCGGGCGCAACGGGGCCGGCAAGACCACCCTGTTCAAGGCCATTCTCGGCGACCTCCCGGTCGACGCGAAGTCGGTGGCGCTGCCCAAGGGCATGCGGATCGGCGCCGTCGCCCAGGAGGCGCCGGCAGGACCGGAGACGCTGCACGCGGTCGTGCTCGCCGCCGACACGGAGCGCGCCCGCCTGATGGCGGAGGCCGAGCACGCGGACGGTCTGCGCCGGGCCGAGATCGAGACGCGGCTCGTGGATATCGGCGCCCACTCGGCGCCGGCCCGGGCCGCCGCGATCCTGCACGGGCTGGGCTTCGACGCGGCGGCCCAGGCGCGGCCCTGCGCGGACTTCTCCGGCGGCTGGCGGATGCGCGTGGCGCTCGCCGCCGTCCTGTTCTCGGAGCCGGACCTGCTGCTCCTCGACGAGCCGACCAACTACCTCGACATCGAGGGCACGCTCTGGCTGTATGATTACCTGGAACGCTACCCGCGCACCGCGATCATCATCAGCCACGACCGCGACCTGCTCGACACCAGCGTCGACCACATCCTGCACCTCGACCGCGGCAAGCTGGCGATCTACCGCGGCGGCTACACCAGCTTCGCCAAGCAGCTCTCGGAGAAGCGCGTTCTCCAGGCCAAGGCGAAGGCCAAGCAGGATGCCGAGCGCGCGCACCTGCAGAGCTTCATCGACCGCTTCAAGGCCAAGGCCACCAAGGCGCGGCAGGCTCAGTCGCGGATGAAGCGGCTCGCCAAGATGGAGCCGATCGCCGCGCTCCTCGAGGACGACGTGCCGGTGATCCACCTGCCGAGCCCGGAGAAGCCGCTGTCGCCGCCGATCGTCGCCATGGAGCGCGTCAAGGCCGGCTACGGGGACCGGATCGTCCTGACCGGCCTCGACCTCAGCCTCGCGCCGGACGACCGGGTCGCGCTGCTGGGCGCGAACGGCAACGGCAAGTCGACCTTCTGCAAGCTGATCGGCGGCCGGCTCGGGCCGGTCGCCGGCGAGGTGAAGCGCTCCTCCAAGATGGAGGTCGCCTACTTCGCCCAGCACCAGCTCGACGAGCTGCGCCCCGCCGAGAGCGCCTACGCGCATGTCCGGACCCTGATGCCGGATGTCCCCGAGGCGAAGGTCCGCAGCGCGACGGCGCGGCTCGGATTCGGCGCCAACAAGGCCGACACGCCGGTCGAGAAGCTGTCGGGTGGCGAGAAGGCGCGGCTGCTCATGGGGCTCGCCGCCTTCCACGGCCCGCACCTCCTGATCCTCGACGAGCCGACCAATCACCTCGACATCGAGAGCCGGCAGGCCCTCGTGGAGGCGATCAACGACTACGAGGGCGCCGTCATCCTCGTCTCGCACGACCGGTTCCTCGTCGAGGCCTGCGCCGACCGGCTCTGGCTGGTCGCGGACGGCACGGTGAAGACCTTCGACGGCGACATGGACGATTACCGGCGCTTCGTCCTGTCGGGGCCCGAGCGCGAGGCCGAGCGCGACTCGGAGCCCTCCGGCGGCCAGAAGGCCGAGGCGCGCCGCGCCGGCGTCGAGCGCCGCGCGGTCCTCGCGCCCCTGCGCAAGCGGCTGGAGGCGATCGAGGCGCGGATGGCCAAGCTGACCGCGGCGATCCAGAAGATCGACGCCGCCCTGGAGGACGGGTCCGCGTTTCGGGAGAACGCCGCCAAGGCCGGCGAGATCGCCAAGATGCGGTCGGACGCCGCGACTGCGCTCGCCGCCGCCGAGGAGGAGTGGCTGACGGTCAGCGCGGAGATCGAGGCGGCCTGACGGGGCCGCCTCACACCGAGCCTTCGATCGCCCGCTCCAGGATGTCGACCCCGAGGTCGATCTCCGCGTCCGTGGCCGTGAGCGGCGGGGCGATCCGGAACACGCCGCCCATGCCGGGCAGCTGCACGATGTTCATGCTCAAGCCGAGCTCGAGGCAGCGCCGCGTGATCGCGTCGCCCAGCTCCGGGGCCGGCACCTTCGTGTCCCGGTCGGCCACGATCTCCACGCCCTGCAGAAGGCCGCGCCCGCGCACGTCGCCGATGCAGGCGAAGCGCTGCTGCAGCGCCCGCAGCCGCGCCGCGAGCCGCGCGCCGGCCGCCTCGGCCCGGCCGACCAGGCCGTCGCGCCGGACGATCTCCAGCACCTTGAGGCCGACCGCGGCGGGAAGCGGGTCAGAGACGTGCGTGGTGTAGAACAGGAAGCCGCGGGCGTGGCAGAGATCCTCGATCTCCGGCGTGGTCAGGACCGCCGCGAGGGGCAGGCCGGCGCCCAGGGTCTTCGACAGGGTGAGGATGTCGGGCACCACCCCGTCGCGCTCGCAGGCGAACATCAGGCCGGTGCGGCCGATGCCTGTCTGGGCCTCGTCGAGGATCAGCAGCATGCCCCGCTCGGTGCACTTGCGCTTCAGCGCCGCGAGGTAGCCGGGCGGGAGTTCGAGGATGCCGCCGGAGCTGAGGATCGGCTCCGCCAGGAACGCGGCGAGATTGCCGGTCGACTGCCGGTCCACCAGCGCGAAGGCGTAGTCGAGCTCGGTCTGCCAGTCGGCGGCCCCGTCCCGCGCGAAGGTCGGGCGGTAGGCGTTCGGGGCGGGAATCGCGAAGGATCCGACCGGGGCCGGGCCGTAGCCCTTGCGGCCGGCGCTGTAGGTCGCCGAAGCGGCCCCCGCCGTCATGCCGTGCCACGACTGCGCGAAGCTGACGATCTCCCAGCCGCCTGTGGCGAGCTTGGCCATGCGCAGGGCGGCCTCGTTGGCCTCGGCGCCGGTGGTCAGGAGAAGCGCGCGCTCCAGCCCGCCGGGGGCGAGGCCGGCCAGCTCGGTCGCGAGGTCGACCACCGGCCGGCTCAGCATGCCGCTGAACAGGTGATCCAGGCGCCCGACGTGGTCGGCGACGACGGCGGCGATCTCGGGATGCCCGTGACCCAGGATCGCGCTCATCTGGCCGGAGGTGAAGTCGAGGATCTTCCGGCCGTCCGCGTCGTAGACGAAGCTGCCCTCCGCGCGCTCGATGATGACCGGCGCGAAGGCGCCGCCGTAGCGCACGAGGTGCCGGCGCGCGCGCGTCCAGAAGTCGGGGTCGTCGTTCCGCGTCGTCATCGATCCGGGTCCCGTGGCAGGCCCCGCCATGCTAGGACCGCCCGTGACCCCAGAGAAGCTTATAGTTCTGAACCAAGGGTTCAGCGATCCTGATGGCCCAGAGCCTCGACATCGACCTCCTGCGCAGCTTCGCCACGGTCGCGGAGACGGGCGCGCTGAGCCGGGCCGCGGAGCGGGTCGGGCGCAGCCAGGCCGCCCTCAGCATGCAGATGAAGCGACTGGAGGATCTGGTCGCGCAGCCGCTGCTGCGCCGGACCGGGCGCGGGGTGGTGCTCACGGTGCAGGGCGAGCGGCTCCTCGTCCACGCGCGCCGGATCCTGGCCTCGCACGACGACGCGGTGGCGGAACTGTCCGGCGGCCGCCTCAACGGCACGCTCAGGTTCGGCTGCCCGGACGATTACGCGCAGGCCTTCCTCCCCACCCTGCTGCGCGGCTTCGCGCACCTGCATCCCGACGCGGCGATCGAGGTGGTCTGCGGCGCGACGCCCCGTCTGGAGGAGCGGCTCGCCCGCGGCGAGCTCGATCTGGCCCTCGTCTCGGTCCCGCTGGCGGCCGGGCGGGAGATCCTGCGGCGCGAGGACCTCGTCTGGGTGGCGCCGCGCGGCGCCGAAGCGCCATGGCCCGACCCGTTGCCGCTCGCGCTCGGCGACCCCGACACGCTGGACCACCGGGCGGCGCGGGCCGCCCTCGACGCGGGCGGGCGCGCGTACCGGATCGCCTACGCGAGCGGCAGCCTGTCCGGGCTCCTGGCGGTGGCGCGCTCCGCCCAGGCGGTCGCAGTCCTCACCCGGGCCGCGGTCCCGCCCGACCTGCGCGTCCTGAACCGCGGCAGCGACCTGCCCGCGCTGCCGCGGATCGGCCTGACGATCCACCTGGACGAGGCGCACGCCGCGCCGCTGACCCGCGCCTTCGCCGCCCACCTGCGCGCGGTGCTGCCGACGCTCTGATCGGGCGGTCCCGCCGGGCTCCCGTTCGTCCGGACGGGGTAGCCCTGGTCCGATCGCGATCGCGGCCGCCCCGAGCCGGTCGGGCCTGTCGCTAGCCCGCCTCGGACGGCTTCCGCCAGACGACGACGATCTCGTCGTTGTCGACGTTGATCCAGTTGATGTGGGTGCGCGGATGGGCTTGGCGGATCGTCTCGAAATGCGCGCTGTTGCAGAGCAGGTAGATGTCGCTCCCCGTGTCGTCCAAACCGGCCTCCGCCTCGCGCAGGACGGAGCGGAGGCTCGGACCCGGCAATTGCACGGCCCGGAACCGCCGGCCGGGCACGTCCGGAAAGGCCAGGCTCCAGGCCGCCGTGACCCGCGGGCTGTCGTACGCCACGACCGTGTCGGCGCCGACGAGTCGGGACGGGCTGTGATCCAACCGGACATCCTCGCTCCAGTTGCGATTGGCGGCGCCGATCGTCTTCGTCGTCTCCGGCGACACGACCGGGGTCGTCGCCGTGGCCGTCGCCATCGCGGCGGCAGCGACCTGCGTGCCCCGCCGGTCGGTCACGTCAAGCGCGGCGTCGATCACTTGGATGCGGTTCTCGACGAGCGCGAAGACGGCCCCGGCCGCCTCCGGCGTGAGCGTGTAGATCGACCGCGGATCCGGCGCCGCGACGGGATTCACGTCGCGCGCCGGGGTAAGCACGGTCGCCTCGCCGGGCGGCGCCTTCTGTGCGGCCGCCGCGATCGCGGCCATCGGAGGTACGTAATCCATCGCGCAGTCTCCAGCTTTCGACCCGATGCGGAACCCGGCCTCCGACCCGCGCAGCGCCGTCGCCCGCGCATCGACCGTTTGCCGACGGCCATGCGGGCGTGGATCGACGACAGTCGCGGCGATGCGGAGGGGCGCCACCGCGGGCATGCCGCGGCTGCGCCGTCCGAGCGGCTCGGACCGTGGCCCGTTGTCCAGGCAGGTCGGTCGGAAGCGCCCCGCGCCCGTCGGAGCGGCCGCTGACGCGGAGTCACGGCGAGAGAGGGGATCCACCTCGGTCATCGGGGGCCTGCCGGTCCTCATGACCGCGAGCGCCCAGTCCGCGAGCTTCATGCTTCGTTGAATCGGATTTGTATCCAACGACTTGACTCTGTCTACGGCACGCAAGTTGAATCGTCTCCGCGACAGACTTTCATAGCCCGTATATCTGAGCGAAATCGTCGGAATTCGGCGGTCCGCTGTACGCGTTGCTTCCGCTTTTCTCAGAAATGGCGGGCGGCGCTCCGAATAATCGGAGATCGACGAGCGCCTCCCTCCGAGCCCGGGCGATCCACAGGCGGCGCGCGTCGCCGTGAGCCACGGTTCCGCCGCGCTGGTCGCGCAGGCGGTCCGACGGTCGGCACCGCGAGGGGGCTCCTCCCGATGGGCGCGATCGGCGGTCCCGGCCCGCCGGATCCGCACGGGTGCGGTGTTTGCCCGCGGCCCGCGGACATGCGAGAGAGGCCGGATGTTGACCGTCGATAGCCTCTGGCGCGCGCGGCACCGGCTCGCGCAGTTCGGGAAGAAGCGGACCGGATCGCCGCGCATCCTCGTGATCGGGGTCTGCCAGGCCGGATCCATCGCCAAGACGATGCGCTACCTGCTGCCGCACGCACAGGTGGATTTCGTCTCGGCCTTCACGGCGTCCCGCCGGTTCCCGCGGCTCGCCGACCTGATGGCGCACGCGGACGGGTACGACCACGTCTTCACCAGCATCTACCTGCCCAAGTTCAAGGGCGGCGGCTCGATCGACACGCTTCGGACGCACCCGAAGGTCCGCCTGATCCCGACCATCGTGTTCAGCGCCTACCATCCCGACCTCGTCCACGTGGGCGTTCAGGATCACGTCACGCTCAACGGCCTGATCTCGGGTCCGATGGGGCACTCGCACTCGGCGATCACGCTGTTTGCCTACCTGTCGGGCTTCTCGCAGGCGCAGGCGCTGCGGCTGTTCTCCGAGCCGGTCTTCGAGCGCCTCGGATACTTCAATCTCTGGGACGAGTCGGTCGCGTACCTGCGCGGCCTCGGCGTCCAGGCCGGGTACGATCTCGACACGCACCTCACGCGCTGGGCGCGTCGGGGCTGCTTCATGCACTCGATCAACCACACGAAGCTCTACGTGGTGGCCGACCTCGCCCGCGGCCTGCTGACCCGGGCCGGCGTGCCCTTCGAGGAATGCGACCTCGACGCGTTCCTCCCGGACGATCTCGGCGGCCAGGGCAGCTGGCCGGTCTATCCGGAGATCGCCCAGCATTACGGCGTGCCCGGCAGCGCCCTGTTCTTCAAGGCGGAGACGCGCCGGTCCGGCCCCGCGCGCACGATGAGCCGGCCCGAATTCGTCGCCGCCTCCTACGCGAACTACGACCGGCGCGAGCGGAAGCTCCTGATCTCGCAGCGCGTCCAGGGCTGGCTCAGCGACGCGCCGACGGTGGATTTCCTGCGCGAGGCCGCGGGCCGGGGCGACGCGCCGGCGCGGCCGGCGAGCCGGGCCCCGGCGGTGAATGCCGGCAGCCTCGCCGGCCACGCCTCGTAGCGTCCGGAAGGGCACTTCCCCGCGGGCCCGGCGTTGTCGGCCACGGCCCGCCGCCGCGGGAAGGACGTCGAGGTGTTCCGATGAGTTCCGTGTCCCGCCATCGCACCGGTCGCGCCGCGACCGCGGCGGCCCTGACGCTCGCCGGCTCGGCGGCGGCGCTGGTCGGCTGGAGCGCGCTGGCCGTGGACCGGCGGATGACCCTGCCGCCTGCCCTGCCGGGCCGCCACGAGCGGATCCGAACCCGCCGCGCCGGCGCGCTGTCGCTCTACGGCTCCGCTGAGGCCGAGGGCGTGCCGCTCCTGCTGATCCACTCGATCAACGCGGCGGCCAACGCCTACGAGGTCCGGCCGGTGTACCTGCGCTACCGCGGCACGCGCCCGGTCTACGCCCTGGAACTCCCGGGTTTCGGCTTCTCGGAGCGCTCGCGCCGCCGCTACACGCCGCGCCTGATGGTGGAGGCGATCCACGCGGCGGTCGACGAGATCCGGAGCCGGCACGGCGGCTGGGCGATCGACGCCCTCGCCCTGTCGCTCTCGTGCTCGTTCCTGGCGCGGGCGAGCCTGGAGCGGTCCGACGCCTATCGCAGCCTCGCGCTGGTCAGCCCGACGGGGTTCGACGCCCGGCTCTCCGGGGAGGGTCCGCCGGACGGCCATCGCGGCCGCGACTGGCTGCTCCGCGTCCTCGACCGCCCTCCGCTCGGCCGGCCGCTCTTCGACGCGCTGGTCACGCGGCCGAGCATGCGGTTCTTCCTGGAGAAGACCTTCGGTTCCTCCGAGATCGACGAGGGTCTGCTCGCCTACGATCACGCCTCGGCTCACCAGCCCGGCGCCGAGCACGCCCCGTTCTGCTTCATCGCGGGCCACCTGTTCCCCACCGACGCGACCCGCCTCTACGAGCGCCTCCGCCTCCCGGTCTGGATGGTGCACGGGGAGCGCGGCGACTTCGTCGACTACCGGCTGGTGCCGCGGGTCGCCGACCGGCCGAACTGGCGCGTCGACACCCTGCCGACCGGCGCGTTCCCGCATTTCGAGCGGCCGGAGGCGGTGGCGGCCGGCTACGACGCGTTCCTGGCGAGCATCATCCGCCTACCGGCCGCGCGACCGGCGTGATCCGTTAACGGGCCCGCGGGACACCGGCGCGCAGGCGCTCGCAGGCTGGCGGGTCGAGCGCGCCGGCCGCCGAACGTCGAGGTCGTGTGTCGGAGGCCGCAGCGATCCGCGTCGGTGGACCCGGCGCGCCCTCGTCCGTAAGGATGGAGGCGCCGCCCGGAGCGGCGTCCGTGTTGGAATCCGATGATCGACCTGACCCTCGAGGCCGCCCGCACCGTCGTCGACACCGCCCTGCGGGAGGCGCGCGCCCGCAACCTCAAGCCCCTCGCCGTCGTCGTCTACGATGCCCGCGGCGCGCTGAAGGCGGTCGCGGTCGAGGACGGCACGTCCCTGCGCCGGGCCGAGATCGCGAGCGGCAAGGCCAACGGTGCCCTGGCGCTGGGCCTCGGCTCCCGGGCGATCCACGCGCGGGCGGAGCAGCAGCCCTACTTCGTCGCCGCCGTGACGCACCTCGCCGGGCCCGACGCCCTCGTGCCGGTGCCGGGCGGCGTGCTGATCCGCTCCGGCGAGGGACGCCTTCTCGGCGCGGTCGGCATCTCCGGGGACACCTCCGACAACGACGAGATCTGCGCGGTGGCGGGAATCGAGGCGGCCGGCCTGAAGCCGGATACCGGCGCCTGACCGTGCGCCCGCGCCGGCGCGACTGGCTGGCCGGCGCGTTCGCCCTCGCGGCCGTGCGGCCCGCCCGCGCGGCCGACGCGCTCTACCGCCGCGGCAACGACGCCGATCCCGAGACGCTGGACCCGCACCGCTCGTCCACGGTCGCGGAGGCGCACATCCTGCGCGACCTCTGCGACGGGCTGCTCACCTACGACAACCGGGGCACGATCATCCCGGGCGCGGCGCGCGCCTGGTCGATCTCCGAGGACGGGGTGAGCCTGCATTTCGACCTGCGCCCCGACGGCCGCTGGTCGAACGGCGAGCCGGTCACAGCGAACGACTTCGTCTACGCGTTCCGCCGAATGCTCGACCCGTCCACGGCGGCGAAATACGCCGAGATCCTGTTCCCGATCCGCAACGCCGCCGCCGTGAACCGCGGCGAGACGCCGGCCGACGCCCTCGGCGTCGCCGCCGAGGCGCCGCTCCGGCTCGCGATTACCCTGGAACAGCCGACGCCCTACATCCTGGAGCTCCTGACCCACCAGACCGCCCTGCCGGTCCACCGGGCCTCGGTGGAGCGCTACGGCGACAGCTTCACCCGGCCGGGGAACCTCGTGACCAACGGACCCTACCGGCTCGCCGACCGCGTTCCGGGCGGCGCGATCACGCTGGAGGCCAACCCGCACCATCCGGACGCCGCGAGCCTGGCGATCCGGCGCGTCGCCTTCCTGCCGACGCCCGACATCGCCGCCGCGGTGCGCCGCTACGCCGCCGGCGAGATCGACTCCCTCTCCGACCTGCCCGTCGACCAGATCGCCGACCTGCGCCGCCGCTTCGGGCCGCAGGTGGTGCTCGGCCCCTCGCTGGGGCTCGCGGCGCTGGTGGTGAACACCCGCAAGGCGCCGTTCTCGGATCGGCGCGTCCGCCGGGCGCTGTCGCTCGTGATCGACCGCGAGTACCTCGCCGACGGCCTCAACGGCGGCACCATGAGCCCGGCCTACTCCCTGTGCCCGCCCGGCCTCGACAATTACCGCACGCCCCCCGAGACCGAGGGCCGCCTCGGCCTGCCGATCGACCACGAGGCGGAGGCGCGCCGGCTGCTCGCGGAGGCGGGCTTCGGCCCGGACCGGCCACTCACGGTGGAGTACCGGTTCAATTTCAGCGACAACAACCGCACCATCGCGGTGGCGCTCGGCGAGATGTGGCGCGACCTCGGAATCGTGACGCGCTACGTCTACACGGACGCGAAGACGCATTTCGCCTACCTGCGCGACGGCGGCGACTTCGACGTCGCCCGCTACAGCTGGATCGCCGACTATTCCGATCCGCAGAACTTCCTGTTCCTGCTCCAGAGCGGGAATGACGGCATGAATGCCGGCCACTGGTCGGACGTCGCCTACGACGCCCTGATGGCGCGAGCCGCCACCGAGCGCGACCTCACCCGCCGGGCCGGCCTGCTCTACGACGCCGAGGCGATCGCCCTGCGCGAGCTGCCGTGGATCCCGCTGATGCACTACCGATCGAAGGCGCTGATTGCGCCGCGGCTGCACGGCTACCACCCGAACCTGCGCAACGCCGCGCCGACCCGCTTCATGAGGCTCGACGCGTGATCCGCTTCATCCTGCGCCGCCTTCTCCAGGCGGTGCCGACGCTGCTCGCCGTGGTGACCGTCAGCTTCTTCCTGATGCGCCTCGCTCCGGGGGGGCCGTTCGACCTGGAGCGGCCGCTGGCGCCCGCCGCCATGGAGAACCTGCGCCGGGTCTACGGCCTCGACCGGCCGCTGATCGCGCAGTTCGGGAGCTACCTCGCGGCGCTGGCGCGGGGCGACCTCGGTCCGTCCTTCTCGTTCCGCGACCAGAGCGTCCTCGGCCTGATCGCCCGGGGCCTGCCGGTCTCCGCGACGTTGGGCGCCCTCGCCCTCGCGCTGGCGACGGTGCTCGGGGTCGGCCTCGGGATCGTGGCGGCGCTCCGGCGCGGCGGGTTCGTCGACCGGCTCCTCGGCGTCGGGGCCGCCCTGACCCTCTCGCTGCCGAGCTTCGTGGTCGCGCCGCTGCTGCAGATCGCCTTCGGCCTGACCCTGCGCTGGCTGCCGCTCGGCGGCTGGAACGACGGCGCCCCGAGCCACCTCGTCCTGCCGGTGGTGACGCTGGCCCTGCCGCAGGTCGGCGCCCTGGCCCGGCTGACCCGGACCTCGCTCGCCGAGGCGCTGCGGACGCAGCCCGTCCGCACCATGCGCAGCCTCGGCCTGCCGCCGGCCCGCGTCACCCGGCACGCCCTGCGGGGGGCGCTGCTGCCGGTGGTCGCCTATCTCGGACCGCTGGCGGCGGCCCTGCTCACCGGCTCGGTGGTGGTCGAGACGATCTTCGGGCTGCCGGGGATCGGCCGGTACTTCGTGGAGGGCGCGCTCAACCGCGACTACACGCTGGTGATGGGCACGGTCCTGCTCGTCGCCGGGCTTGTGATCCTGCTCAACCTCGCCGCCGACCTCGCCTGCGCGTGGCTCGACCCAAGCCTCCGGGTGGCGGCGTGACGGCGGTTTCCACGGCGCCGGCCCGGCGCGCCGTCCTCCGGTTCGCGCGGGAGCGGACCGCCGTGGCGGCGCTCGCCGTGCTGGTCCTGATCGCCCTCGCCTGCCTGATCGGCCCGGGCCTCACCGGCCACGACCCCGAGCGCGCCTATCCGGACCTGCGCCAGCTCCCGGCCGGCCTCACCGCGCAGCCCGACGCCGCGCGTCTCCGGCCGGCGCTCGAGCGTCTGGCCTTCCGCATGCGCGCGCGGCTCGACGCGGTCGAGCGCGACGGCGACACGTTGCGGCTCACCCTCGGCTCCGATGCCGGCGTCGACCGGCGCAGCCTCGTCTACCTGCCGCGCTCGGCCCTGTTCGGGACGCCCGTCGTCGCGGAGGAGCGGGACGGCGGCCGCGGGCTCGTCGTGGCGGTGCCGGTCCGGCGCCTGCACTTCCCCCTCGGCACCGACATCCAGGGCCGCGACCTGCTGACCCGCTGCCTCGTCGCCGGCCGGATCTCGCTGGCGATCGGGCTCGCGGCCAGCCTCGTCGCCCTGCTCATCGGCGTCGCCTACGGGGCGATTGCGGGCTTCGTCGGGGGCGCCGTCGACGCCGTGATGATGCGCGCCGTCGACGTGCTCTACGCGCTCCCCTTCGTGTTCTTCGTGATCCTGCTGCTGGTCTTCTTCCGCCCGAGCCTGCTGCTCATGCTGGTGGCGATCGCCGCGGTGGAGTGGCTCGACATGGCCCGGGTGGTGCGCGCCGTGACCCTGTCGCTGCGCGAGCGCGACTTCGTCCGCGCCGCGCGGGCGCTCGGCCTCGGAACACCCCGGATCATCCTCCGGCACATCGTGCCGAACACCCTCGGCCCGGTGGCCGTGACCGCGACGCTGCTGGTGCCGCAGGTGATCCTGCTGGAGAGCTTCCTGTCGTTCCTCGGGCTCGGCGTGCAGGAGCCGCAGACCAGCTGGGGCGTCCTGATCGCCGAGGGCGCCCGCTCCATCGAGGCGGCGCCGCACCTGCTCGCGGCCCCGGCCGCGTTCCTGATCGCGACCCTGGTGGCGCTCAACCTGATCGGCGACGGCCTCGCGGACGCGCTGGACCCCCGCCGGGACTGAGTTCGGGTCCGGCAAGCTCCGCGACGTCAGCGCAGTTGCCGGATCGGGGCGCCGGCGAGCCAGGCCTCGATGTCCTCCACCGCCTGGGTGAAGAAGGTCCGGTAGTTGTTGCGCGACACGTAGCCGAGATGCGGCAGCGCCAGCACGTTCGGCAGGCGCCGGAACGGGCTGTCGGCCGGCAGCGGCTCGGTCTCGAACACGTCGAGGCCCGCGCCGGCGATCCAGCCCTCCTCCAGCGCCTGGACCAGCGCGGCCTGATCGATGATCGGCGCGCGCGAGGTGTTCACGAGAAACGCGTCGCGGCGCATGCGGCGCAGCTCGGCCGCGCCCAGGAGGCCGCGGGTCCGGTCGCCCAGCACGAGGTGGATCGTGACGACGTCGCTCGCCTCCAGCAGGGCTTCCTTCGAGGCCGCCCGCTCCACCCCGGCGGCGGCGGCGCGACCATCGTCGAGGTTCGGGCTCCAGGCGATCACCCGCATGCCGAAGGCGCGCCCGATCTCGGCCACCCGCGTCCCGATCTTCCCCAGGCCCAGAACGCCGAGGGTCGCGCCGGCGAGGTCGGTCCCGATCGTGCTCTGCCAGGGGCCGCCCGCGCGCAGGGTCAGGCTCTCCGGCGCCACGTGTCGGGCCAGTCCGAGGATCAGCGCCCAGGTCAGCTCCGTCGGCGGCGTCGGGCTGGAATCGGTGCCGCAGACGACGACGTTGCGCGCCCGGGCCGCCGCGAGGTCGATGGCGAGGTTGCGCATGCCGCTGGTGACGAGGAGTTCCAGCCGCGGCAGCCTTTCCAGCAGAGCCGCCGGGAACGGCGTCCGCTCCCGCATGATCACGAGGATCTCGGCCTGCGCGATCCGCGCCACGAGGTCGTCCGGGTTCGGGATGTGCTGGCTGATCGCGGAGATCGCGACGCGGTCGGAGAGGCGCGCCCAGTCCGCGAGCGCGAGGGCCGCCTGCTGGTAATCGTCGAGGATCAGGCCGGTGCGCATGGGGGATGGGGTAGGCCTCGACGGGTGGAGCGTCAACGGATGCCGGGTGACGGCGCCCGGCGCCTACGCCCCGACCAGGGCCGCGAACGCCGCCGCGACGCCGGCGGCGCCGGGATCCTGGACACCGGCGAGGTCCCCGGCGGCCAGGTAGCTGGAGCGGCCCGCGCCGGCGCGATCCATGCCGGCCGTGGCCTCGGCTCCGGCCCGGGCCGCCGCCGCGGCGGCCGCGAGGTCGCCGCCCGTCAGGGCCTCGACGGCGGGGATCAGGGCGTCGAGCAGCGTGCGGTCGCCGGCCCGGGCGCCGCCGTAACCCTGGACGCGCGCCACGCCCTGCCCGAGCGCCTCGGGCCACGCGGCGCCGCCGGCGAGGGCCGAGGCCGTCGCGGCGAAGAAGATCGAGCCGAGCACGCCGCTCGATCCGCCGACCGCGCGCCCGATCCGCTCGGCGAGCGCCCGGCACAGGGCCGCGGGTTCCGCCTGCGGCAGCCGGTCGAGCTCGGCCAGGACGGCCCGCGCCGCGCCCGCGAAGGTCGTGCCGGCATCGCCGTCCCCGACCTTGGCATCGAGGCCGTTCAGGGTGTCCTCGGCCCCGATCAGGGCCTCGGCGACGGCCCGGATCCGGGCGGTGGTGACGGCGTCTTGCGACGGCACGAAGGCCTCGCCCGCGAGTCCCTCGGGCACCGGCCTCAGGATCGGCGGCGCGACCCGCACCGCTGCGGGCCAGGCCGGGACCGGGACGGGCTCCGACAGGGCGCGCTCCAGCGCGTCGTCGAGCGGCAGGACCGACAGCGAGGCACCGTGCATGTCGAGCGCCGTCATCAGTGGCGCGGGCCCGAGCAGCAGGCGGACGCGCCGCCCCAGGCCGGTGGTGAGCACGGCGCGGGTGAGGACCTGCATCTCGAGCGCGGAGGCGGAGCCGAGATTGTTCACGAGCAGCGCCAGCCGGTCCGCACCTTCGACGGCCCGCGCGAGACGCTCGGCCATCAGCTCGGAGAGGTCGCTGGCCTTTGGCAGCGCGATGCGCTCCGCGCCGGGCTCGCCGTGGATGCCGAGGCCGAGCTCGGCCTGTCCCTCCGCCAGCCGCTCGCTGCGCGGCGAGCCGGGGATCGTGCAGGTAGAGACCGCGATGCCGAGCGACTTCGCCGCCCCGGCCGCCCGGCGGGCGAGCGACGCCACGGTCTCGAGCGGTTCCCCGGCCTCCGCGGCGTGACCCGCCACCTTGTGGACGAACAGCGTCCCGGCGACGCCGCGCGGCTGCTTGGCGTCCGGCAGCGCGATGTCGTCCGCGACGATCACGGTCTCGACCCTGTGGCCCAGCGCCCGGGCGCGCTCGGCGGCGAGCCCGAAATTCAGCCGGTCACCCGCGTAGTTCTTGATGACGAGCAGGCACCCCGCCGGCCCCGTCACCGCGAGGATCCCGGCCAGCACCGCGTCGACGCTCGGCGAGGCGAAGACGTCACCGCAGACAGCGGCGCTGAGCAGGCCCGGTCCCACGAAGCCCGCATGGGCCGGCTCGTGGCCGGAGCCGCCGCCGGAGATGACCGCGACCTTCCCGGGATCCGGAGCGGCGCGGAGGACGACGCGGATGCCCGGGTCGCCGTCGAGCCGTGCCAGGCGTCCGCCGCTCGCGGCGACGAGGCCGTCGACGGCGTCGTTGACCAGGGTGGAGCGGGCGTCGATGAAGTGGGCCATGGCGTGACCTTCGATGGGGCCAATCCGCGATTCTACGTCGGCGGATCCGCGCGCATTGTCCGCCTCGTCGAGCCCTGCTGGCAACGGACTTCGTCCTCGCGAGCACAGCGCAGCGATCCGGCCCGCGCCACGCCGACCGAGGTCCCGCCGTCCCGACGCGCTTCGCTGCGCGCGCGACGACGACGGTCCTGCCCGTCCCCTATTCCTTCACGGCGCCGGTGAGCGCGGAGACGTAGTACTCGACGAAGAACGAGTAGAGGATCACCAGCGGCAGCGAGCCGAGCAGCGCGCCGGCCATCAGCGACCCCCACTTGTAGACGTCGCCGTCCACGAACTCGCTCACCACGGCGATGGGCACCGTCTTGTTCTGCGTCGAGGACAGGAAGGTCAGCGCGTAGATGAACTCGTTCCAGCACAGGGTCAGCGAGAAGATCCCCGCCGAGATCAGCCCCGGGAAGGCGAGCGGCAGGATGATCTTGGTGAGGATCTGCCACCGGCTGGCGCCGTCCATCAGAGCGCATTCCTCCAGCTCGTAGGGAATGGTCTTGAAGTAGCCCATCAGGAGCCACGTCGAGAACGGGATCAGGATCGTCGGGTAGGCGAGGATCAGGGCGATCGGCGAGTCGAACAGGCCGTAGGCCTGGATGATCGTGGCGAGCGGGATGAACAGGATCGAGGGCGGCACGAGGTAGGCGAGGAAGATCGCCGCCCCGACCCAGCCGGCGCCCCGGTAGCGCACGCGGACGCAGGCATAGGCGGCGAGCACGCTCGCGAACAGCGACAGCACGGTCGCCGCCACCGACACGTACATCGTGTTCCAGAGCCAGCGCGGATACTGCGTCTCGAAGAGGAGCTTGTTGATGTGCTTGAGCGTCGGATCCACGACCCAGAACGGGTTGAACCGCTCCATGTCGATCAGCTGCTCGTCCGGTTTGATGGCCGTCAGCGCCATCCAGTAGAACGGGAACAGCAGCACGGCGAGGATGAGGAGGAGCGGCAGGTAGGTCGTCACGAGCCGCCGGGGCAGGCGCTCGAGATAGGCCATGCCCTCCGAATTGTCCGTGAGCCCGGCAGGCCGCGCCTCCAGCACGGAGTTGAGATGCGGATCGGCATGGGCGGGCGGTGCGGGCGCGCTCATCGGTCGTTCCCCCCGGATTGCCAGGCCCTGCGCTGCAGGCCGAACCACGAGATGCCGATGGCCGCGAGCAGGAACGGCACCATGGCGGTGGCGATGGCCGCGCCCTCGCCGAGCGTCCCCGAGAGGATGCCGCGCTGGTACGACAGGGTCGCCATCAGGTGGGTGGCGTTCACCGGGCCGCCGCGCGTCATGGCCCAGATCAGCTGGAAATCGGTGAAGGTGAACAGCACCGAGAAGGTCATCACGACCGCGATGATCGGGGTCAGCAGCGGCAGGGTGATCCGCGAGAAGATCTGCCAGTTGGAGGCGCCGTCCAGCGTCGCGGCCTCGTAGAGCGAGGGCGAGACCGTCTGGAGACCGGCGAGCAGCGTGATGGCGATGAACGGCACGCCCCGCCAGATGTTGGCGAAGATCACGCAGGCCCGCGCCATGGCGGGATCGCCGAGGAAGTCGATGTTGCCGTCGATCACCCCGAGATGGCGCAGCGACCAAGAGATGATCGAGAACTGGCTGTCGAAGATCCACCAGAAGGCGATGGCCGACAGCACGGTCGGCACCACGAACGGGATCAGCACGATCGACCGGATGATCGACTTGAACGGCATGTTCTTGTTGAGCAGCAACGCGAGGTAGAGCCCGACCCCGAACTTCACCACGGACGCCACCGCCGTGTAGAGGCAGGTGTTGAACACCGAGAGCCAGAAGACGTCGTCGTCCCAGAGCCACTCGTAGTTCTCCAGGCCGACGAAGACCCCGTCGCGGCCGATCCGCGCGTTGGTGAAGGACAGCCAGATGCCCTTCAGGAGCGGGTAGGCCAGGAACAGGCCGAGGATCAGCGCCGTCGGCAGCATGAACCAGAACCCCGCCCAGCCGCGGCTCGCGCGCACGCGCTGCCAGGCCGAGCGGGTCGGGATTGCGGCCGGGGCGGGCTGCGTCAGGGCCGTGTGCGCCATGGTCTCGCCTCCGGCGGGTGCGGTCAGGTGTTCCGGAAGATGCGGGTGGCGGCGCGCTCAGCGTTCTTGATGGCGCCCTTCACGTCCTCGCGGCCGGTGCAGTGACTGGCGAACATGTCGACGATCACGAAGTCGGCCAGCACCGCGGCGATCCGCTCGCTCACCGGCGCGAGCCCGCCCGCCGCCAGGGAGCGCCGTCCCGCCTCGGCGAAGACCGCGTTCTTCGGGTCGCTCGTCCAGATCGGGTTCTTCGGATAGTTCGACAGCGGCTCGCAGAGGTAGCCCTGGGCCGCCTCCAGCCAGGGATTGTAGTTCGCCGCCTCCATCATGAAGGCGATGAAGGCCTTACAGGCGTTCGGCGCCTTCGAGTACTTGAAGGCCAGGATCGGGAAGGCGAGCTGGAACTCGGTGGGCTTGCCGACCGGGCCGATCGGCCAGACCGCGTGGTCCATGTCCTCGGCGAGCTTCGGGTTGTCCTTCTTGGCCGCCGCGTAGATCGAGATGCCGTTGTTGGTCAGGTACAGGTCGCCGGCCAGGAAGGCCTTGTTGTTCGAGGAATCGTTCCACGACACCGTGCCGGGCACGAAGGTCTCGTACAGGGACTTGACGTATTCGAGCGCCTTGGCGGTCTCGGGCGAGTTGATGACGATCTTCTCGTTGGCGTCGACGAGGTTGCCGCCGTGTGACCAGAGCGCCCAGTGGCACCACGTGTTGCCGTCACCGGTGGCGTGGCCGAGAGCGAAGCCGGCGGGGGTGTTGTTCTTCTTCAGTCCGCGGCAGAGTTCGAGGAAGCCCGCGGTGTCGGTCGGGAACTTGTCGAACCCGGCCTTCTTCATCGCCGAGATGCGGTAATTCGGATAGCCGCCGTTGAACGCCACGGGGATCGCGATCCACTTGCCCTTGACCTTGCCGTAGGCCTCGGCCGACGGGAACCAGGGGCCGTACTTCTTGCCGAGGGACTCCGCCACGTCCTCGAGCGGCAGGCACTTGTCGGGGAAGAGCGCCGGGAACGAGAACAGACCCCAGACCATGTCGGGCCCTTGGCCCGTATTGGCGGCGACGGACGCCTTGGGCTGGATGTCGTCGAAGGACTCGTTGGTCACCGTGACCTTGACGCCCGTCGCCTTGGTGAAGGCGTCGACGAGCTTCATGAAGGCCTCGTCCTCGGCCGGCACGAAGCGCTTCCAGCGCAGGAGCGACAGGCTCGCCCCCGGCTCGGGCTTCCACTCCGCGTTCTGCGCCCAGGCCTTGGCGAAGCCGAGGAGGTCGCCGCCGGCGGCGAGACCTGTCGCTGCGGCGCCCGCGAGGAGGGACCGGCGATCGAGAACGGACATCGTTTCTTCTCCCTCGGTGATCGTGATCCTGGAGGCGCCGCGCGCCTCGAATCCGCGCCGGATCCGACGCGGGTCAGCTCGGCAGGCGACGGCCGGTCTCGGCGTCGAAGAAGTGCACGCGGTTCGGCCGCAGGGAGACCGTCTCGCCCGGCCGCTCGCGCACGCGCTCGCGCAGCACGCAGGTGAGGTCCTGGCCCCCGGCCCGCACCGCCAGCATGGTCTCGGAGCCGGTCGGCTCCACGACGACGACCTCCGCGGCGATCCCCTCGCGCGCGAGGTCGAAATGCTCGGGGCGGACGCCCAGGATGAGCGGCCGACCATCGACCCCGGAGGGCGCGTCGGCGAGCGGGATCGACAGGCCGGTCTCGGTGGTGAAGGTCAGACGCCCGTTCGCCCGGACCTTGCCGGGCATGAAATTCATGGCCGGCGAGCCGATAAAGCCCGCGACGAACAGGTTGTCGGGCCGGTCGTAGAGCTCGAGGGGCGGCCCGATCTGCTCCACGACCCCGTCGTGCATCACCACGATCCGGTCGGCCATGGTCATGGCCTCGATCTGGTCGTGGGTGACGTAGATCGTCGTCGTCTTCAGGCGCTGGTGCAGCTCCTTGATCTCGGTGCGCATCGCCACCCGGAGCTTGGCGTCGAGGTTGGAGAGCGGCTCGTCGAACAGGAAGACCTGCGGGTCGCGCACGATCGCCCGGCCCATGGCGACGCGCTGGCGCTGGCCGCCCGAGAGCTGGCGCGGGTAGCGGTCCAGCAGGGGAGCCAGCCCGAGGATCTGGGCGGCCTTGTTGACCCGGAGATCGATCTCGGAGGCCGGCGCCTTCCGGATCCGCATCGAGAACGCCATGTTCTCGCGGACGGTGAGATGCGGATAGAGGGCGTAGTTCTGGAACACCATGGCGATGTCCCGCTCCTTGGGCGGCACATCGTTCACCACGCGCTCGCCGATGTGGATCTCGCCGCCGGAGATGTTCTCGAGCCCGGCGATCATCCGCAGGAGCGTTGATTTCCCGCAGCCCGACGGGCCGACCAGGATCACGAATTCACCGTCCCGGATATCCACCGACACGCCGTGCAGGACATTCGTCGATCCGAAAGCCTTGCGAACCTCGCGGATTCCCACCGAGGCCATGCTTCCTCCCGATCAAGGCCGCTCTGTCGGCGGCTCTAGGGCAGCAGTACAAATGAGGGTTCGCGGGAAAGCAAGCCGGCCTCCTGGCAAAGCTGCAGATAATCTTGGATCTGTCAGGCGAGCCCCCGGGCGCCCGTGACGGGCGCGGCCCGGTGAAACTTCCGGCGGGATGACGGGCGGCGCGGAATGCTATGGGATTGGGCGCCGGCCGCGGTGCCGGAACCGAGCCCGTCGCGCGCGGGCATTCAGCGGCTGACATCCAAGGCGGACATCCAGGGGACGTGAGCACATGTCGTTATCGGGCCTGACCGCGCGGGAGATCCTGCCCGCCGACGGATGCCGCGGCGCCCTCGTGGGCCGGGTGTGGCGGCCGGACGTGGAAGGTCCGAGCGTCGTGGCGATCCGCGCCGACGCGGACGGCGCTGCCCGAATCGTCGACGTCACCGCCGCCTTCCCCACCGTCAGCGACCTGTGCGAGGCCCGAGACCCCGCCGCCGCCCTGCGCGGCGCAGAGGGCGAGGACCTCGGCAGCCTCGACGCGGTGCTGGCCAACACGCCGCCGGACGCGCGCGACGCCACCAAGCCGTGGCTCCTGGCCCCGGTCGACCTCCAGGCCCTGAAGGCGGCGGGCGTGACCTTCGCCACCTCGATGCTGGAGCGGGTGATCGAGGAGCGCGCACGCGGCGATCTCGCCGCCGCGGCGGCGATCCGCGCCGAGGTCGAGCGCCTGGTCGGGCACGACCTGCGCCGGCTGAAGCCCGGCTCGCCCGAGGCCATGGCCCTCAAGGAGGTGCTGGTCGCGCAGGGCGCCTGGAGCCAGTACCTGGAAGTCGGCATCGGCCCGGACGCCGAGATCTTCACCAAGGCGCAGCCGCTCTCGGCCGTCGGCTGCGGCGCGGATGCGGGGCTGCACCCGGACTCGCACTGGAACAACCCCGAGCCCGAGGTGGCGCTCGCGGTCGCCTCCCACCAGCGCATCGTCGGGGCGACGCTCGCCAACGACGTGAACCTGCGCGACTTCGAGGGCCGGTCGGCGCTGCTCCTCGGGAAGGCCAAGGACAACAACGCCTCCTGCGCCGTGGGGCCGTTCCTGCGCCTGTTCGACGATACGTTCGGCCTCGACGACGTCCGCCGCACGACCGTGACCCTCGAGGTGACCGGCACGGACGGCTTCCGGCTGGAGGGCACCTCGCCGCTCTCCGAGATCAGCCGCGACCCGGAGGAGCTGGCGGAGGCGCTGATGGGGCGGACGCACGACTACCCCGACGGCGCCCTCCTCCTCCTCGGCACCATGTTCGCGCCGATCCAGGACCGGCACGGGCCGGGCCTCGGCTTCACCCACGCCGACGGCGACCGCGTTGTCGTGGCGAGCCCGGAGCTCGGCAGCCTCGTCAACCGCATGCGCCGCTGCGACGCCTGCGAGCCCTGGACCTTCGGTGCCCGCGCGCTCATGCGGAACCTCGCCGCGCGCGGGATTCTGTGACAGAGCGGCGATCGGACCGAGCCCCGAGATGATGCCGATGACCGACACCGCCTTCCTCGACCGCCTCGCCGCGATCGTCGGACCGTCCGGTCTCGTCACCGGTGCGGAGCTGCGGGGACGCTCGGCCAACTGGACGCGCCCGACTGAGCCCTGCGCCGCCCTGGCCCTGGTCCGCCCGCACAGCACGGAGGAGACCGGCGCCGTCATGGCCGCCTGCCACGCGGCGGGCGTCGCGGTCGTCCCGCGGGGCGGAGCCACCGGCCTCGTCGACGGCACGCTCTGCCAACCCGACGAGATCACCCTGTCGACCGAGCGCATGACCGGCATCGAGCCGGTGGACCCGCTCGGCATGACGGTGGTGGTCGGCACCGGCGCGACCCTCGAGAGCGTGCAGGACGCCGCGTCCGCGGCGGGCCTGTTCTTCCCCCTCGATCTCGGGGCCCGCGGCTCGGCGACGATCGGCGGCGCGATCTCCACCAACGCGGGCGGCCTGCGGGTGCTGCGCTACGGCATGATGCGCGAGATGGTGCTCGGCCTGGAGGCGGTGCTCGCCGACGGCACGATCGTGTCGTCGATGCGGCCGCTCATCAAGAACAACACCGGGCTCGACCTCAAGCAGCTCTTCCTCGGCACCGAGGGCACGATGGGCATCGTCACGCGGGCGGTCATCCGCCTGCGGCCGGAGCCCGCCGGCTACGCGACGGCGCTGATCGCGTGCCCCGGCGTCGATGACGGCGCGCGGGTGCTGCGGGCGGCGCAGAGCGCCTTCCAGGGGCGTGTCTCCTCGTTCGAGGGCCTATGGCCGGACTTCTACCGGCTGATGACGGCGCCCGGGCGCGCGACCCCGCCGCTGGGGCCGGACTACCCGTTCTACGCGATCATCGAGGTCGAGTGCGTCCCCGAGGAATCGGACCGGTTCCTCGGTCTGCTGGAAGGGCTGATGGGCGACGGCACGATCCTCGACGCCGTGGTCGCCGCCTCGGAGGAGCAGCGCCGCGGCATGTGGCGGATCCGCGACCGCGTCGAGCACCTGAACGCCGACGGGATCGACCGGGCCTTCGACGTGAGCGTGCCGCTCGCGCGGATGGACGGCTACGTCCGCGGCGCGCTCGACCGGCTCGCGGCGATCCCGGGCTGCCGGGCGGTCGTCTACGGGCATATCGGCGACAACAATCTCCACTGGAACACCACCCGCCTCGACGCCGTCGGCAACGCGGCGATCGACGCGGCGATCTACGAGCCGCTGGCGGAGCTGAACGGCTCCGTCTCGGCGGAGCACGGGATCGGGCTCGAGAAGCGGGCCAAGCTGAAGCTGTCGCGCTCGCCCGAGGAGATCGCCGTCATGCGGCTCGTGAAGCGGGCGCTCGATCCGGACAACCGGCTGAATCCGGGCAAGATCTTCTGAGGGCTCCGCCGTGGCGATCCGCTTGGCGGTGCGCCTGACGCCGCGCGGGGGGCGCGACGCCGCGGAGGGCTGGGCCCGGGACGACAAGGGGCAGCCCTACCTGAAGGTCCGCGTCGCCGCCCCGCCGGTTGAGGGCGCGGCCAATGAGGCGCTCGTCGCGCTGATCGCCAAGGCGCTGAAGGTCAGCCGCGGCTCGGTCCGCATCGTGACCGGCGAGCAGAGCCGGCTGAAGATCCTGGAGATCGACGGCGCCGCGCAGGCGGATCTGGATCGCGTGTTCGGTTCGCCGTGAGCGCTCGCCTACGTCTTTGCGAGCGCAGCGAAGCAATCCAGTGTTGCGCGCGATCGGAGGCCTGAGGCGCGCCTGGATTGCTTCGCTGCGCTCGCAAGGACGGAAGAGCCTGAACGTCAGCCGCTCTCGGACGATGCGTCCCACCTTCCGCGACGCATCGTCCATCGACTGATCGATCAGAACGCGACCTTGTCGCCGCCCTTCAGCGCCAGCATCTCGCGCGCCTCGTCGGGCGAGGCGACCGCGAGGCCCAGCCCCTCGATGATCGCGCGCACCCGCCGGACCTGCGCGGCGTTGGTCTCGGCGAGCTTGCCCGGACCGTCCCAGAGGCTGTCCTCGAGCCCGACGCGGACGTTGCCGCCCATCGCGGCCGCCATGGCGGCGATGTTCATCTGGTTGCGGCCCGCGCCGAGCACCGACCAGCGGTACTGATCGCCGAACAGACGGTCGGCGGTGCGCTTCATGTGCATCACGTCGTCCGGATGCGCGCCGATCCCGCCCTGCAGGCCGAAGACCGTCTGGATGAACAGCGGCGCCTGCACGAGCCCGCGGTCGAAGAAGTATTTCAGGTTGTAGAGATGCGCGGTGTCGTAGCACTCGAACTCGAACTTCGTCCCGTTCGGGCCGCAGGTCGTCAGGATGTGCTCGATCTGGCCGAACGTGTTGCGGAAGATGATGTCCTTGTTGCCGAGATAGTCCCGCTCCCACTGGTGCTTCAGGTCCTTGAAGCGGTCGAGCATGCCGAACAGGCCGAAGTTCATCGAGCCGAGGTTCAGCGAGGCGACCTCCGGCTGGAAGGTCGCGGCCGGGCGCACCCGCTCCTCGATGGACATGGTCGGCGCGCCGCCCGTGGTGATGTTCACCACGCAGTTCGAGCGCTGCTTGATCACCGGCAGGAACTTGGCGAAGGCCTCGGGTGTCTGGTCGGGCTGGCCGTTCTCCGGGTTGCGGGCGTGCAGGTGCACGATGGCGGCGCCGGCCTCGGCGGCGCCGATGGCGGCGTCGGCGATCTCCTCGGGCGTCACGGGCAGGTGCGGCGACATGCTGGGCGTGTGGATCGCGCCCGTCACCGCGCAGGTGATGATGACTTTCCGCTGTGAGGCCATGCTCAGTCCTTCCGTGAAGCCTTGTGGGCGCGGAGCGCCGCCAGCCGCGCGTCGCGGCGGTTCATGCGTGCGGGCAGATCGGTCGGCGGTTGCCACTTGGCCAGGATCGCCTCGGTGGCCGGCGCCTCGTAGACCGAGGGCAGCGCCGGGTCGGCGGCGAGGCTCTTGTAGAAACCGGTGTAGCGGGCGCAGTAATCGGCGATGCCGCCGGGCGCGTTGAGCTCGATCGTCTCGAACGGACCCATGAAGCTCCAGCGCAGGCCGAGGCCGTCCGCCACGGTCTTGTCGAGGTCCTGCGGGGTCACGTAGCCCTCCGAAGCGAGGCGGAACGCCTCCGCCAACAGGGCGCCCTGGAGCCGGTTGAGGATGAAGCCCTCGATCTCCTTCAGCACGGTGATCGGGACCTGCCCGATCTGCTCGTAGACCTGACGGGCCCGCACCAGCGCCTCGGGGGCCGTCCACGGCGCGCCGGAGATCTCCACGAGCGGGATCAGGTGCGGCGGATTGACCGGATGGCCGACCAAGCAACGGGCCCGACCCGGTAGGTCCTCGGTGAACAAGGAGCAGCGGATCGCCGAGGAGGACGAGGCGATGACGGCCTCCCGCGGTGCCGCGGCGTCGAGGTCCGCGAACAGGCTCCGCTTCACCTCCAGCCGCTCCGGGCCATTCTCCTGCACGAAGGCGACGCCGTCGAGGGCCGCCGCGAGGGTGCCGGCCGCGCGGATGCGCGCCGCGGCACCCGCGGGATCCGCGCAGAGGTCATTCGCCGCCAGCGTCCGCAGCCCCTCGGCGCAGAGCGGGATCGCGGCCTCGGCGACGCCCGCTGCGGGATCGAACAGGCGCACATCCCAGCCGGCACGGGCGAAGATCATCGCCCAGGCCCGGCCGATCAGGCCGGCGCCGACGATCGCGACGCTCTCGGTCATAGCCACAGCACCTTCCGCCTCAACTCCTGATCCTCGCGCAGGAGACGCGACTCGCCCGTCCACTGCACGCTGCCGCGCTCCAGGGCGACGGTGCGGTCGGACAGCGCCAGGGCGAGGTCGAGGTGGTGGTCCACCAGGATGATCGCGATCTCCCGGCGCAGTCGGTCGAAGGCCTCGAACAGCTCCTCCGTCACCGCCGGCGACAGGCCCTCGAAGGGCTCGTCGAGGAGGAGAAGCCGCGTGTCGCCCGAGAGGGCGCGGGCCACCGCCACCATCTGCTGCTCGCCGCCGGACAGGCGGGCCGCGTCGATGGTCCAGCGCTCCTTCAGGCGCGGGAAGAACTCGAGGACCTTCTCCTCGTCCCAGTGGATGCCGGCGCCGGTGAACCGCCGCAGGCGGCCGAGGCCCAGATTCTCCGCGACGGTCATGCCGGCGAACAGCGCCCGCCCCTGCGGCACGTAGCCGATCCCGAGCCGGGCGATCCGGTCGGGCGACAGGCCGGCGATGTCCTGGCCGGCGAGCACGATCCGGCCGGCGGCCGGCGGCGCGGTGCCGATCAGGGTCTTGAGCAGAGTCGACTTGCCGGCCCCGTTGCGTCCGAGGAGCGCCACGACCTCGCCCCGGCGCACCGCCAGGTTCACCCCGTTCAAGATGTGCGATTTGCCGTAGAAGGTGTCGACGCCCTCCATGGCGAGCAGCGTCTCGGCCTCGGCGGCGCTGGCGCGCGGCTTCGCGGCGATCGCCGCCGTGCCCGAGCCGAGATAGACCGCCTGCACCCGCTCGTCGTCCCGGGCATCCGCGACCGAGCCGTCGACCAGCACGGCGCCGTCGGCCATCACGGTGACGCGGTCGGCGAGGCGGAAGACGCGGTCGATGTCGTGCTCGACGAGGAGCACCGGGATGTCGGCCGACAGCGCCTTGATCAGGTCGCCGACCCGCTCGCGCTCGGCGGCCGCCAGCCCGGCGAGGGGCTCGTCGAGCAGCAGCACGCGCGGCCGCGTGGCCAGGGCCAGCCCCATGTCGAGGAGCCGCTGGCCGCCGTAGGACAGGCTGCCGGCCTCGGCCCGCTCGATGCCGGACAGGCCGGTCCAGCGCAGCAGCTCGGCGGTGTCGTCGGCGATCTCCCGGACGGCCAACGCGTCCCGCCAGGGGCTGAAATGCGCGGCGTGCCGGGCCTGCACCGCGAGGCGGACGTTCTCCTCCACGGAGAGGCCCGGGAACAGGTTGGTGATCTGGAACGAGCGCCCGATCCCGGCACGGGTGATGGCGTGCGGCTCCAGGCCGGCGATCTCGCTTCCGTCGAGGCGAATGCTGCCGCCGCTCGGGCGGAACATCCCGGACAGCAGGTTGAAGGCGGTGGTCTTGCCGGCGCCGTTCGGCCCGATCAGGGCGTGGAGCGTCCGGTCGGCGACCGCGAAGGACACGCCGCGCACCGCCTTCACGGGCCCGAAGCTCTTCCGGATCTCGTCGGCGACCAGCACCGGGCCGTCGCCGCGCCCCTCCGCGATGAAGCGGGCCGGGACTCGGCCCGAGGCGCCGGCGCGGCGGGCCGACATGGCCGCGCCCTCGGTCGGGACGCGCCGGAACGGTTTCAGCAGCCGCGCCGCGATGCCGACGAGCCCGTCCGGCGAGAACACGATGAAGGCGACGAACAGCAGGCCGAAATACAGCAGCCAGTCGGCGGTGTAGATCGACAGGAACTCGCGGAAGAGGATGTAGAATAGCGCGCCGAGCGCCGGCCCGAGGAACGAGCGCATCCCTCCGATCACCACCATGGCGAGCAGCTCGCCCGAGAAGGCGATGGAGATCGGGTCGGCCGAGGTGAAGCGGTGACTGTAGGCCGCGAGCGCCCCCGCCAGCCCGGTGATCGTCGCCGAGATCACGAAGGCCGCGAGCTTGTAGCGGTTGGTGGCGTAGCCGAGGAATCCCGCGCGCTGCTCGTTCTCGCGGATTGCCACCAGGACGGTGCCCATGGGCGAGCGCCGGAAGCGCCACAGGGCGATCAGGACCGCGAAGGCGATCCCGGACACCGCGGCGTAGTAGGCGCCGGGCTCCTGCAGCGCCGCCCAGCGGTGCAGGTTTCCGATGCCGTTCTCGCCACCGGTGAGGTCGGTCCAGCGGAACGCGATGGCGTAGAGCATCGCCGTGAAGGCGAGGGTCAGGAGCGAGAAGTAGACGCCCCGCCGCCGCAGGATCAGGCCGCCGGCGGCGAGGGCCGCGAGCCCGGTGATCGCCAGGGCGCCGAGGAGCGGCAGGGCCATGTCGCCGGGGAAGAGGCGCGTCTGGAGGATCGCCACCGCGTAGGCGCCGATCCCGAACCACGCCCCGTGGCCGAACGAGGTGAGCCCGGTCCAGCCGACCAGGATGTTGAGGCCGAGCACCGCCAGGGCGAAGATCACCACGTCGGTGGCGGTGATCAGCGTCAGGCCGATCGCGTCGAGGGCGAAGGGCAGGACGATCAGAGCGGCGAGCGCCGCCCAGAGCTGGCGGCTCTCGCGCAGGATCAGGCCGCGCTGCGGCAGGGCGAGCGGCAGCGGCTCGGCGGTTCCGGACATGGGACGCTCTCCGCTCACTCGAACCGGGCGATGTGCTCGCCGAACAGGCCGCGCGGGCGCAGCAGCAGGACGAGCACCATGAGGGCGTAGACGGCGGCCTCGGTGGCCGGCGGGTAGGCGTAGGCGGTGAGGCCCCGGACCACGCCGACGATCAGCGCGGCGAGCACCACGCCCCAGAAGGAGCCGAGACCGCCGATCACCACGACCACGAAGGCGAAGGTCAGGATCTCGGCGCCCATGGCGGGCTGCACGCCCGTGACCGGCGCCATCATGGTCCCGGCGAGCGCCGCGAGCCCGACCGCGATCGTCACCACGGCGGTCATGTAGGGCCGCAGCGAGATGCCCAGCGCCGCGACCATGTCGGGGTTCTGCACGCCCGCCCGGACCACCCGCCCGAAGCTGGTCCGCGTCAGGAGCAGCCACAGGCCGGCGACGCAGGCGAGGGCCACGACGAGGATCGAGAGCCGGTAGCGCGAGTAGATCAGGTCGCCGATGAAGATCTGCCCGCGCAGCCAGCTCGGGATCCCGAACGGCACCGGCGCGGCCCCGAAGGCCATGCGCAGCGCCTGCTCCGCCACCATCGCGAGCCCGAAGGTGAGGAGCAGGCCGAGCGTCGGGTCGCCACGGTAGAAGCGCCGGAGCAGGAACCGCTCGATCAGGAGGCCGAGCACCGCCACCGCGAGCGGCGAGGCGATGAGCGCGCCGCCGAAGCCGATCGTCGGCGTCAGCAGCACGGTCATGTAGGCGCCGATCGCGTAGAACGCGCCGTGGGCGAGGTTCACGATCCCGCCGAGGCTGAAGATCAGCGACAAACCCAGCGCGATCAGCAGGTACTGCACGCCGATCAGCAGGCCGTTGAGCACCTGCTCCAGGATGAAGACGAGCTGCATGGACGCCTCACGCCGGGAAGGTGCAGGCGTTCTCGTCGCGGGTCGTGGCGAGCACTTCCAGGCTCTCGCCGGGACCGGGCAACGGGCCGGTCGAGGTGAAGATGTCGTAGGGGTTCTTGACCTGGTCCGCCGGCAAGGCGGTGATCGCGAACATCTCCTGCATCAGCTCGTGGTCCCAGGGGCGGAAATAGCCCTCGCGGACCTTGGCGATGTCGAACTTCGCGCCCGATTCCAGGTGCTCCACGACCTTGATCGACTCGGTCGATTTGAGCTCGTTCATCGATTGCGCGACGATCTTCATCGCCGTGTAGTCGCCCCAGCCCTGGTTCTCCGGCGGCTTCTTGTACTTGGCCTTGAAGGCGGCGACGAACTTCTTCGCCGAGGGCGAATCGATCTGGTGGTGCCAGATCACCGGCCAGGTGCCGAGGAAGTTCCCCGGCCCGGCGCCCCAGGCGAGCGCCGTGTCGAAGCCGAAGCCGGCAACCGGGAACGGCAGGCCGAACTCGCTGTACTGTTTCAGGAAGTTGGTGATCTGCGCGCCCGCGAGGTTGCAGATCACGAGGTCCGGCTTGGCCTGACGGAGCTTGAGCAGGAACGGTGAGAAGTCGGTGAGCTCGGTCGGGATCAGATCCTCGCCGACGAGGGTGGCGTCGTTGGCGGCGAAGTACTTCTTGGCCTGCTTCAGGAGATCGTGGCCGAAGGCGTAGTCGGCGGTGAGCGCGTAGACCTTGCGCCCCTTGATCAGGCCCCGCTCGAGGAGCGCCCGCCCGCAGGCCCGCACCATCATGGTGTTCTGCGATTCGACGTGGAACATGAACCGCTTGCAGTCGGAGCCGCGCAGCGCGTCCGAGTTGGCGCCGGTGTTGATGAACAGGATCTTCTCGCGCTGCGCGACCTGGCTGATCGCCAGCGCCGAAGCGGAGTTGATCTCGCCGACGAGGCAGGCGACGCGGTCGCGCTGGACCATGCGCTCGGCCTTGGCCGAGGCGGTCTGCGGGTTGACGCTGTCCTCCGACAGGAGCTCGACCTTCCGGCCCGCGATGCCGCCGGCGGCGTTGATCTCCTCCACCGCGAGCTGGGCCGCCTGCACGGCGAACTCGCCGAGCGGCCCGAGGAAGCCGGTCCGCGGCGTGAGGTGACCGATCCGGATCACCTCGGACTGTCCCTGGGAGAGCGCCGGGCTCGCGAGGGCCGGCGCGAGGAGCGCCGCGCCGCCGGCGCGCAGGAGGCTGCGGCGAGAAAGGGATTCCCCGTACCGGTCCGTCATCGTTCCGCTCCCGTGCGTGTCCTCCAGCCGGGTTGTTGTGGCGGGCTCTGACGGCCCTCACCCGAACTGTGATCACAGATCACTAGCGCGATAGTGCCGGATCCGTCTAGTGTCGGCATATGAATTCCACTTTGGCGCTGGCCGACCTGCCCCAGCTCGCGCGGCGGACCCTGTCCGACACCGTCTACGAGGCCCTGTCGGATCTCCTCGCCTCGGGGCGGCTGGCGCCGGGCGACCGGCTGTCCCTCCGGCAGAGTGCGGCGGCGCTCGGCGTCTCGGTCATGCCGGTGCGCGAGGCGGTGAGCCGGCTCGCGGCGGACGGCGTGCTGGAGGTGGCGCCGAATCGCGTGATCCGGGTGCCGGTCATGGGCGCGGCCGCGTTCCGGGCCCTGGTCGAGACCCGCATCGCGGTCGAGGGCATCGCGGTGGCGCGGGCGGCCGACCGGCGGACGGGGGCCGAACTCGCGGCGATACGGAGTGCCGAGGCGGCCTTCCGGGCCGAGGCCGAGGCGGCGGAGCCCGACAGGGCGCGCGCCGTTCAGCTCAACCGCGACCTGCATTTCGCCATCTACGGCGCCTGCGGGCTGGCACCCCTGCAGGAGATCATCGCGCGGCTCTGGCTGAAGGCCGGCCCGGTGATCAACCTGGATCTGCGCGCCCACCCGGAGCGCCTCCTCCAGGGCTTCGCTCTGCGCCGGCACGCCGAGGCCGTGGCAGCCATCGAGATCCGGGACGGTGCGGCGGCCGCGGCCGCGATCGCCGCCGACATCCGGGAAGCCGCGGAGTTCATCTTGACCCGCGGCGGATTGCGGGACGTTCAGGGAGAGGATTGATCATGGATCTGGGGATTGCCGGCCTGCGGGTCCTGGTGACGGCGGGCGCTGCCGGAATCGGTCGCGAGATCGTCGACGCGTTCCTGGACGAAGGCGCGCGCGTCTTCGCCTGCGATATCGACGCCGAGGCCTTGGCCGCGCTGCCGGACACCGTCGGGCGCAGCCGGACCGACGTCGCCGACCGCGACGCCGTCGCCGCGATGATGGACCAGGCGGTCGAGTTCCTCGGCGGCCTCGACGTGCTCGTCAACAATGCCGGGATCGCCGGCCCGACCGGCCGGGTCGAGGAGATTGCCCCCGAGGAGTGGGATCGCTGCCTCACGGTCTGCCTGACCAGCCAGTTCAACTGCGCGCGCCTGGCGGTGCCGCATCTCCGCCAGAGCGCCAACGCCTCGATCGTCAACCTCTCCTCGGCCGCGGGTAAGTTCGGCTTCGCCCTGCGCAGCCCCTACGCGGCCGCCAAGTGGGGGGTGATCGGCTTCACCAAGTCCCTGGCGATCGAGCTCGGCGGCGCGGGGATCCGGGTGAACGCGATCCTGCCGGGCCTCGTCGCCGGGGATCGCCAGCGCCGGGTGCTCGAATCGAAGGCCCAGCAGCAGGGCACGAGCTTCGCCGACATGGAGGCGCGGGCGTTCTCGTTCGTGTCGGTGAAGGAGTACGTCACGGCGCGGCAGCTCGCCGACCAGATCCTGCTGCTCTGCTCGCCGCGCGGCCGGACGATCTCGGGGCAGGCCATTTCCATCGATGGTGACACCCGGATGCTGTCCTGAAATTAATCCAGCGCCGGAGATGCTGCGGCGGATCAATCCTCAGAGTATTGCAAGATCGAGCTCAGGGCGCCGCGACCGCGGCCGCGACGCCCGCCGCGGTAGCGGAAGACACGAGCCGGACCGCCAGCGCCGGCCCCAGGATGCGAGGAAGCGACCATGAGCGACAAACGCCGGATCACGCCCGCCGACCTGCGCTCGAAGGCCTGGTTCGACAACCCGCACAACCCGGGCATGACCGCCCTCTACCTGGAGCGCTACCTCAATTACGGGCTGACGCCGGAGGAGCTGCGGTCGGGCAAGCCCCTGATCGGCATCGCCCAGACGGGTTCCGACCTGTCGCCCTGCAACCGCCATCACGTCGAGCTCGCCAAGCGGGTGCGGGACGGCATCACGGCGGCCGGCGGCGTCGCCTTCGAGTTTCCCTGCCACCCGATCCAGGAGACCGGGAAGCGGCCGACCGCGTCGCTCGACCGGAACCTCGCCTACCTGTCGCTGGTCGAGGTGCTGTACGGCTACCCGCTCGACGGCGTCGTGCTGCTGACCGGCTGCGACAAGACCATGCCGGCCTGTCTGATGGCGGCGGCCACCGTCAACATCCCGGCGATCTCGCTGAACGTCGGACCGATGCTCAACGGTTACTTCCAGAAGGAGCTGACCGGGTCCGGCACGATCGTCTGGAAGACGCGCGAGCGGCATGCCGCCGGCGATATCGACTTCCAGCAGTTCATGGACATCGTCGGGTCGTCGGCACCGTCCACGGGCCACTGCAACACGATGGGCACGGCCTCGACGATGAACGCCCTCGCCGAGGCGCTCGGCCTCGCGCTGCCCGGCTCGGCGGCGATCCCGGCGCCCTACCGCGAGCGCGGCCAGGCGGCCTACGCCACCGGCCAGCGGATCGTCGAGATGGTCTGGGAAGACCTCAAGCCCTCTGACATCCTGACCCGCGAGGCCTTCGAGAACGCGATCGTGGCCAACGCCGCGATCGGCGGTTCGACCAACGCGCCGATCCACATCAACGCCATCGCCAAGCATATCGGCGTGCCGCTGAGCTGCGACGACTGGGAACGGGTCGGGTTCGAGATCCCGCTGCTCGTGGACATGCAGCCCGCCGGCCGCTGGCTCGGCGAGGAGTATTTCCGCGCGGGCGGCCTGCCGGCGGTCTTCGCCGAGCTGATCGAGGCCGGGAAGGTCCACGAGGGTGCCCTGACCTGCAACGGCCGGACCGTCGGCGAGAACTACCGCGGGCGGCACAGCTGGAACCGCGACGTGATCCGCGCCTACGGCGAGCCGCTGATGGAGCGCGCCGGCTTCCTCAATCTCAAGGGGAGCCTGTTCGATTCCGCGATCATGAAGACCTGCGTGATCTCGGAGGAATTTGCCGCCCGCTACCTGCGCAATCCGAACGATCCGATGGCCTTCGAGGGGCGGGTGATCGTGTTCGACGGTCCCGAGGACTACCACACGCGGATCGACGACCCGGCGCTCGACATCGACGAGAACACCATCCTGATCATGCGCGGGGCCGGACCGATCGGCTATCCCGGCGCCGCCGAGGTGGTGAATATGCAGCCGCCCGGCGCCCTGATCCGGCGCGGCGTCACCTCGCTGCCCTGCATCGGCGACGGCCGGCAATCCGGCACCTCCGGCACGCCCGCCATCCTGAACGCGTCTCCCGAGGCGGCCGTGGGCGGCGGGCTGGCCCTGCTGCAGAGCGGCGACCGCATCCGCATCGATCTCAACCGCCGGAGCGCCGACATCCTGCTCCCGGCCGAGGAGATCGCGCGCCGGCGCTCGGATCTGGCGGCGCGCGGCGGATATCCCTACCCGGCGACGCAGACGCCCTGGCAGGAGATCTACCGCGATCAGGTCGACCAGCTCGATCAAGGCATGGTGCTGAAGGGCGCGGTGAAGTTCCAGAAGGTCGCGCAGGCCTCCGGGGTGCCGCGGGACAACCACTGAGGCCGTTACCAGAACCCGCCCGACGGGCGGACGCGGGGCTGCGACGGCCCGCGCGCCGGGCGAGGTTCGCGGCAGCCCGCGAGGCCGACCGCGGAACCGGGCCCCGGCAGCCCGTTACCAGCGTGACACCGCGGCCGGTTTGCGCCGCAGTGAATTTTGAATACATTTCCCCGCGGGTGGGCGCGTCCCATCTCGGGAGGGATCGATCGTGACGGAAGCGAGGGCGGATGCCCCGGCGCCGCGTGCAGCGGCGCGCCTCGAGGCCGGTTTGCCGCGCCGGCTGGCGGAGCAGCTCCATGGTGAGGCGCGCTTCGACGCCTTCACGCGCGGACGCTACAGCACCGATGCGTCGATCTACCAGATCATGCCCGCCGGCGTGGTGCTGCCGCGCTCCGCCGCCGACATCGCCGCGACCCTGCGCATCGCCGCCGAGCACGGCGCCCCGGTCATCCTGCGTGGCGGCGGCACCTCGCAGAACGGCCAGCCGATCGGGTCCGGCCTCGTCGTCGACTGCTCGCGGTACTTCAACGGCGTCCTGGCCTACGACGCGGAGGCCGGCACGATCACCGTCGAGCCCGGCATGGTGCTGGAGCGCCTGAACACCCGGGTGAAGGCCGACGGCTGGTTCTTCCCGGTCGAGCCCTCGACGGCCACCCGCTGCACCATCGGCGGCATGGCGGGCAACAATTCCTGCGGGGCCCGCTCCCTGCGCTACGGGAAGATGAGCGACAACGTCCTCGCGATCGAGGCGCTGCTCCACGACGGCGAGGCCTTCGGCTTCGGCCTGACCGGAAACGCGCATCCGGGCGTGAACGGGTCGGATCGGGCCGCGGCGCTCGCCGCGCGGATGCGCGGCCTCGCCGAGGACCACCGCGCCGAAATCGAGGCGCACTACCCGAAGGTTCAGCGCCGCGTGGGCGGCTACAACCTCGATTCGCTGATCGAGGCCCAGCCGAACCTCGCGCACCTGCTCGTCGGGTCCGAGGGCACGCTGGCCGCGACCACCGCGGTGACGCTGAAGCTCTCGCGCCTGCCGACACACCGCGTGATGGGCGTGTGCCACTTCCCGTCCTTCCGGGCGGCCATGGAGACGACGCGGCACATCGTCGGCCTGGACCCGGTGGCGGTCGAGCTGGTCGACAACAACGTCCTCGTGCTCGGCGCCGATATCCCGCTGTTCCGCACGACGCTCGCCGACATCACCAAGGGCAAGCCGAACTGCCTTCTGCTGACGGAGTTCGCCGGCGACGACCTCGCGTCGCTCCGGCGCGACCTGAAGCGCCTCGACGCCTGCATGGCCGATCACGGCTTCCCAGACGCCGTCATGGAGGTCGTCGAGCCCGCGCGCCAGAAATCCGTCTGGGAGGTGCGCGAGGCCTGCCTCAACATCATGATGTCGATGAAGGGCGACGCGAAGCCGGTCTCGTTCATCGAGGATTGCGCCGTCCCGCTGGAGCACCTCGCCGACTACACCGACGCGGTGACGGAGGTCTTCACCAAGAACGGCACCCGCGGCACGTGGTATGCCCACGCGTCTGTCGGCTGCCTGCATGTCCGCCCGATCCTCGACATGAAGGAGGCCGGTGACGTCCGGCGGATGCGGGCGATCGCGGAGGAGACCTCCGAGCTGGTGCGCCGCTACAAGGGCTCGTATTCCGGCGAGCACGGCGACGGCCTCTCGCGCTCGGAATTCGTCGAGCCGCTGTTCGGCGCGACGCTCACCCGCGCCTTCGAGACCGTGAAGGACACGTTCGACCCGGACAACCGGCTCAACCCCGGCAAGATCGTGCGGGCGCCGAAGTTCGACGATCGCAGCCTGTTCCGCTTTAAACCGGACTACGCCGTGTCGGCTCCGATGAAGACCGCCCTCGACTGGTCGGACTGGGGCGGCTTCGGCTCCGCCGTCGAGATGTGCAACAACAACGGCACCTGCCGGAAGCTCGTCGGCGGCGCCATGTGCCCCTCCTTCCGGGCAACCCGGGAGGAGCAGCACCTGACCCGGGGCCGGGCCAATTCCTTGCGGCTCGCGATCTCGGGCCAACTCGGCAAGGACGCCTTCACCAGCCCGGAGATGAAGCGCACCCTCGATCTCTGCGTCTCCTGCAAGGCCTGCCGCCGCGAGTGCCCGACCGGCGTCGACATGGCCAAGATGAAGATCGAGTTCCTGCACCATTACCACGCCCGCCACGGGCTGCCCCTGCGGGAGCGCCTGATCGCGACGATGCCGCTCTACGCCGGGGCCGCCGCGCGGCTGGCGCCGCTCCTCAACCTACGGGACCGGTACCCGGCCCTCGCCGCCCTCTCGGAGCGCGTCGCCGGCCTCTCGGCCAGGCGCTCGCTGCCGCGCTGGCGCCGGCCCTGGAGCGAGCAGGGCGAGCCCGCCCACGCGCAGGACGTCGCGGGCGATTTACGCGACGTGATCCTGTTCGGTGACACCTTCAACCGGGCCTTCGAGCGGGAGAATCTCGAGGCGGCCGAGCGCGTCCTGCAGGCGGCCGGCTACCGGCTGCACCGGGTCTACCCGTCCCGCGGCCGGCGCCCCCTCTGCTGCGGCCGGACCTGGCTCTCTGCCGGCCAGACCGACCGGGCGCGCCAGGAGGCGCGCCGCACCCTCGACGCGCTGCTGCCGTTCCTGCGTGCGGGGGCACGGGTCGTCGGCCTCGAGCCGTCCTGCCTGCTGACCTTCCGGGACGAGTTCGCGGCGCTCCTGCCCGGCGAAGAGGCCGCGCTGCTGGCCAAGCAGTCATTCCTGTTCGAGGAGCTTCTGGCCGCCGACCTGACGGCCGGACGCATCGCGCTGCCGTTCGCCGATCAGGGCGGCCGGGTCGCGCACCTGCACGGCCACTGCCATCAGAAATCCTTCGGCGTCATGGGCTCGGTCGAGACGGTGCTCCGGTCGGTGCCGGGGCTCGACCTGCGGGTCATCGAGTCGAGCTGCTGCGGGATGGCGGGCGCCTTCGGCTACCGGCCGGAATCCATCGAGACGTCCTTCGCCATGGCGGAGCTGTCGCTGTTCCCGGCGCTGCGCGCCGCAGGGCCCGACGACCTCGTGGTGGCCGACGGGACGAGCTGCCGTCACCAGATCCACGACGGGCTGGGTCTCCAGGCGGAACATGTGGCCCGCGTGCTGGATCGGGCCCTCGTGCCTCGACACTCCATTGCCGGGCACCTACACATAGACCACAGGTCGCACTGACCTGACGTGTGTCGGGGGACCATGAACAAAATCGAGCCCGGGATCGGCATCAGCCGCCGCTACCTCCACGACGAGGTCGCCGAGCGCATGCGCGAACTGATCCGGTCCGGCGAGATGGAGCCGAAGGCGCGGATCAACGAGAGCGAGCTGACCGAGCGCTTCGGGATCTCGCGGACGCCGCTCCGCGAGGCGATCAAGATCCTGGCGACGGAGGGACTGCTCGAACTGCTCCCGAATCGCGGGGCGCGCGTCGCCAGCATCTCAGACGGCGAACTCGAGGAGATGATGGAGGTGATCGCCGGGCTCGAGGCGACGGCCGGTGACCTCGCCTGCCGCACGATCACCGACGCCGACATCGACGCCCTGGTGGTCGACCACGACGCGATGGTCGAGGCCTGGAAATCGGGCGACGAGGCCGGTTACTTCAGCCACAACCGGCGCATCCACGAGGGGATCATGGCGGCGAGCCGCAACACGATCCTCGCCAATATCTACGAGAGCCTGTCCGGCCGGATCCAGCGCTCGCGCTACTCCGCCCACCAGACCCCCGAGCAGTGGGCCCGCGCCGTCTCCGAGCACGAGCGCATGATCGCGCTGCTGCGCGCCCGGGACGGTGCGGCGCTGGCCGTCCTGATGCGCGAGCACATCCGCGGGAAGAAGTCGGTGATCGCCGCCAATTACGGTGCGGCCGAGACTGCCTGAGCCTCAGCTGCGATAGACCGCGCCCGCGATCAGCCGGGCGTCCCGGTCATCTCGAACCAGAACGACGCGCCCGGCGTGCGGGAATCGTTCGCGTAGAGGAACGGGATGTCGGGGCCGGTGCCGCGGGCGGCGAAGACCGTCTTGACCCGAGCGCTCATCGCAGGGTCCTGGCAGATATACATCACCGGCACGGTCACCCGGAACGGCGGCGCGCCGCACAGCAGCATCGCTGCCAGAAGGTACTGCTCGTTGTACAATCGGCAGTTCCAGGCGGACGGGTAGTCGTCCGGGATGAAGATGTCGTGGATCTGCACGATCACGCCCGGCGCGAGGCGCGGCATCACCTCGAAGAAGAACACCGTTACATCCGAATTCGCGAAGGAGCGGTGCGAACCGTCGAAGAAGAGGATGTCGCCCGCCTTCAGTTCCTCGAAGATCTTCAGATCGCAGGATTCCAGCGGGCTGCGCACGGTCCAGTCGCAGAGCGCGTCGATCTCGCGGCGGGGCATCGGATCGATCGAGGTGATCCGCGTCGGAAGGTTCAGGGTGTCGATCGCGTGCCGCGCGAAGCAGGTCGAGCAGCCCGAGCCGATCTCGAAGAACCGAGACGGACGCTTCCAGGCCAGCATGGTCATCAGCGCGGCGCCGTCGAGGGCGGTGAACCACGTGTTGTTCCAGTGGGGCGTCGCCCCACCGGTCACGGGCGCGTCGTGCGGGACGCTGTGCAGCAGGTCCGCCCGCGCCTCGAGTTCCGTGAGGAAGCTGTCGTAGGCCGCGTGCGACCGGGCGAGCACCGCCTTGAGCTGGCCGTGCGGCGCCCGGCCCGGCGACCAGCGCGCGGACGGCACGACGGGGTAGTAATCGTGGACCGTGTGGCTCCAGCGAAAAACTTCCCGGCTGGCCCGGAAGATATCCACCCCCGCGCGACGGCCCGCGCTCCTGACGACGTCCTTCAGCATGATCGATCCCCGGCTCCGGATCGACAATGCCGGGACTGCAACTTATGGTCGAGTCGGGCGGAACACCTACGCAGTCCGACCTGCCGGCAGGGTTAGGGCGCGATGAAGGGACGATCCCGGGCCGGGCCCGGATTCGGACAGACCGCCGACGCAATTATCGCGGGCGACGCGCCCCCCGCCGCTCAGGCGGCGCTCGGCGCCCGCAGTCCGGCCACCAGATCGGTGAAGCGGTCGCCCTGGACGATCACGTGGCCCCGGAGGGCCTCCGCGGCGCCGGCCTCGTCGCCCGCGATGATCGCGGCGACGATCGCCTCGTGCTCGGCCAGCGATTGCGGCAGGCGCTGGCGCACGCGCAGCTGCAGCCGGCGATACGGGGCCAAGCGGCGATGGAGCGACAGCGCCTGCTCCGCCAGGAAGGCGTTCCGGCTCGCCCGGTACACCACCGTGTGGAACACGTAGTTCTCGGCGTAGTAGGCCTCGGTGTCCTCGGTGGTCAGGGCGGCGCGGCAGCCCTCCAGCGCGGCGCGCAGTGCGGCGGCGTCCTCGGGGACGAGGCGGCGCGCCGCGAGACGGCCGCAGGCCGCCTCGATCTCCGCCATCGTCTCGAACATGGCGAGCAGCAGGTGCGGCTCGGGCGCGCTGACGATCGCTCCCCGCCGGGGCTTCGTCTGCACCAGCCCGGTGACGGCGAGCTGCAGCAGCGCCTCCCGGATGGGCGTGCGCGAGACCCCGAAGCGGGCCGCGAGCTGGTTCTCGTCGAGTCGCGATCCCAAGGCGAGCTCGCCGGAGACGATCTCATCCTCGATTCGCTGCCGCAGCCGCTGCGCGTGGCTCATGCCGCCGTTCCCTCCCCCGATGAACGGGTCGCGCGCCGCCCCGCCCTTGAGGCCGGCGGATGTTCGGCGCGCGCGAACATTATGCTGGAGCATTGACAAAATATACAAGCCGGTTTTCCATGCATACAACGAAGCGCTGCACTATTGCAGCGCACAAAATTACGCCGCGTTGTTTGCGGTGCGGGAGAGCTCCATGACGCCAACTCGTCGATCGCTGATCGCGGCCACGCTCGCGGCACCGGCCATCCTGCGGTTCGGCCTGAACAGCGCGCAGGCAGCCACGACGCTGAAGCTGTCCCACCAGTTCCCCGGCGGCACGATCGACGAGGGCGATTTCCGCGACCGCATGTGCCGGAAGTTCGCCAAGATGGTCGGCGAGCGCTCGAAGGGCGCCCTGGACGTCCAGGTCTACCCGGGCTCCTCGCTGATGAAGACGAACGCCCAGTTCGGCGCCATGCGCAAGGGCGCGCTCGACATGTCGCTCTACCCGAGCCCCTATGCGGGCGGCGAGATTCCGGAACTCAATATCGGCCTGATGCCCGCCCTCGTGACGTCCTACGCGCAGGCCGTGGCGTGGAAGGCGGCCCCCGTCGGCCGCAAGCTCACCGAGATCCTGGACGCGAAGGGCATCATCCTGGTCTCCTGGGTCTGGCAGGCCGGCGGCGTCGCGAGCCGGGAGCGCGCCCTCGTGGCGCCGGCCGACGCCAAGGGGATGAAGGTCCGCGGCGGCTCGCGCGAGATGGACATGATGATGAAGGAGGCCGGCGCGGCCACCCTCTCGATCCCGTCGAACGAGTCCTACGCGGCGATGCAGACCGGCGCCTGCGACGCGGTGATCACCTCATCCACTAGCCTGATCTCCTTCCGCCTGGAGGAGCTGTCCAAGGCGCTGACCTCGGGACGCGAGCGCTCCTACTGGTTCATGCTCGAGCCGATCATGATGTCCAAGATCGTGTTCTCGGGCCTGCCGAAGGAGCAGCAGGACCTGATCATGGCGGTCGGCACGGAGCTCGAGGCCTTCGGCCAGGCCGGCGCGAAGGAGGACGACACCCGCGTCGAGGAGATCTTCGCCAAGGCCGGCGCCAAGGTCGTCCAGGTCGACGAGAAGTCCCTCGGCCAGTGGCGGGATCTCGCCCGCAGCACGGCCTGGAAGGACTACGCCGCCAAGAACGCGAACTGCGCGGAACTGCTGAAGCTCGCGGAGCAGGTCGCGTGAGCCACGGCTTCGACGCGGCCACGGCCGCTCCGGAGGCGCGCGGGGCCGAGGAACCGCGCCTTCCGGGCCTCCTCGGCACCTTCGATCGGGGCATGCGCCTCCTGAACAAGGTGATCCTGGCCGTCGGCGGCCTCTGCCTGGTGGCAGCCTGCCTCGTCCTGACCCACAGCGTCGTCGTCCGCTACCTCCTGAAGGAGCCGACGGAGTGGCAGGACGAGATGGCGGTGTACCTCATCATCGGGGCCACCTTCCTGTCGGCGGCCGGCGTGCAGGCCAAGCGCGGGCACGTGGCGATCGAGGCCCTGACCGGCCTCCTCCCGCCTGCGGCGAACCGGGTCCGGCTCCTGCTGGCCGACGTCGTCAGCCTCGCCTTCTGTCTGTTCTTCGCGTGGAAGAGCTGGTCGCTCGATCACGAGGCCTGGGTCGACGGTCAGGTCTCGCAGTCGACCTGGGGACCGCCCCTCTGGATCCCCTACACGCTCATGTCCGTCGGCATGAGCCTGCTGTGCCTCCAGTTCGTCCTGCAGATCGCCGAGGCCCTCGCCTACGGGCCGCGGGCCGCCGGCTGGGCGCAGCCCAAGATCGGGCTCGGGGCCGACGTGAATCGCGACATGCACGGGGCGGCCGAGGTCGCGCCCCGGGGACCGGACCCGATGGGTCAGACCGTTTCCGCGAAGGTTGAACGATGAGCACGGCCGCGATCGGCTTCCTGTACGCGGGCGCGACCCTCGGGGCGATGCTCTCGGGCATCCCCATCGCCTTCGCGCTGGGCTTCGTGGCGCTCGCCTTCATGGTGGCGTTCATGCCCGGCGCCTCCCTCGATACGGTGGCGCAGAACGTCTACGAGGAAATGGCCTCCATCACCCTGCTGTCGATCCCGCTCTTCATCCTGAAGGGCGCGGCCATCGGGCGGTCCAAGGCGGGCCAGGATCTCTACACGGCCATGCACGCCTGGATGCACCGCATCCCGGGCGGCCTGGGCATCGCCAACGTCTTCGCCTGCGCGCTCTTCGCCGCCATGGCGGGCTCCAGCCCGGCCACCTGCTCGGCGATCGGCTCGGCCGGCATCCCGGAGATGCGCAAGCGCGGCTACTCGCCGGGCTTCGCGGCCGGGATCATCGCGGCGGGCGGCACGCTCGGCATCCTGCTGCCGCCCTCGATCACCATGATCCTGTACGCGGTGGCGGCCGAGCAGTCGCTCGGGCGGCTGTTCCTCGCGGGCATCGGGCCTGGGCTCCTGCTCGTGGGCCTGTTCGCCGCGTGGTCGATGGTGCGCTTCCGCTCGGAATACGCCGCCGCGAAGGTGGCCCTGGAGCGCGGCGGGCCGGCCTCGCCGATCCTGGCGGACGAGCAGTACAGCATGGCGCAGCGCTTCTCGACGCTGCCGCGGGTTCTGCCCTTCGTGGTCCTGCTCACCGGCGTGATGGTGGCGCTGTACGGCGGCTACGCCACACCGTCCGAGACCGCGGGCCTCGGCGGGCTGATGGCCCTGGCGCTGATCGCCGCGATCTACGGCGTCTGGCGCTTCCGCGACGTCACGCCGATCCTGACGGCGACGCTGCGGGAATCGACCATGCTGATGCTGATCATCGGCATGTCGCTGCTCTACGCCTACGTGATGAGCTACCTGCACATCTCGCAGTCGGCCGCCGCCGCGATCGTCGCGATGCAGCTGTCGCCGTGGGTGCTGCTGGTGACCATCCTGGCGCTGGTGATCGCGCTCGGCTTCTTCCTGCCGCCGGTCTCGATCATCCTGATGACGGCGCCGATCATCCTGCCGCCGCTCAAGGCCGCCGGCTTCGACCTCGTCTGGTTCGGCGTCGTGATGACCATCACCATGGAGATGGGCCTGATCCACCCGCCGGTGGGCCTCAACATCTTCGTCATCAAGAACATCGCCCCGGACATCCCGCTCTCGGACATCATCTGGGGCACCCTGCCCTTCGTGATCCTGATGGCGGTGGCGATCCTGATCCTGTGCCTCGTGCCGGGCATCGCGATGTGGCTGCCGGACCTGCTGCTGACGACGACGCGGTAGGTCGAAACACGCAGCGAGTCTGCCGGGCAGGCCCCTCTCCGCCGGGAGAGGGGCCTGTCGCGCGAGGGGACACGGTCGCGCGAGCGTCGCGCCCCGCGCAGTGGCGGCCCGCGTCGGCGCGCTGGCCGGCGCGACCGGAGCCGCCTATGGCAGCGCGCGCGCCGCCCCGCCCCGATCCCGAGCTTCGGACCGAACCATGAGCCTCGCCTCCGTGCGCGCCTTCTTCGCCGAGAAGGCGCCCGACATCGCGGTCATCGTGCTGGAGACCAGCACCGCGACCGTTGCCGAGGCGGCGGAGGGCCACGGCGTCGCCCCGGCCCAGATCGCCAAGACGCTCTCGATCCGGGTCGGCGATCAGGTCGCCCTGGTGGTGACGCGCGGCGACGCGCGGCTCGACAACCGGAAGGCCAAGGCTGCCTTCGGCGGCAAGGTGCGGATGCTCGACCTCGGCGAGGTCGAGGCGCTCACCGGCCATCCGGTGGGCGGCGTCTGCCCCTTCGGCCTGCTGGCGCCGCTGCCGGTCTACTGCGACGTCTCCCTGCAGGCGTTCGACGAGGTGGTGCCGGCCGCCGGCAGCACCCACAGCTCGGTGCGGATCGCGCCGGCGCGGATGGCCGAGCTGACCGGCGCCGCCTGGGTCGATGTCTGCGCGCTGCCGGGCTGAGCGGCGCGGCCAGCGCCATTCCCGCTCCGCACGAGGTGCGGATCCCCGCTCCCGCGCGGGAGAGGGAGAGGTTGAGGGATCAGGGCTGTCCAGACGAGGCGCGCGCCGTCGACGGAGGATCGCGCGCTTGATCCTTAACGTTCTCGTCCCTCACCCCAACCCTCTCCCGCCCGGGAGAGGAGGCATGGCGCCTCTGTCTCGACACTGAAGACGCTTTCTCTCCGGACCGTCGCAACACCCTCCGGTGCGGCCCTAGCGCCCGGTCCAGTTGGGCGGGCGCTTGCCGAGGAACGCCTCCATGCCCTCGCGGAAATCCTGGCTCATGTAGCACATGAGGATCAGGTCATCGCCGGGATGCGGCGCGCCCTCGGCGCCGGCCTCCTCCTCGGCGAGCCGCCGCAGACCCTCCTTGGTCGCCTGCATGGTCAGCGGCGCGTGGTTGGCCAAGAGCTGGGCCAGCGTATCGACCCGCTCCGTGAGCGCGATCCGATCGTCGACCACCTCGCCCACGAGGCCGATGGCGAGCGCCTCCTCGGCGCCGACGAGGCGGGCGGTGAAGATGATGTCCTTGACTCGCGCCGGGCCGATCAGGCCGGAGAGCCGCTTGAGGTTGCCCTGGCTCAGGCAGTTGCCGAGGGTGCGGGCGATCGGGAAGCCGAAGCGGGCGTCGCGCGTGGCGATGCGCAGGTCGCAGGCCGCCGCGATGGCCGCGCCGCCGCCCGTGCAGGCGCCGGCGATCGCCGCGATGGTCGGCACCCGCAGCCGCTCCAGGGAGCCCAGCACCCTGTCCATGAAGCGCTCGTAGCCCAGCGCGTCCTCGGCGGTGCTGAAGTCGCGGAACTGGGCGATGTCGGTCCCGGCCGCGAAGGCCTTGTCGCCCGCACCGGTGATGATCAGCGCCTTGACCGCGGGGTTCCCGGCGATCGCCTCGCAGCAGGTGATCAGGCCCTGGTACATCGCGAAGGTCAGCGCGTTGCGCGCCTGCGGACGGTTCAGGACGATGCGGGCGATGCCGGCCTCGTCGGTGGTGAACAGCAACTCGTCGGTCGCGGGCTTGGCGGTCATGCGCGGCGTCTCCGGGTGGCGGCGTCAGGCCGCGGTCTCGCGGACCACGCCCCGCGCGATCAGCGCGTCGATCTCGGCCGGCGCGTAGCCGGCCTCCGCCAGGATCGCCCGGGAATGCTCGCCGAGCAACGGGGCCGGCCCGTGCACGCGACCCGGTGTCTCGGAGAACTTCACCGGCAGGCCGAGCGTCTTCATGCGGCCGACCCGCGGGTGATCGACCTCGACCACCATCTCGCGGGCGAGGGTCTGCGGGTCCCGGTGCATCGCGTTCACGTCGAGGACCGGGCCGGCCGGGACGCCGCCGGCTTCCAGCCGGGCGAGCCACTCGGCCGAGCCGTGGGCCCGGAAGACCGGCGCGAGGGTCGCGGCGAGCGCGTGCCGGTTGGCCATCCGGTCGCGGTTCAGCGCGAAGCGCGGGTCTTCGGCGAGGTCGTCGGCGCCGATGGCCTTCAGCAGGCGCGTCCAGTTGGTCTGGTTGGCCGCGCCGATCGTGATCCAGCCGTCGGCGGTCTCGAAGGCCTCGTAGGGGGCGTTCAGCGGATGGGCCGAGCCCATCGGCCCGGGAGCGACCCCGGTCGCCATGGCGATGGCCGACTGCCAGTAGGTGTGGGTGATGCCGGCCTCGAACAGCGACGTGTCGACCGCCTGGCCCCGGCCCGTGCGGAGCCGGTTCGCGTAGGCGGCGAGGATGCCCATGGCGGCCAGGATGCCGGCGGTGATGTCGGTGACCGGCGGCCCGCACTTCATCGGCGGACGCCCGGGCCCCTCCCCGGTCACCGACATGAGGCCGCTCATCCCCTGCGCCACGAGGTCGAACCCGGCCCGGTCGGCGTAGGGACCGGTGCGGCCGAAGCCGGAGAGCGAGCAGTAGACCAGCTCCGGGAACTCGACCTTCAGGGTCTCGTACCCGATCCCGAGGCGCTCCATCGTGCCGCCGCGGTAGTTCTCGATCAGGGCGTCCGCGCCCTTGAGCAGGCGCCGCAGGACCGCGACACCGTCCGGATCCTTCAGGTCGAGGCTGAGTCCGCGCTTGCCGCGGTTCATCATCATGTAGGCCGCGCTCTCGCCCTCGAGGGCGGGCGGGACGGTGCGACGGGTGTCGTCGCCCTCCCTCTTCTCGACCTTGATCACCTCCGCACCCATGTCGGCGAGCATCAGCCCGCAGACCGGCCCGGCCATGATGTGGGCGAGCTCGATCACCCGCATCCCGGCGAGGGGACCCGACCGCTTCATCGTCTCCGCCATCGCGCGCTACTCCCCGGCCGGGACGGTGGCCGCGGGGCCGACCGGCGGCGTGACGGGATCCACGAACTCCCGCTCGGGGTGCATCGTGAAGGCCAGCGCGGCGCCGAGCAGGCACAGGCCGATCGAGCCGACGAAGGGCAGCGTCCAGCTCCCGGTCACGTCGACGATGACGCCGAAGACGATCGGCGAGACGATCGCCGCCACGGCGGAGCCGGTGTTCATCAGGCCGCTGGCGGTGCCGGCGTATTTCGGCGCGATGTCCATCGGCACCGACCAGATCGGTCCGATCACCAGTTCGGCGAAGAAGAAGCCGGAGGACAGCAGCAGCGCGACGAGGGTCAGGTCCCGGGTCATGAACACGCCCGCGAGGCTCGCGGCCGCCCCGAGGAAGCCGATCACGATCACCGACAGGCGCGCGAGCTTCACCTTGCCGGTGCGGTGCAGGATCGAGTCGCTGAGCAGGCCGCCGACCGTGTCGCCGACGACGCCGGCGAAGAACACGCCCGAGGCGAACAGGGCCGAGTTCTTCAGGTCGAGGCTGTAGTTCTCCTTAAAGAAGCTCGGCAGCCAGCCGAGGAACAGCCACAGGGTCCAGCCGTAGCAGAAATACGTGACGGTGACCGGCAGCATCCGGCGCGTCAGGGCGCCCCACGGCACGCTCTGCTTCGCGCCGACCTGGCGGGGCGGCGGCAGCGTCGCGAGCTCGGCCTCGGTGATCGCCGGATGCTCGGACGGGTCGTCGCGAAAGTACAGCCACCAGATCGCGACCCAGACGAAGCTCACCGCGCCGAGGATGACGAAGCTCGTCCGCCAGCCGAAATGGTAGATCAGGAAGGCCACGATCGGGGGCGCCACCGCGTTGCCGAGCCGCGCGAAGGCGTGGGTGATGCCCTGCGCGAAGCCGCGCCGGCCGGGCGCCGTCCAGTTCTGCATGGCGCGGGTGGCGGTCGGGAAGGTCGCGCCCTCGCCGAAGCCGAGCAGCACCCGGGCCATGAACAGGCTGACGAGGCCGCCGACCATGCCGGTCAGGATGGTCGCCGAGGCCCAGATCACCCCGCAGGCGAGCAGCGTGCGCCGGGCGCCGAACTTGTCGCCGACCGAGCCGCCGATCACCTGGAAGATCGCGTAGGGGTACGCGAAGGCCGACAGGATCAGACCGAAATCGGTCTTCGACATGCCGAAATCGCGCATGATCTCCGCACCGGCCGTGGCGATGTTCACCCGGTCCAGGTACGTGATGAAGTACATCAGACAGAGCAGGCCGAGCACGCCGTTCGTGGCGCTGAAGCGCTTCGACATCGACCGTTCCTCCCATGGGGGCGCCGCCTCGCGCGGTCGCCGGGCACCTCGGCTCTCGGGCCGGGCGCTCTTTCGTAATGCATTATTCAAACGCGTCGCGCGGCGGAAGGCAACCGCCGACGTGCATCCGGCACGTGAATTCGTTCCACGGGGTGCAACTGAAAACGGGGACCGCCCGGGCCCCCGTCTCGTGTCGGTCGTCGCTGAAAGGCGCCGCGGCGCCGGTCAGGCCGTCGCGGGCCGGAGCTGACCCTGCTCGGCCTCGGTCGGCGTGCCGATCGCCTTGCCGAGCGCCTTGCCGCGCGGCCCGACCCAGCTCCCGACCCACTTGCGCTGCCAGAGGGCGAGGCAACCGAGCACGATCGCGGTGAAGACGGCGTAGCCGACGAAGCCCAGCGAGAACGAGCCGGTATACTGCTTCGACAGGCCCATGACGTTCGGCAGGATCGCGCCGCCGAGCGCGCCGATCTCGCCGATCATCGAGCCGGCCACCGCCGTGTTGGTGGGCCAGCGCAGCGGGACGAGCTGGAACAGCGCGCCGTTGCCGGCGCCGAGCGCCGCGAAGCACAGCATGAACAGGAGCGTCGTGAGCGCCAGCGACGGGGTCGCGGTCAGCGAGAGCAGGGTCGCGATCGCCGCCAGCAGCACCACCGACAGCACCGCGATGCCGCCCATCCGGTCGGCGAAGTAACCGCCGACGATCCGGATGCCGGAGCCCATGAAGGCCGCCAGCATCGTCAGCCGCCCGGCCTCGACCTTCGTCACCGCGAACTGCTCGTAGAAGAAGGTCGGCAGGAAGTTCGACAGGCCGATGAAGCCGCCGAAGGTGATGACGTAGATCAGCGAGAACGCCCAGCCGTCCTTCGTGAACAGGCAGGAGACGTGCTCCTTGAAGGACTGGTGCTCGCAATCCGGCGGCTCCTTGGCGAGCACGATCATGACCGCCAGCGGCAGCAGCATCACGAGGCCCGCGAAGGCGTAGGTGGTCTGCCAGCCGTAGGCCTGGGCCAGCGGCGGGGCGAACAGCACGGCCAGCACGGTGCCGGAATTGCCGGCGCCCGCGATACCCATCGCCAACCCCTTGTGTTCCGGCGGGAACCAGCCGGAGCCGAGGGAGAGCGCGACGCCGAAGGACGCGCCGGCGATGCCGAGCAGCACGCCCATGGCGAGCACGTCGTTGTAGGAGGAGACGAAGAGATAGCCGTAGGCCATCGCCAGCATGATCACGACCATCTCGGTGATCGCGGCGTTCTTGCGGCCGATATACTGGGCCAAGACGCCGAGCGGGAAGCGCATCAGCGCACCGGCGAGGATCGGTAGCGAGATCATGAAGCCGGTCTGGGCCGGCGTCAGCTTGTAGGTCTCGGTGATGAACGGGCCCATGGCGCCGTTCAGGACCCAGATGGCGAAGCAGAAATCGAAGTAGAGGAATGCCGCGAACAGCGTCGGGGGGTGACCCGACTTCATCACCGTTTTGAAGCTGGCCATAGCTGGTGCTCGTCGTAAGTGGGCGAACCGCCGTGCGGTCGCTCATGCCGGGGATCCGGACTCACACCGTCCGCTGTTTGGAGCGTCGTTGCTCCGCCGCCGCAGCAGGCGCGGCTGACTGGGCAATGCAGCAAGCGTGCCATCCCGGACGGACGCCCGCCGACCGGATCGCTCGGCCGTCGCGGCGCCGCGGCCGAACCGCAATCCGCCAAGTCGCTGGCGCCGAGTCGCTGCCGCTCGGCGAGGCAGGCGTGCCGAGTAAACGGGCGCTCGCCCGGCGCCCTCACGGATCGGTGAGCGGCGCGGCCGAAATCGTTGCTGCACGAGGGCAACACACGCGGCGAGAAACGACCCGGAAGACCCTGTAAGTTGCCCTCGATGATCGTCGGCAACTTGGCGGTAAAGCGCGACCTTTGCTAAGCCCCGGGATGAGCTGTGCCGCGACTTCGTGCCGGCCCGCTCGCCTGCGCGTCGCGGCAAGCCCCGGCGGCGCCTCCCGAGGAATTCGAACCATGTCCGCCCCGATCCGTCGCCTTCTCCTGGCCGGCTTCACGGTCCTCGCCCTCGCCTCCGCCGCAAACGCCCAGGGCCGCGGCCCCGTGGGCGATGCCGGGATCGACGGGTTCGGCGACGATAATCAGCTCTACCAGGATCAGAACGGCGCGCTCTACGTGCGTCGCGGCGGCCGCTACCTGCCCTATACCGGCCGCACCGACTTCGTGCGCCCGGCACCCCCGCCGCCCGCCGCGCAGGCCCCGGTCGCGCCGCCGCCGGCCGCCAACCTGGAGACGGACCCGACGGTCCCGGCACGCCCGGGCAGCACGCCTCCGGCCGAGGGGCTCTCGCCGCTAGAGGCCGCCAAGGCCAAGGCCGTGCTCCGCGCGCCCGACAACGAGCCGATCGACTACGCCAAGATCTACGGCCCGATCACGGACGACGTGTTCCCGGTCCAGGCGTTCAATTACAAGAAGATGAACCCCGCCTTCCTCCGTCAGGAGATCGCCTATCACGGTCCCTACGAGCCGGGGACGATCATCGTCGACCCGCGGGCCCACCAGCTCACCCTGGTCGAGGCCAACGGCCGGGCCCGCCGCTACGGCGTCGGCGTCGGCAAGCAGGGCTTCTCGTGGTCGGGCACCGCGACGGTGAATTCCAAGCAGGCGTGGCCGGACTGGTATCCGCCGAAGGAGATGATCGCCCGCAGCCCGAAGCTCGCCAGCGAGGTCGACAAGCTGCAGAGCGGTCTCGGCGTCGCCGGCGGTCTGCGTAATCCGCTCGGCGCCCGCGCCATGTACCTTTGGCAGGGCAACAAGGACACGCTGTTCCGCATCCACGGAACCCTCGAGCCCTTCTCCATTGGCAAGAGCGTGTCGTCGGGCTGCATCCGGATGATCAATCAGGACGCGATCGACCTGTTCAGCCGGGTCGGCGTCGGCAGCAAGGTAGTGGTGCTGAACTGAGGCCGGGCCGGGCCCACCGCCCGAGCGCCGCCGGTCCGGGACCGGCGGTCCGCCGGTTCAGGTCAGCCCGCGCCGGTGTTCGCCGAGGATCCGGCGGACCGTCCCGGCCTCGGACCGGTACACCAGGGTCTCGGTCTGGATCTTGTCCGGCCGGAAGCGCACGCCGCGCAGGAGAGCCCCGTCCGTGATGCCCGTGGCGGCCACGATGACGTCGCCGCTCGCGAGATCGGTCAGGTCGTATTTCCGGTCCAGATTCTCGATGCCCATCTCGGCGGCCCGGCGCCGACGGTCCGGGGTGTCGAGGATCAGGCGTCCCTGCATCTGGCCGCCGATGCAGCGCATCGCGGCGGCCGCCAGCACGCCCTCGGGCGCCGCGCCGGTCCCGAGATAGAGGTCGATGCCCGTCTCCTCGGGGCTCGCCGTGAAGATGATGCCGGCGATGTCGCCGTCCGAGATCAGGCGGACCGCCGCGCCGGCCGCCCGCACCTCGGCCACGAGCGCCGCGTGGCGCGGCCGGTCGAGGATCAGCGCGGTGATCTGCTTCGGGTCGACGCCCTTGGCCCGGGCCAGCGCCGCGATGTTGTCGGTCGGGCTGGCGTCGAGATCGACGAGGCCGGGCGGGTAGCCGGGCCCGATCGCGATCTTCTGCATGTAGACGTCCGGCGCGGCGAGGAGCGAGCCGCGCTCGGCCATGGCCATGACGGCGATGGCGCCGGGCATGTCCTTGGCGCAGAGGGTCGTGCCCTCAAGCGGATCGACCGCGATGTCGACCTCGGGCCCTTCCCCGAGACCGAGCTGCTCGCCGATGAACAGCATCGGCGCCTGATCGCGCTCCCCCTCCCCGATCACCACGGTGCCGCGGATCGGCAGGCCGTTGAGTTCGTCGCGCATCGCGTCGACCGCGGCCTGGTCGGCCGCCTTCTCGTCGCCCTGGCCGCGCAATCGGGCGGCGGCGATGGCGGCACGCTCCGTCACGCGGGCCAGTTCGAGGGCGAGCGTGCGCGGGACGCCGCGCGATGCCGGCTTGGGGGCCTCTTCCATGGTTTCCTGCCTCTGGCCGGGTCCGATCTTGGGGTCGGATCCCGGATGGATACCGTCGGATGACGGCCGCGCAGCGTATACGCCGGTTCGCTAAAGCCCACTATCCTGCATCAAGCGGTGGGGGGTCACGCGACCGTATGCACTGTTATTCACGCTCGATCCGGATCAGCTGCGGCGGCTCCGCCAGCAGCCCGTCGGCGCCGATGGCGTCGAGGGCGTCGCGGATGTTGCCCTCGGTCGCCGCGTAGGTGATCAGCACCAGCGGCACCGGCCGGCCGGAGCGGCCGCGCGGATCGGTCTCCGGCCCCTCGACGCGGCGCTGCAGGATGCTCTCCAGGGAGATGGATCGCTCGGCCATCCGCTGCGCGACGCCGGCCGCGACGCCCGGGCGGTCATGGACGGTGAGGCGGATGTAGTAGCCGCCCTCGTGACGTTGCATCTCCACGCGCTCGCTGGCGCGCATCGCCGCGGCCGGAACGCCGAAGGTCGGGCGGATCACGCCGCGCGCCACGTCGGCGATGTCGGCCACCACCGCGGAGGCCGTGGCCTCGCCGCCGGCGCCGGGACCGATGAGCGTGAGCTCGCCCACCGCGTCCGCGTCGATCGTCACGGCGTTGGTCACGCCCATGACCTGCGCGATCGCCGAGGATTTCGGCACCATGGTCGGGTGGACCCGCTGCTCGATGCCGGCCTCGGTCGCCTGCGCGACGCCGAGCAGCTTGATCCGGTATCCGAGTTCGTCCGCCATGCGCAGATCGAGGGGCTGCACCCGGGAGATGCCCTCGACCGACACGCCGTCGGCGTCGACGACGGTCCCGAAGGCGAGGCTCGTCAGGATCGCGAGCTTGTGCGCGGTGTCGAACCCCTCGACGTCGAAGGTCGGGTCCGCCTCGGCGTAGCCCAGGGCCTGCGCGTCCTTCAGGCAGGCCTCGAAGGTCAGCCCCTCGCGCTCCATGCGGCTGAGGATGTAGTTGCAGGTGCCGTTGAGGATCCCGTAGACGCGGGAGACCGCGTTGCCCGGCAGGCCCTCGCGCAGGGTCTTGATCACCGGGATGCCGCCGGCCACCGCCGCCTCGAAGGCGAGGGCCACGCCCTTCGCCTCGGCCTGCGCGGCCAGGGCGGCGCCGTGACGGGCCAGCAGCGCCTTGTTGGCGGTCACCACCGGCTTGCCCGCCGCGAGCGCCGCCTCGACCACGGCCTTGGCCGGTCCCTCGGCGCCGCCGATCAGCTCGACCACGCAGTCCACGGATTCCGACCGGGCGAGCGCCACCGGATCGTCGAACCACGCGATGCCGGACAGGTCGAGGCCGCGGTCCCGGCCACGGTCGCGCGAGGAGACCGCGGTGACGCGGATGTCGAGGCCCGCCGCAGCGAAGGCGGCGCGGCGGCGCTCGACCATCCGGACAACGGACGCACCGACGGTCCCGAGTCCGGCGATCCCGAGGCGAAAGCTCACTGTCATGACCCCTTCCGTGCCCGGGCGACCGCGATGGGCCGGGCGCCCGATGCGGCGCACTTCTGCAAGAATTCCGCCCCGCCCGCAAGGAATTGGCCCGGGACCGCGGGGCGTGTCACCCGGCGGTCTCCCGGTGGCGGATCGCCGTCGCCACGAGGGCGTACAGGACGACGGCGTTCAGCACATGCCAGAGCGGGTGCGTGCCGGTCGGCAGCAGCGCGCAGGCCGCCCGGTCGCCGGTTCGCGCCGCGAGCGAGATCAGGAAGAGCAGTCCGATGCCGGCGAGCCGCCGCCCGGTCCCGACGAAGCGCTCCTCCGGCCGCCGCGCGGCCGCCCAGGCGACGCCGAACAGCGCCAGCAGGGCCGGCAGGTAGTCGACCGATCCGTTGGTCAGCCGCGCGACGTCGAGGCCGGTCAGCCCGTCGAGCAGGGGCGTGAGCGCGAATCCGAGGAGCGCGAAGCCGCCCGTCGCCGCCGCGACCCGGACCGGCGCCAAGCGCAGGAACCGCGAGAGGGCCAGCGCGAGATAGGCGTAGATGAACAGCGCGATCGGGACGACGTCCGCGAGCATCGCCCAGTAGACCGCCAGGGTGTGGAACAGGAACGAGCCGACGCCCACCACGGCGATCAGGGCCGCCAGCCCGAGGCAGGTCCGGTCCGGCGGATCGGTGACGGCGGCGCGCCGCGCCGCGGCGGCGGCGGCCAGCAGGAAGGCCGCGTTCGACAGCGCGTTCGCGGGCTCGGCCCAGAAGTCCGGCCCGCCCCGCTCGCAGTAAGCCGACACCGGCTCGAACCAGTTCATCCGCCGACCCTACTTGCCCGTCCTTGCGCCGGGATGGCCTTGTCAGCGCGACGCGAAGCGCGGATGACGGCCGGGCGGCGACCGGAAGCGAGGCGATGCGGATCACCACCTGGAACGTCAACTCGATCAAGCAGCGGCTCCCGCACCTCCTCGGCTTCCTGGAGGAGGCGCGGCCCGACGTGGTCTGCCTGCAGGAGCTGAAATGCCAGGACGAGGCCTTCCCGCGCGCCGACATCGAGGCAGCGGGCTACGCGGTCGAGACGCTGGGCCAGAAGGCCTATAACGGCGTGGCGCTGCTGGTCCGGGCGCCCCTCGGCATGTCGGAGATTCGGCGCGGGCTGCCGGGCGACGCCGCCGACGAGCAGGCCCGCTACATCGAGGCGCTGATCTCGGGCGCGGACACCTGCCCGGTGCGCGTGGCGTCGATCTACCTGCCGAACGGCAACCCGGTGGACAGCCCGAAATACCCGTACAAGCTCGCCTTCATGGAGCGGCTGCGGCTCCACGCCCGGGCGCTGCTGGACGACGAGATCGCGGTGGTGCTGGCGGGCGACTACAACGTCATCCCGGAGGCGGCCGACGCGGCCGATCCGGAGGCGTGGCGCTCGGACGCCCTGTTCCTCGGGACGACCCGGTCCGCGTTCCGGGCGATCCTCGCCGAGGGCTACACCGACGCCCTGCGCGCCTGCGACCCGCGCGACGGGCTCTACACCTTCTGGGACTATCAAGCCGGGTGCTGGCAGCGGAATGCCGGCATCCGCATCGACCATCTGCTGCTCTCGCCCCAGGCCGGCGACCGCCTGGTCTCGGCCTCGGTCCAGAAGCACATGCGCGGGCTCGACAAGCCGTCGGACCACGTGCCGGTGACGGCGGAGCTGGCGGCCGGTTAGAGCCGCGATCGGGGGGAACGACGATGATCATCTACGGTAGCAGCGTGTCGCCCTACGTGCGCAAGGTGCTCGCGGCGCTCTACGAGAAGGGCGTCGCCTTCGAGCACCGCCCGGTCGGCTTCCACGCGGCGGATCCCGGCTTCCGGGCGGCGAGCCCGATGGGGAAGATCCCCGCGATGGAGGATGCCGGGTATCGCCTCGCCGATTCGAGCGCCATCGTGGACTATCTCGAGCGGCTGCATCCGGCGCCCGCGCTGATCCCCGAGGACGCGCGGGACGCCGCCTGCGCCCGCTGGTTCGACAAGTTCGGCGAGTGCGAGCTGACCCGGCAGGTGCTGGTGCCGTTCGTCGAGCGCTTCCTCAAGCCCCGCCTGTTCAAGGTCGAGGGCGACGAGGCCCTGGCGCAGCGGACCGTCGACACGGCGCTGCCGCCGCTGTTCGACTACCTCGAATCGCAGATCGCCGGGCCCTACCTCGTCGGCGGCCGGTTCGGCATCGCCGACATCGCCGTGGCGGCGCCGTTCCACAACCTGCGGCTGGCCAAGGTCCCGGTCGACGGCGCCCGGTGGCCGAAGCTCGCCGACTGGGTGGCGGCGACGCTGGAGCGGCCGTCCTTCACCGCGGCGATCGCCGCGGCGAAGAGCTGAGGCCGCTCAGCGCCGCTTGCACAGTCGAGGGCGGCTCAGCGCCGCTTGCGGATCGAGCCCACGGTCTGGAGCTGCGTCTGCGCCTCGGCGCGGTCGTCCTCGCTGGCGGCCGCCCAGTTCTTCTCGTAGAGCGCGACGATCCAGTCGTCCTTGCGGCTCTCGGCGCCTTCCCGGGCGAGCGAGAGCCACATCAGGCCGCGCACCCGCTGGACCGGGATGCCGCCCAGGCCGTTGACCAGCATGTCGCCGAGCAGCGCCTGCGCCGGGTGGTGGCCCTTCTCGGCGGCGAGGTTGAACCAGCGCGCGGCCTGCCGCGGGTCGGCCTCGACGCCGGTGCCGTCGAGGTAGAGCCGGGCGAGATTGTACTGCGCGTTGGGGTCCCCGTAGTAGGACGCCGCGTAGTTGAACATGTCGTAGGCGCGCTCGGGATTGGGGCGCACGTAGGTGCCCTTGATCCCCTCCAGGAAGTAGGTGCCCAGCGCCGTGAAGGCGCTGCCCAGGACCGCCGAGTTCTGCGGATCGGGCCCGTCGTCGGTGCTGGCGTCGGCGATCCGCGAGAAGAACTCGAACGCCTTCAGGTCGTCGTGCGGGACGCCGTCGCCGTCGGCGTACATCCGGCCGAGCTTCCACAGCGCAAGGGCGTGGCCCTGGCCGGCCGCGTACTCCAGCGCGCGGGCGGCGCCCTGCTTGTCGCCGGCATTGTACTCGCGCATGCCGGCGCGCAGCGCGTCCTTGGCCGATCGGTAGCTCTTGTCGGCGACCGGGACCTGCACGGGCGTGCGGACATTGGCGTCGAGGGCGCGCGACGGCGCGACCGGCAGCGCGACCAGGGCGAGCGCCCAGGTCGCGACCGCGAGCCGGCCGACGGACCGGAACCGACCGGGATCGGCCCCGGCCGGCGCCCTGCGCCGGCTGAGGTCAGTCCTAGACGTCCGCATAGCTCTGCGTCTCCTTGGCACCTCCCGGATGGGTGACGGCGCCGTACAAGGCCGGGCCGACGCCCTGCGCGTATTTCCAGAGGTAGCCGGAGGTCGCGGTGTTGGGCCGCGCGGTCCAGGCCTTGCGCCGCTCGGCCAGCTCCGCGTCCGACAGGGCGACGCTGAGCGTGCCCTGGATCGCGTCGAGGGTGATGACGTCGCCGTCGCGCAGCAGCCCGATCGGGCCGCCCACGGCGGCCTCGGGGCCGACATGCCCGACGCAGAAGCCCCGGGTCGCGCCCGAGAAGCGCCCGTCGGTGATCAGCGCGACCTTGTCGCCCATGCCCTGGCCGTAGAGGGCCGCGGTGGTCGACAGCATCTCGCGCATGCCGGGGCCGCCCCGCGGGCCCTCGTAGCGGATCACGAGGACGTCGCCCTCCTCGTAGCTGCGGGCCTGCACGGCCGCGAAGCAGGCCTCTTCGCCGTCGAACACGCGGGCCGGGCCGGTGAAGACCTGCTTCTCGGCCGGGATGCCGGCGACCTTCACGATCGCGCCCTCGGGGGCGAGGTTGCCCTTCAGGCCGACGACGCCGCCGGTCGGGGTGATCGGCTTGTTGGCCGGGTAGACCACGTCCTGGTCCGGGTTCCAGGTCACCCGGTCCATGTTCTCCGCGATGGTGCGGCCGGTGACCGTCAGGCAGTCGCCGTGCATGAAGCCGTGGTCGAGGAGCGTCTTCATCAGCAGCGGGATGCCGCCGACCTCGAACATGTCCTTGGCGACGTAGCGCCCGCCGGGCTTCAGGTCGGCGATGTAGGGCGTGCGCCGGAAGATCTCGGCCACGTCGAACAGGGTGAACTCGATGCCGCACTCGTGGGCGATCGCCGGCAGGTGCAGCGCCGCGTTGGTGGAGCCGCCCGAGGCCGCCACCACCGTGGCGGCGTTCTCCAGCGCCTTGCGGGTGACGATGTCGCGCGGGCGGATGCGCTTCTCCAGGAGCTCCATCACCTTCTCGCCGGCGGTGGCGCAGAACTTGTCGCGGATCTCGTAGGGGGCCGGGGCGCCGGCCGAGTAGGGCAGCGCCAGGCCAATCGCCTCGGAGACGGTCGCCATGGTGTTGGCGGTGAACTGCGCGCCGCAGGCGCCGGCCGACGGGCAGGCGACCTGCTCCAGCTCGTCGAGGTCCTCGAGGCTCATGTCGCCGACGGCGACCTTGCCGACCGCCTCGAACAGGTCCTGGACGGTCACGGGCTTGCCGCGGAACGAGCCGGGCAGGATCGAGCCGCCGTAGATGAAGATCGAGGGCACGTTCAGCCGGACCATCGCCATCATCATGCCGGGCAGAGACTTGTCGCAGCCCGCGAGGCCGACGAGGGCGTCGTAGGCGTGGCCGCGCATGGTCAGCTCGACCGAGTCGGCGATGACCTCCCGCGACGGCAGCGACGCGCGCATGCCGCCATGGCCCATGGCGATGCCGTCGGTGACGGTGATCGTGCAGAACTCGCGCGGCGTCCCGTTGGCGGCGGCGACGCCCTTCTTCACCGCCTGCGCCTGGCGCATCAGCGAGATGTTGCAGGGCGCGGCCTCGTTCCAGCAGGAGGCGACACCCACCAGCGGCTGGTGGATCTGCTCGCGGGTCAGGCCCATGGCGTAGAGGTAGGAGCGGTGCGGGGCGCGGTCGGGCCCCTCCGTGACGTGGCGACTCGGCAGCTTCGACTTGTCGTTCAAACGCGTCACCATGACTTCAGACCAAGCCTTCGCAGCCGATCCCGAGGGTGCGTTGAACCGCGGCGCGTCGCCGTTCGCGAGGCGCCGGGAGATCCGTCCGCGTGCTCGGGAAGTCCTCGTTTCCGAACGGTAAACCGTTGTCGAATTTGCCGTTTACCGCGGATGTTGAGGTGGGCCCGGACTATGGCGGGATCGCGGCGTTTACGGGCAGGTCTCGGGGCGGAGCGGGGATCGTTTTACGGTGTTGCGACCCCGCCACAGCCACGCTTGCGGCCATTTCGGCGGCGACGACAAGATGAAGGACAATGGCCCGGCGCTAACGGGGCGCTTCTCCGAGACGCAACTTGTCTTCGGAGAAGCCGAGGATCTCCCGGCCGCGATCCGGGCGGGACGCGGCAATCCGGCACCCGGAAAGTCGCTGTATCACTATCCCTGCGCGGGACCGGCGCCGGCAATACGCCGACCGACGGGCGGAACGACATGTCGCACCGCCGCCGCGGCAGGTCCGGCGCGCCAATCTGCTTGCGCGCCGCGCGGTCCTCGCTCGCGCGGAACGGTGGGTCCGGCGCGCGTCCGTGGCGGCGTCGCGGGCCTGATCGGATAAAGCCCGCATGCCGCTTTTCGCGGCCGACGCGCCGCTCTTCGCCGACGCAGGCCGGGATCGGGCGTCCTGCACCGGCACCCGCTTCGCGGCGGCGCGGCCGGGATCACGGGATCACAGGACGACGTGATCCCGGCCGGATCCGCGCTCAGGCCGCTCCGGCGTGCGGCGCCGGGATCTCGGTCGAGATGGCATCCACCGTGCGCGGCATCGGGCTGCCCTGCCCGTCCGCGCGCTGGATCCGGACCTGCTGATTGACCGGCTGCATGTTGCCGAAGGGCGTCGAGAAGGCGATCTCCGCGGCGTCGCGCCCGACGCCGATCCGCACCAGCCCGTCGAGGTCGGCCTGCCGGGTGGCGTCGAACAGCCACCAGCGCCCGTCGAGATAGGCCTCGAACACCGCGTGGAAGTCGCTCGGGACGAGGCCGTGGGCGTAGCAGCTCACGAACCGGGCTGGGATCCCGAGCGCCCGGCAGAAGGCGGCGCCGATATGCGCGAAGTCGCGGCAGACGCCGGCGCGCTTCAGGAGCGACTCGTGGGCGGTCGTCTCGCCGTCGCTGGAGCCGGGCTGGTAGGCGATGTGGTCGTGGATCCAGTTGCAGATCTGGTTCACGCGCGCGTGGCCCTTGGGGAGCGCCCCGAACTCGGCGAGCGCGAAGGGCGTCAGCCGGTCCGAGGAGACGAACCGGCTCGGCAGCAGGAACGGCAGGATGTCGAGGGGCAGCTGCCCGATGGGCGTCTCGTTGACGGTCGCCGGGTCGGCCCGGTGCACGGTCAGGTCGACCTCGGCATTGTACTCCAGCGCGAACTGACCGGTCGGGACGTTGACCGCGAGATAGCGGTTCTGGAGATCGGGGGTCGTGTAGAGATCGCGCTTGAGGTTCGGCGTCAGGACCAGGCTCTCGCTGAGGATCTCGACGCTCTTCAGCTTCGCCACCTCCAGATTAAAGATGAAGGTGGTGTCCGAGAGGATGTTGTAGGACAGGCTGCAACCGAGGGTGTAGCGCATCGGATCTCCTTGCCGGATGACGGCCCATCCGCCGTCCAAGCAAGGGGCGCGCCCGACCGTCGGTTCCGGCTCAATCGGGGGGCGCGTGCGAGACGGCGGCGCCGCGTGCGTCGGACGGCGCCACCGTCATCGCGAGCGCAGCGAAGCGAGGCAGAGCAGCGCGTCCCTGGATTGCTTCGCTCCGCTCGCAAGGACGGCTGAAGCGATGGAGCCGGTCTTAGCCGCGCTCGGCGCCATCCCTCGGGAGCAGCACCACCGTCAGAGAGCGCACGCCCTGCGCGCCGTGGATGAGGACGCCCTCGATGTCGGCGGTGGCCGACGGGCCGGTATGCAGCACCGCGTAGGCCGAGCGGCCGAATTCCGGCCGGCGGTAGGCCGCCTGCACGTTCGGCACGATGTCGGCCGGGTCGAGCAGCACGACGAGGTGCTGCGCGAGATAGGCGACGGCGTTGACGATCAGCTGGTCCTGCGTGAACAGCACCGAGCCGGTCTCGGCGATGCCGAACACCGCGCGGACCACCGCCACGTCCACGTCCTCGACCTCCTGGGGCGCGCGCACGCTCCGCAGGTCGCGGTTGCCGGTCAGCTCCGGCACCGCGGAGGCGATAACCTTGGCGGCGTCGAGGCGCTCGCGCACGCCCGCGAACACGTCGCCGGTGCCGGGCTCGGCCACGCGGCCGCCCATGCGCTTCAGTCGCTCGCCGAACTCGGCGACCAAGTCCTCGCCGACCAGCGGCGCGAACAGCGGCACCTCCGGCAGCGGGAAGTCGCCGGCCGGCCGGTTCCTGCGGATGCCGTCGAGGATCGCGTCGCGGGCGCTCATCGACCCGTGTCCTTCATGCGGTTCTGCTTGTACCAGGCGTGGAAGGTCTGGCGCGGCGCGTCGGGCATCTCGCGCTTCTTCCCCCAGGTGTTGAGCGGGTTGTAGACCGCGAAGCGCGGCAGGACCTTCAGGGCGGAATCCGCCGCGCCGATCGCCGCCCGGTAGGCGGCCGGGCGCGAGAGCACGGCGCCCGCGGCCTTCATCATGCCCTGCTTGAGCGCCGGGATCTGGTGCTCCTCGACCAGCACCTTCCGCCACGCGAAGATCTGCTCGTGGATATTGATCTTTACCGGGCAGACGTTGGTGCAGGAGCCGTTCATCGTCGAGGAGAACGGCAGCGTCGAGTATTTCCGCTTGTTGAAGGTCGGATCGATGATCAGACCGATCGGCCCCGAATAGGTCGCGCCGTAGGAGAGGCCGCCCGAGCGCCGGTAGACCGGGCAGGTGTTCATGCACGCGCCGCAGCGGATGCATTTCAGCGAGGTCCAGAACTCCTCCATGCCGAGGCGCTCGGAGCGGCCGTTGTCGACCAGCACCATGTGCATCTCGGTGCCCGCGCGGGGGCCGCGGAAATGCGAGGTGTACTGGGTGATCGGCGAGCCCAGCGCCGAGCGCGACAGCAGGCGGATGAACACCCCGAGGTGCTCGACCTTCGGGATGATCTTCTCGATGCCGATGGAGTGGATCTGCAGCGGCGGCACGTTGCCGGACAGGTCGGCGTTGCCCTCATTGGTGCAGGTCACGACCGTGCCGGTCTCGGCGATCGCGAAGTTGCATCCGGTCATGCCGGCATCGGCCTTCAGAATGTAGGGCCGGGTGGTCTCGCGCTGGCTCTCGGCAAGGTAGTGCGCGTCGTCGTTGTCCGGATCGGTGCCGAGCGTCTTGGCGAAGACCTCGGCCACGTCCATCCGGGTCTTGTGGACGGCCGGCGCCACGACGTGGCTCGGCTCCTCGTTGTCGAGCTGCTGGATCCGCTCGCCGAGATCCGTCTCGATGACCTCGATGCCGTTGGCCGCCATGTGGTGGCGGAAGCCGCACTCCTCGGTGAGCATCGACTTCGACTTCACCAACGTCTTCGCGCCGTGACTCCGCAGGATGTCCAGCACGATCCGGTTGTGATCGGCGCCGTCCTTCGCCCAGTGCACGTGGACACCGTTGGCCTTCGCGGCCGCCTCGAACTGCTCGAGGTACCGGTCAAGGTGGCTCAGCGTGTGGGTCTTGATCTGCGAGGCGAGCTCGCGCAGCTCCTCCCACTCCGGGATGCCGTGCGCGGAGGCGTCGCGCTTCTTGCGCAGGTCCCACAGGCGCTCGTCGTGGGCGGCCTGGTGCAGCGGCGCCGCGAGGAAGCGCTCGGCGGCCTCCGACTGATTGATCGGCCGGTCGCCCCGGATCTTCGCGCCGCGCGGCTGCGGCTCCCGGGTCTGCGGGGCGCGGATCGGCTTCGAGGCGGCTTCCGCGTGCTGGAGACGCCGGCCGTCCGGCGCCCGCTCGCTCTCGTCGTGGCCGGCCCGCACCTCGGGGTGGATGACGCCTTCGCGCTCGCGGGGGTTGAGGTCCTCGGCGCTCATGCGGCGGCTCCGTTCAGCACCTGCGCGATGTGGATGTACTTGAGCGGCAAGCCGAGCCGTTCGGCGCAGCCCTTCTGGTGCATGAGGCAGGAGGAATCCGCCGAGACGACGTAGGCGGCCCCGGCCCGGTTCTGATCGGCGACCTTGTCGTAGCCCATCTTCGCCGAGACGGCGGGCTCGAACACCGAGAAGGTGCCGCCGAAGCCGCAGCACTCGTCCGGCCGGGCGAGGTCGACGAGCTCGACCCCCTTCACGAGGCGCAGCAGGTCGAGGGGCTTCGAGAAGTAGGGCTTCACCAGCTCGGTCGGCCGCGCGTGGTGGATGCCGCGCAGGGCGTTGCAGTTGGTGTGATAGGCGACCTTGTGGGGGAAGTTCGCCCAGGGCAGGTCCTCGACCTTCAGCACGTCGTGCAGGAACTCCACGAGCTCGTAGGTGCTGGCGCGGACGTGCCGGACCTCGTCGGTCTGCGGGATCGCCGTCAGGTGCTCGCGCACCTGATGGACACAGGATCCCGACGGGGCGACGATATAGTCGAAGCCGGAGAAGTTCTTGACGAACAGCGCCTCGGTCGCGGCGGCCTCGGCGTGGCAGCCGGTGTTGGTCATCGGCTGGCCGCAGCAGGTCTGGTCGAACGGGTACTCGACCGTGCAGCCCAGGCGCTCGAGGAGCTCCAGGGTGGCGATCCCGACCTCGGGCTCGAAGGCGTCGACGTAGCACGGCACGAACAGGCCGACCCGCATGGTCCGGCAACTCCCTGGATCACCTGGCCCAGCGGCCTGGAACGGTTCAAGACTGACCGAGGGTCTACCGGAAGGGGCGGCCCTTGGCGAGGTCGCCCGCTGCGGCACCGTGCCCGCTGTAACCGGGGAGTTTTCCTGGGAAGCGATGCCGCGCGCTTGATTTCCGACGCCTCAGAGTCGAAGGACGTCTGGAAGCGTTCCGAAGAGATCATCACCATGGAAGAACTGCTCGCCCGCGTCACCACCCGCACCGGGCTCGACGCCGCGACCGCTCAGACCGCCATCGGGCACATCCTGGCCTTCCTGCAGAAGGAAGGGCCCGCGGCCGAGGTCGGCCAGCTGCTGGCGGCCCTGCCGGGCTCCGAGGCGCTGATCGCCGAGTCGAATGCCGGCGACAGCGGCGGCGGCGGCCTGATGGGCATGCTCGGCGGCATGATGGGCGGCGGCGGCGTCATGGCGCTCGGCCAGAAGCTGATGGCCGCCGGCGTGCCGATGGGTCAGATGCAGCCGCTCGGCCAGGAGCTGTTCGCCTTCGGCCGCGAGAAGGTCGGCGAGGACGCGATGGGCCCGATCATCGGTTCGATCCCGGGGCTGAACCAGTTCGTCTGACCGCGGACCGGTGTGCGCGGCCGCACTGCATTCGGGTGACGCCTGGACGAAAGTAAAAAAGAGGTTGCGGAGCGAAAGCTTGACGGAACCTGTCCACGCGATCCCCGTTATTGGGGATGTGGACCGGATCGACGCCTTCGGCAGTGTCCGGTACCGCACTCAAGCAGGCCGGCCATGCCCGTCTTCGAAGCCAAGAACCTGGACAGCGAGTTCGAAGGGCAGTCCCTGCTCGCTGCCATCCTGCACCCGACCCGCGCGGCGCAGACCCGGGCCCTGAGGCACGGTCGCCGGCGCGCTGAGCGCGCGGCGGCCCTGGCCGATCCGATGACGATCGAGCCGCGCTTCCCGATCGCGCCCGGCGAGCTGGCGCCGACCGGGTTCACGGGCCGCTGAGGGCTACCAAGCCTGCGCGGTGACGAGGCCCTGGCGGGTCACCACCACCCATTCCCGACCGTGGCGCTCGACGCCCTCGACGCGGCCGACGCCCGGGATGACGTCGCCGGGCGCGACCTCGACGAGGCGGCGCCGGCGGTTCTCCAGGATCGCGGTGCCCTCGTAGACGTCCCGCAGGGCCCAGCCCTCGATGACCGGCGGCTTGTCGGCCGCCGCCGGCTTCGGCTTGGGCTCGCTCACCTTGGCGTCCGCGACCTTGACCTCGGGCTTCGCCTCGGCGGCGCGGGCGGGCTCGCCGATGCTGCCGGTCTGGGTCGGCTCCGCCTTCGCGGCGGCCGGAGTCGCGGCCGAGCGGCGGTCGAGCTGCGCGGCGAGGCCGCTGAGGCGGGTGTTGTGGTCGCGCTCGACCTGCTCGAGCCGCTCGCCGAGGGCCGTGATCTTGCCGTTCAGGCTCTTGTCGACCTGCGCCAGGCGCTCGCCGAGGGCGGTGCTGCGGCTGGCCGCCTCCTTCCGCGCCACGTCGGTCGAGGCGCGCAGGTCGGCGAGCACGGTGTGGAGCTGCGCGATGTCGGCGGCGAGGCGCACGGTCTCGGTGCGGCCGGCATCGAGCGTCGTCTCGAGGGCCGCGAGCGCGTCGGGCCGGACCGAGGCCGGGCGGGAGAGCGCCATGACGCCCCCGCCCAGGAGGACACCGACCGCCAGGGTCGCGCCCGGGATCGCGAACCGCTTCGGATCCAGGCGCGCCAGCGACGCCAGCGCGAACTTCCCGCCGGCCGGCGAGGCCGCGGTCTCGGTCGCGGCGGCCGCGGCGTCGGTCTTGCCGGTCACCGCGGCCTTGAGCAGGTCGGCCGGCGAGATGCCCTGGGAAACGCCCTGCTTGGCTTCGATCTTCGTCATCGCCCCGAACTCCGCACGCGGCCTCGCGCTGCAAGCGTTCGTTAAGGACGTTTGTTTACGAAACCCTTACCGCACGCCCGTCGCTCAGGCCGCGAGCCCGCGCTTCTTCAGGAGCGGCTCGATGCTCGGCATCCGCCCGCGGAAGGCCGTGTAGGCCTCGCGCGGGTCGCGCAAATTGCCGGCCCCGTACACGAAGGTCCGCAGCCGCTTCGCCGTCTCCGGATCGAAGATGTCGCCGACCTCGCGGAACGCGTCGAAGGCGTCCGCGTCCAGCACCTCAGACCAGAGATAGCTGTAGTATCCGGCGGCGTAGCCATCCCCCGAGAAGATGTGGGCGAAGTGCGGCGTCCGGTGCCGCATGCTGATCTCGGCCGGCATGCTGATCCGCCGCAGCGCCTCGGCCTCGAAGGCGGGCACGTCGAGACCGCCCTCGCCTTCCGCCGAGAGGTGCAGGGTCATGTCGACGATCGCCGAGGACGTGTACTCCACGGTGGCGAAACCCTGGTTGAAGGTCCGCGCGGCGAGCAGCTTCCGCAGCAGGGCGTCGGGCATGGGCTCGCCCGTGCGATGGTGGCGCGCGTGGGTCCGCAGGACTTCCGGCTGCTCCAGCCAGTGCTCGTAGAGCTGCGAGGGCAGTTCCACGAAGTCGCGCGACACCGCCGTCCCGGACAGGAGCGGGTAGGTCACATCCGAGAGCAGCCCGTGCAGGGCGTGGCCGAATTCGTGGAACAGGGTGCGCGCGTCGTCGAAGGACAGCAGCGTCGCCTCGCCGTCCGGCGCCTTGGCGAAGTTCATGACGTTGACGATGATCGGCGTGACCGTCCCGTTCAGGCGCTCCTGCGAGCGGAAGGCGCTCATCCAGGCGCCGGACCGCTTCGAGGCGCGGGCGAAGTAGTCGCCCAGGAACAGGCCGACCTCGGACCCGTCGGGATTGCCGACCCGCCAGACCCGGACATCGGGATGGTAGCGCGGCACGTCGGCGAGTTCCGTGAAGGTCAGACCGAACAGCCGCGAGGCCGTGTCGAACGCCGCCTGGATCATCCGCTCCAGCGGCAGGTATGCCTTGATCTCGCTCTCGTCGAGGTCGTGCTCGGCGCGCCGCACCTTCTCGGCGTAGTGCCGCCAATCGTGCGCCTGGAGGGCGAAGTTGTGCCCCTCCGCCTGGATGGTGGCCTGGAGACGGTCGCGCTCCTCCGCCGCCCGCGCCCGGGCCGGCGTCCACACATCCCGCAGCAGCCCGGTCGCCGCGTCCGGGCTCGCCGCCATCGTGTCGTCGAGGGCGAAATGGGCGAAGCTCTCGAAGCCGAGGAGCCGCGCCCGCTCGGCGCGCAGCCGGATGATCTCCGCGATGATCGCCCGGTTGTCGGTCGCGCCGCCGTTCTCGCCGCGCCGCGTCCAGGCCGCGTAGGCGCGCTCGCGCAGGTCGCGCCGGGTCGAGCAGACCAGGAACGGCTCGATCAGTGAGCGGGACAGGGTGATGACGTGCCCGTCGAGGCCGCGCTCCTTCGCGGCGCTCTCGGCCGCGGCCCGCAGGAACGGCGGCAGGCCGGCCAGATCCTCCTCGCCCTGCAGCGGCAGGGTGAAGCTGCTCTCGTCGGCCAGGAGGTTCTGGCTGAACGTGGTCCCGAGCTCCGCCATACGCGCCGCGATCTCGGCGATGCGGGCTTTGTCCTCGGGCCCGAGATCCGCCCCCGACCGGCGGAAGCGGATCCGGTACCGGTCGAGGACCCGGCGCTGCTCCGCGCTCAGGCCCTCGGCGTCGATCGCCGAGATCCGGGCCCAGAGCTCGGGGTTGAGGTAGATGGCGCTGCCGTGCCGGGCGAGCTTCGGCCCGATCTCCCGCTCGATGGCCTGCAGCTCGGGGTTCGTGTGGCTGCCTGTCAGGTTGTAGAACACGCCGGCGACGCGCTCGAGGGCGAGGCCGGCCCGCTCCATCGCCTCGACGGTGTTGCCGAAGGTGGCGGGAGCGGACTCACTCGCGATGGCGCGGATCTCGGAATCGTGCGCCGCCAGGGCGGCGTCGAACGCGGGCCGGTAGTGCTCCGGCCGGATCCGCTCGAACGGCGGGAGGCCGTGCGGGGTGCTCCACTGCGCCTCGCGGAAGGGATTGTCCGGCGGCAGGCTCGGGAGCCCGGCATCAGCTGCGTCCGACATGCAGTCCTCGATCTCGACGTCCACGCGACGGCGCGATCGTCCGCGCCGCAGGTGCGCCGACATGGGGTGTGCCGGCGCGATCCGGAAGACAGTGGTCCGATCGGCGCGGCCGTCAACCGGGTCCGGGCGATCCGAATGGCGTCTCGCCCGTTGTAGAGGCCAACGCCCACGCTTCGAGGCCCCATGCCGGGACGCAGCCTGTCGATCCTCCGATCCGCGACGCTCCTGGCGGGCGGCGCCCTCGCCGCGGGGCTCGCGCTACCGGCCACGCCGGTCGGCGCCGTCGACACGCCGGCGGCCACGGTGCCGACGCCCCCGCCGCTGCCGCCGGAGCGCCCCGAGGCGCTGAAGCCGCCCGTCGCCGAGCCGGCGCCACCGATGCCGCCGGCGCGGCCGCCCGAGCTGAAACCTGCGGTGGCTGAGCCGAGCAAGGAGCCGAGCAAGGACCTGGCCCGGGAGCCGTCGAGGGAGAATGGCCGGGACAAGCCGCCGGAGTCCGGGCAGGAAACCGCGAAGGAGACCGCGAAGCCCGATATCCCCGCACCGCCGCCGGCGCCGCCCGCGCGGCCGCCGGAGCTGTCGGGCGCCGCAGCCCTGGCGCTCAAGGTGACACCGCCGGACGATTCCGCCTGCCGGACACGCCTCAAGCGCCTCGGGGTCGAGTTCGAGCCGCTGCCGCCGATCTCCGAAGGCCAGTGCACCGCGCCGCTGCCGCTCAAGGTGACGAAGTTCGCCGACGGGGTGGTGCTGCCGCAGGGCGCCACGCTGACCTGCCGGACCGCCGAGGCGCTGGCGCGCTGGGTCACGGAGGTGCAGATCGAGGCCGATCGAACGCTGAAGCATCCGCTGACCGCGCTCGAACTCGGCGGTTCCTATGTCTGCCGGGGACAGAACCACGACGTCGACGCCAAGCTCAGCGAGCACGCCTTCGCCAACGCCGCCGACATCATGGGCTTCGCCTTCGCGGGACGCGCGAGCATCCCCGTCAAGGCGATGCCGGACGGCTCCGAGGAGGCGCAGTTCCTCGGCGCGGTGCGCGCCAAGGCCTGCGGCTTCTTCCGCACCGTCCTCGGCCCGGGCTCGAACGCCGCCCACGCCAACCATTTCCACCTCGACGAGCGCGAGCGTAACGGCGGTCACCGCCTATGCCAGTAGAGCGGCGTGGAACGTTCCCGCAGGTCCGGCATTTCTCGGCTCGGGAGCGCGCCCGCTCCCCGGAATGACGACGGCGATGATCCCGAAACCTTGGCGGCCGGTCTGCGTGGCTCTCCTGGCGAGTTGTCTGGCCGCGCACGGCGCGGCTGCCCGGACCGGGAAGGGCCGGAAGGCCGAGACGGCGCAGCCGCCGGCGCTGACCGCCGAGGCGGTGAACGCCGCGACCCTGGCGCAGCCGGGCGCCGGGAAGAGCGAGGGCACGAAGTCCGACGCGAAGGCCCGTCGGGCCAAGTCGTCGGACGACAAGCCCGATCCGCTGATCGTCAAGGCCCAGGTGCTGCTCGATCGCGCGCGCTTCTATCCCGGAGCGATCGACGGCCGGAAGGGTGACAATTACCGTCACGCCCTCTCGGCCTTCGCGGTAGCGCAGGGGCTTCCCGCCGGCGAGACCCTGACGCCCGAGATCTGGGACAAGCTCCAGGCGACCAGCGACAAGCCCGCCGTCACGGACTACACGCTCTCCGAGGCCGACGCGGCGGGCCCCTACGTCGAGCGGATCCCGCCCAAGATGGAGGAGCAGGCCGAGCTCAAGTCGCTGGGCTACACCAATCCCCGCGAGATGCTGGCCGAGCGCTTCCACATGAGCCGCGACCTCGTGAGCGCGCTCAATCCCGGCAAGCCCCTCGACAAGGCCGGCACGACCATCGCGGTCGCGGCGGTGGACCCGATGGGCATGGACAAGCCGAAGGGCAAGGATCTGCCCCAGGAGCCGAAGGTCGAACGCATCGAGGTCGACAAGTCGAGCCGCGACGTCCGCGCCTACGGCGCCGACGGGAAGCTCGTGGCCTATTACCCCGCGTCGATCGGCAGTGCCGAGAAGCCGGCCCCGAGCGGCGAGACCAAGGTGAAGGGCGTCGCGTTCGACCCGGACTACACCTACAACCCGAAATACGCGTTCAAGGGCGTGAAGGCGCAGCACAAATTCACCATCCAGTCGGGGCCCAACAACCCGGTCGGCCTGGTCTGGATCGACCTGGCGATTCCGAGCTACGGGATCCACGGGACGCCCGAGCCCGAGAAGGTCGGGAAGACGGAGTCCCACGGCTGCATCCGCCTGACCAACTGGAACGCCCGCGACCTCGCCGCGCATGTGACACGGGGCGCCAAGGTCACGTTCAAGGACGACTGAGCGGCCGCGCGGCGACACTCGCATACGCCCGCGCGAAGCCGCCCGCACAAAAATGTATCATCGGTTAACATAGCGCCCGGTCTGGGTGTCGGAACGGGCCGGGAACGCTTGACACATTGCGCATTACGGGCGACGCCTCAGGTTGTCTCGCGGGCTGACCCTCGGGCCGCGTTCACCCGTCCGGACGCTGCTCACGCGGTGCGCAAGGCGTGACCAGCCGCATGGCAAGATCCCCGGCGACGGGGGCATTCGAAGGGAAGACGGCCCGGCGTGATTGCTGACCCCAACGACGACGTCCTCAACGGCGTCCGTGTTCTCGTCGTCGAGGACGAGGCCGCGATCTCGATGCTGCTGGAGGACATGCTCCTCGATTTCGGCTGCGCCGTGGTCGGGCCGGCCGCGCGGCTGTCCTCCGCGCTGGAGATGGCGTCGCAGGAAGCGTTCGAGGTCGCCATTCTCGACGTGAACGTGGCGGGTGAGCCGATCTACCCGGTCGCCGAGGCCATCGCCAAGCGCGACCTGCCGCTGGTCTTCTCGACCGGTTACGGCGGTGCCGGCATCCGCGAGCCGTTCCGCGACAGGCCCGTCGTCCAGAAGCCGTTCAGCCAGGCCGACCTGAAGCGGACCCTGATCGGGGCGATCCGCGCCGCCCGGGACTGAGACCCGGCGCGTCGGCTCCGGCGGCCTCGGGCCGCCCGTCAGAGACCCTCGATGGTGAAGACCCGCTCGACATGGGCGGGCCAGGTGCGGGATCCGACGAACACGGCGTCGGCCCGGAACGTCGACCCGGCACACCACGCATTGCGTCCGATCCAGGCGCGGACCGCGCGTGAGAACCGCCGCCGCTTGGCGGCGTCGATCGCCTCCCGGGCATCGTCGCGGCGCGCCCGCGCCTTCACCTCCACGAACACGACGGTCTTCCAGCGCCGGACGACGAGATCGATCTCGCCGCCCGCGACGCTGACGCGCCGGCCGATCGGCCAGTAGCCCTTGAGCATCAGCGCGGCGAGCGCCAGCCACTCGGCGCGGTGGCCGAGCCGGTAGGCGGCGCGGCGCCGGCCGGCCCGGTCCGGCAGGGCCCCGGTCATCCCTGGTCCCGCGCCAGCGCCAGCGCGCGGGTGTAGACGAGGCGCCTCGGCTGACCGGTCTCGTCGGATACGAGGCTGGCGGCATCCTTGATCGAGTGCCGCTCCAGCGCCGCCAGGATCAGGGCGTCGAGGGCGGCATCCGAATCCGCGCTGCGCTCCGGCGCCGTCGCCGCACCGATGATCACCACGATCTCCCCCTTCGGCGGTCCCTCCTGGGCGAAGCGCGCGCTCAGGCTGCCCAACGTATCGCGCCGGATGGTTTCGTAGAGCTTGGTCAGCTCGCGGGTCACGGCCGCCGGCCGCTCCGGACCGAGCACCGCGGCGGCGTCGGCCAGCATGTCGGGCAGGCGATGCGGCGACTCGAACAGGACCAGGGTGCCGGGAACCTGGATCAGCGCCTCCAGGCGGTTGCGCCGCGCTCCGGCCTTCTGCGGCAGGAAGCCCTCGAAGAAGAACCGGTCGGTCGGCAGGCCCGCCGCGACCAGCGCGGTCATCACCGCGGACGGCCCCGGGACGGGCGTGATGGCGATCCCGGCCTCGATGGCGGCCTGGACCAGCTTGTAGCCGGGATCCGAGACGAGCGGCGTCCCGGCATCCGAGACCAGCGCCAGGGCCTCGCCGGCGGTGAGCCGGGCCACCATCCGCTCGCGCACCGCGTCGTTGGAATGCTCGTGATAGGCGAGCAGCGGCGTCGTGATCCCGTAATGCGCCAGTAGGTTCCGGGTGACGCGGGTGTCCTCGGCCAGGACCGCGTCGGCGGCCGCCAGCGTCGCCAGCGCCCGGATGGTGATGTCGCGCAAGTTCCCGATCGGCGTCGCCACGATGTGCAGGCCCGGCGACAGGGGTTCGGTCTCGCTCGCGAGGCCGAAGGCCGTGAAGGTCGTGCTGCGCGGGCGGTCGGGGGCGAGCTTCGGGGACGGAGCTCGGGTCGGGGCGGCGGGCCCCGGGTCGTCGAATCTACGGGTCATCACCGGCGATCTTGCCACACTGGTCGCCTCTCGTCGCGGCGAGGCCGCGTGGCCGGGGGCAAGTCCTCGCCGCCGCGTTTACATTTGAGAATCTGCCGGTCAGGCTGCGGAGCCTGCCCGAAGGAGTACGCGCCATGGCGCGCCCGACAAGCGCGCGGGACCGTCTCGTGCGTGTCACCGCCCAGACCGCCGCGCTCTGCGCGATCCTGCTCTCGCTCGGCGGTTGCGTCGGCAGCGACCTCGCGCGACGCGCGACCGGGCCGCAGGCCGAGCTGTCACCGCCGGCCGCCGTGCCGGATGCACCGGGCGCCGCGCCCGCGGCGCCGTCGATGCCGGCCGCGGGCGGCGGCGGGCGCATCGGGGCGGGCTCGGTGAAGGTCGCCCTGGTGCTGCCGCTGACCGGCCAGGGATCGACCGTGGGGGCCGCCATGCGTAACGCGGCGCAGCTCGCCTACGACGAGGCCCAGCAGCCCGACCTGACGCTCATCGTCGAGGACGACCGGGGCAGTCCGGACGGCGCCCGGGAGGCGACCCAGGAGGCGCTGCGGCAGGGCGCCGAGATCGTCCTCGGCCCGCTCTTCGCCGGCAGCGTCCAGGCCGCCGCGGCCGTCGCCAGGACCGCCGGCAAGCCGGTGATCGGCTTCTCCACGGACGCGACCGTGGCGAACCAGGGCGTCTACCTGCTGAGCTTCCTGCCGCAGCCGGAGGTGGACCGCGTGGTCGAGGACGCGGTCGCGGGCGGGAAAAGGTCCTTCGCGGCGCTGATCCCCGAGACCGCCTACGGCAACGCCGTCGAGGCGGCGTTCCGGGAGGTCGTCGCCCGCAAGGGCGCGCGCGTCGCCGCCGTGGAGCGCTACCCGGCCGGCGCGCCCGGCCCGGCGGTCGAGCGGCTCGCGCGAGTGATCGCCGGGCCCGGCGCCACCGCCGACGCGCTGTTCATCCCCGAGACCGCGGACGCGATGCCCGCCGTGGCGGCCGCGCTGACGAAGGCGGGCTTCTCGCCGGCCCGGGTGCGCCCCCTCGGCACCGCCCTCTGGAACGAGCCGTCACTGTTCGCGGTGCCGGCCCTCCAGGGTGGCCGCTTCGCCGCGCCGGACCGCGTCGGCTTCTCGAATTTCAGCGCGCGCTACCAGGCCCGGTTCGGCGCCGTCCCGCCGCGGGTGGCCTCGCTCGCCTACGACGCGGTGCTGCTCGCCGCGGCCCTGTCGCGGCGCTACGGCTCGCAGCGCTTCGCGGAGAGCACCCTGACCAACGGCCTGGGCTTCGCCGGCGTCGATGGGACGTTCCGGTTCCGGCCGGACGGTCAGAGCGAGCGGTCCCTCGCGGTCTACGAGATCCGCAACAACGCCGCGACGCCCGTCAGCCCGGCGCCCCGGGTTCTCGCCAAGCCGGCGATCTGATCAGGCGGCGAGCTCCGCGACCAGGGCGTTGAGCACCGGCGCCCCCCGCGCCGTGGCGGCGATGCGGCCGCCCGGCAGCCGCTCGAGCAGGCCGTCCCCGATCAGCATGCCGATGCGGTTGCCGTTCAGGGGCCGGCCCTTGAGCGCCGCGTAGCGCTCGGGATCGATCCCCTCGCGCAGGCGCAGGCCCATCACCAGGAACTCGTCGGCCTGGTCGGCGGCCGAGAGGCTCTCGGTCTCGACGATCCCGTGGCCCTCGGCCTCGACGCGGGCGAGCCACGCCTCGGGCGACCGCTCCGTCACGGTTCCGACCCGGCCCTGTCCCGTCACGAGCCGTCCGTGGGCGCCCGGACCGATGCCGGCATACTCGCCGTAGCGCCAGTAAAGCAGGTTGTGCCGCGATTCCGCCCCGGGCCGCGCGTGGTTCGAGATCTCGTAGGCCGGGAGGCCGGCCTTCGCGCAGAGCTCCTGGGTGACGTCGTAGAGGGCGCGACCGACCTCGTCGTCCGGCGTCACCAGCTTGCCGGCGGCGGCGAGCCCGTGGAACGGCGTCCCGGGCTCGATGGTGAGTTGGTAGAGCGAGAGGTGCTCGGCGGCCCGCGCGAGCGCGTCGCTAAGCTCCGCCCGCCACAGGTCCGGCGTCTGTCCGGGCCGCGCGTAGATCAGATCGAAGGAGGTCCGCGCGAAGGCCGACTGCGCCAGGGCGATCGCGCCGAGCGCCTGCGCGGTGTCGTGCAGGCGCCCGAGGGTCCGCAGCGAGGCGTCGTCGAGGGCCTGGATCCCGAGCGACACCCGGTTGACCCCGGCGGCGCGGTAGCCCTGGAAGCGGCCCGCCTCGACGCTCGACGGGTTGGCCTCGAGGGTCACCTCCGCGTCCGGCGCGACCGCCCAATGCTCCGCCACCGCGTCGAGCAGCCCGGCCACGGTCGCGGGCTGCATCAGCGAGGGCGTGCCGCCGCCGAGGAAGATGCTGGTCACGGTCCGGCCCGGCGTGCGGGCGGCGGTGTGGGCGATCTCGGCGCGGAAGGCTGCCAGGAAGCGCGGCTCGTCCACGCCCGCGTGGCGGACGTGGCTGTTGAAGTCGCAGTACGGGCACTTCGCGGCGCAGAAGGGCCAGTGCAGGTAGATCCCGAAGCCCGCGTCGCGGGTCGGATGGTCCGGGCCGGTCGATGACATGATGGCGGGCATGTGAGCGCCCGCGCGCCGTTTGGCAATCAGGCGCCGGGCGCGAGGCAGGCGCGGCTCAGCTCGACGAAGGCCCGCGCCCGGTGCGACAGGCCCCGCCCCTGCTGCCAGTCGACCCCGTGCTTCTCCTCGGCGCTCATCTCGCCGAACGTGCGGTCGTGGCCGTCCGGCCGGAAGATCGGATCGTAGCCGAAGCCTGCGGAGCCCTTCGCGGCGACGAGGTCGCCGAAGACCCGTCCCTCGAACAGCTCGGTGTGCCCGTCCGGCCAAGCCAGCACGAGCGCGGACACGAAGTGCGCCCGGCGCTCGGCGGCGCCGCGCCGGTCGAGTTCGGCGAAGATCCGCGCCATCGCGCCGGTGAAGTCCTTGGTCGCGCCGGCCCAGCGGGCCGAGAAGATGCCCGGCGCGCCGTCCAGGGCGTCGACGCACAGGCCGGAATCGTCCGCGAAGGCCGGCAGACCGGTGGCGTCGGCCGCCGCCCGCGCCTTGATCGCCGCGTTCTCGGCGAACATCGTGCCGGTCTCGTCGGGCTCGGGCAGGCCGAGCTCGCCCGCCGACACCGCCTCGATCCCGAACGGCGCGAGCAGGTCGCGCATCTCGGCGAGCTTGCCGGCATTGTGCGTGGCGATGACCACCTTCCCGGTCAGACGGCGGCTCACGCGAGGGCCTCCTTCTGCAGGGCGACCAGCCGCTCGGTGCCGGCGCGGGCGAGGCCGAGGAGCTCGAGAAGCTGCTCCTGCGTGAAGGGCTCCATCTCGGCGGTGCCCTGCACCTCGACGATGCCGCCCCGGCCGGTGAGCACGAAGTTGGCGTCGGTCTCGGCCGCCGAATCCTCGGCGTAGTCGAGGTCGAGGACCGGCGTGCCCTTGTACAGGCCGCAGGAAACGGCGGCGACGTGGTCGCGCAGCGGATCGACGGAGATGATCGAGCGGGTCCGCATCCAGGCGAAGCAATCGTGCAGCGCCACCCAGGCGCCCGTGATCGCGGCCGTCCGGGTGCCGCCGTCGGCCTGGATCACGTCGCAATCGATCGTGATCTGGCGCTCACCCATGGCCGGGAGGTTGGTGACGGCGCGCAGCGAACGGCCGATCAATCGCTGGATCTCCTGGGTCCGGCCCGACGGCTTCCCGGAACCGACCTCGCGGCGGGTGCGTTCGTGCGTCGCACGCGGCAGCATGGCGTACTCGGCCGTGACCCAGCCCTTGCCGGAACCGCGCAGCCACGGCGGCGCGCGCTCTTCCAGCGACGCGGTGCAGAGCACCCGGGTGTTGCCGAAGCTGACGAGGCAGGAGCCCTCGGCGTAGCGCGAGACCGCGCGCTCCAGGCTCACGGACCGCAACTCGTCGGCGGCACGCTTGGAAGGCCGCATCGCGGGCCCCTTCTGTCGAGAGTGTCGAGGGCCGGGCTCTTAGGCCGCCGCGCCACCGCGGGCAAGCATCGCCGTACGGATTGATCCGCGCGGGACGGTTGGACATGATCGGACCACAGGATGACCCCGTGACACACCCCAGTTCCAACTTCTCGAACGGCCAAGCGATGCAGGCGCTCGCCGCCCTCAACGAGCGTGCCCGGGAGATCTTCCGGCAGATCGTGGAGAGCTACCTCACGACCGGCGAGCCGGTCGGTTCCCGGAATCTCGCGCGCATCCTCCCGATGGCGCTGTCGCCGGCCTCGATCCGCAACGTCATGGCGGATCTTGAGCATTCCGGCCTCATCTTCGCGCCGCACACCTCCGCCGGCCGCCTGCCGACGGAGCTCGGCCTGCGCTTCTTCGTGGACGCGATGCTCGAGCTCGGCGACGTCAGCCAGGACGAGCAGGCGCGCATCGAGGCGCAGATGCGCGCCGCCGCCTCGGGTCACACCTTCGACTCGGCCCTGGCCGAAGCCTCGACCATGCTGTCCGGCGTCTCCCGGGGCGCCGGGGTCGTCCTGACCACCAAGGCGAACGTCAACCTGAAGCACATCGAGTTCGTGCGCCTCGATCCCGCCCGCGCCCTCGTCATCCTCGTCTCGGACGACGGCTCGGTGGAGAACCGCCTCGTGGACCTGCCGGCGGGCCTGCCGGCCGGGGCCCTCCAGGAGGCGACGAACTTCCTCAACGCGCGCCTGCAGGGCCGCACCCTCGGCACGCTGCGCGCCGAGATCGAGGCCGGCCGCAAGGCGATGAAGCGGGAGCTCGACGCGATCACCGAGCGCCTCGTCGATGCCGGGCTCGCCACGCCGGTCGGCCCGACGGAGGCCCGCCAGCTGATCGTGCGCGGGCAGGCCAACCTGCTCGACGACCTGCGCGCGGTCGAGGATCTCGAGCGGATCCGCCTCCTGTTCAACGATCTGGAGACCCAGAAGGACGTGATCGATCTCCTGTCCCGCGCCGAGGGCGGCGAGGGCGTGCGGATCTTCATCGGCTCGGAGAACAAGCTGTTCTCGCTCTCCGGATCCTCGCTGATCGCGGCGCCGTTCCGCGACGGCTCGCAGAAGATCGTGGGCGTCGTCGGCGTGATCGGTCCGACCCGGCTGAACTACGCGCGGATCGTGCCGATGGTCGACTACACGGCGCGCGTGGTGTCGAAGCTCCTGGACGGCGGACGGTAGAGGGCACCGGGCAGAGGATCCGCCCGGCCCACCGATCTTCCTGTGATTGCCCGCTCAGGCCGGGATCACGTCCACGATCTCGTAGGTGTCGGGATCGATGATCACGATGTCGTCGCGGACCAGGACGAAGTCGTAGCCCTCGTATTCCGGCACCAGCTCGATGATCGCCGGCGGCAGCCTGTGGAGCCTGACCGTGCGGGGGATCGCGGTGCCGATCGCCAAGCCGAAAGCCACGTCCCGGAGCGGCGAGACGCCCAGACGCGTGATCGAGCTGCGGAACTCGGTCCGCTGACGGGTGTCGAGGCGGCCGACAGCGCCGCGGACGGCGCCCCGGTCGCGGGCACCGGCACGGCCGTCCCGTTCGCCGGCCGGACCGCGACCGCCGCGCTCGGGACCGGCCGCGTCGCGGTTGCCCCGCTCGGGTCCGGCACCCGGCTCGCGGCCACCCCGATCGCCGGCACCGCGTTCACCCGCACCGCGTTCACCCGCACCGCGTTCACCCGCACCGCGTTCGCCCGCGCCGCGGTCGCCCGCGCCGCGGTCGCCCGCACCTGGATTCGCGGCCGCGCCGCCCCGGTCCGCCGGTCCGTTGCGCTCGGCCGCGCCGCCCGGGCGACCCGGTCCCTCGGCGCCGCGCGGCCCACCCTCGGCACCGCCGGGACCGCGCATCGCCCCGCCTTCGGGCGCGCCGCCCCTCATCCCGCCGCCGGCACCGCCAGCAGGGCCGCCGGCCGGGCCGCCGCCGGACGGACCCGCGCCCGCTCCGGCCCCACCACCCGGGCCGCCGGCGCCGCCGCCCGCACCACCGGGGCCGGCCCCGCCGCCGCCCGGGCCGCCCTGCGCGAACGCCGTCGCCGCGCCGGCGACGACGATGGCGGCCGCGACCGCGTCTCTCAGAACTCGCTTCATGGCCTCTTCCTCCTGCGGTGGTCGGAACGCCATCGACGCCCACGCCGGCCCGCAACGGGGTCCTGAGGCGAACCGTTCCCTCCCGCGGCACTGTGGACCCGCGGCCGGTGACACAGCCCTGCGCTGTCCTCGGCTAAGTCGGATCACGGTCTTGCGATCGGGCGCGTCACCTGTAACGTCGCGCCGCACCAAGAAGAGACCGGCCTCGGCCGGCACCAAGATTGATCGACGGAGACGCCATGTCCGCCTCGCGCGACGATACGATCGGTATCGCACCGAGCGACCTCGATGATGCCGCGGACCGCAAGCGCCGGATTTGGGCGATCGTCGGCTCGTCGTCGGGCAATCTCGTCGAGTGGTACGATTTCTACTGCTACGCGTTCTTCGCGCTCTATTTCGCGCCGGCCTTCTTCCCGAAGGGCGATTCGACCAGTCAGCTCCTGCAGACCGCCGGCATCTTCGCGGTGGGCTTCTTCATGCGGCCGATCGGCGGCTGGCTGTTCGGGCGCATCGCCGACCGCGTCGGCCGTCGGACCTCGATGGTCATCTCGGTGCTGATGATGTGCTTCGGCTCGCTGCTGATCGGCATCCTGCCGACCTACGAGCATGTCGGCACGCTGGCGCCCGTGCTGCTGCTGCTCGCGCGCATGCTCCAGGGCCTGTCGGTCGGCGGCGAGTACGGCACCTCGGCGACCTACATGAGCGAGGTGGCGATCAAGGGGCGGCGCGGCTTCTTCGCCTCGTTCCAGTACGTGACGCTGATCGGCGGCCAGCTCCTCGCCTCGCTGGTCCTGGTGCTGCTGCAGACGGTGATGACCGGTCCGGAACTCACCGCCTGGGGCTGGCGCATCCCGTTCTTCATCGGCGCCGCGCTGGCGGTCGTCGCGCTCTATCTCCGGCGCTCCCTGGCCGAGACGAAGGACAGCAGCGACAAGGAGACCGCCGGCACCTTCGCCGCGCTGGCCAAGCACTGGCGGGCGTTCCTGGTCGTGGTCGCCTACACGGCGGGCGGCTCGCTGAGCTTCTACACGTTCACGACGTACATGCAGAAGTACCTCGTCAACACCGCCGGCATGCCGAAGACGTCGGCCTCGCAGACGATGACGGTTGTGCTGTTCGTCTACATGATCATCCAGCCGATCTTCGGCGCGCTCTCCGACAAGATCGGCCGCAAGGCGAACATGCTGCTCTACAGCGGCCTCGGCACGCTCATGGTGGTGCCGCTGATGACGGCCCTCGGCACCAACAAGGACCCCTACCTCGCCTTCGCGCTGATCACCCTCGGGCTCGCCGTGGTGTCGTTCTACACGGGCATCAGCGGTATCGTGAAAGCCGAGCTGTTCCCCACCAACGTCCGGGCGCTCGGGGTCGGCCTCTCCTACGCGATCGCCAACGCCACCTTCGGCGGCACCGCCGAGTTCGTCGCCCTGTGGTTCAAGGACGCCGGCATGGAGAGCACGTTCTTCTGGTACGTGACCGTCCTGATGGCGATCGCCTTCGTGGCCTCGCTGATCATGCCGAACCCCAAGGTCCACGGCTATCTCGACGGCGCGGGCACCGTCGAGGAGGCGCTGGGGAAGAAGCCGCGCCTCGCCCACGCCTGATCGGCCGCCCGGCTGGACCGGGCCGGACTTTCACGCTGATATGCCTCCCGCCGGGCGCGCCAGACGCCCGCGGGAGGACGCCATGTCGAGGAACGCCGCCGCCGGGACGCTGGCCCTGCTCTGTCTCGCCACCGCATCGCCGTCCCGAGCCGCCGAGCCGGGTGCCGCCGACGGGCCGTTCAGGCCGACGCAGCCCGCGGGCTACTTCTTCGTCGGCGGCCGCTACGCCACCGCGGGCGGCAAGACGACGGCGTCCGGCCAGATGTTCGTGGAGTACCGCGTTCCGGAGCGGGTGACGCAGCCCTACCCGATCGTCCTAGTGCACGGCACCGCCCAGACCGGGACCAACTTCCTCGGGACGCCCGACGGCCGGCCGGGCTGGGCCGACCGCTTCGCCGCGCAGGGCTTCGCGGTCTACGTCGTCGACCAAGTCGGTCGCGGCCGCTCGGGCGGCGACCCGGACACCTACGGCCCCTACGCCCGCCTGCCTGCCGAGGATCTGGAGACGGTGTTCACCGGGCAGGAGCGCTCCGCGCTCTACCCGCAGGCGAAGCTCCACACGCAGTGGCCGGGTGGCGCCGGGATCCGCGGCAACGCCGCCTTCGATCAGTTCTACCTCTCCCAGGTGCCCTACATCGCCAGCGCGCTGCGGAGCGAGGAGCTGGTCGACCCGGCGCTGATCGCCCTGCTGGAGAAGATCGGCCCGGCGATCCTGCTGACGCACTCGCAGGCGGGCGTCTTCGGCTGGGCGGTCTCCGATCAGCGGCCCGACCTCGTGAAGGCGCACGTCGCCGTCGAGCCGAACGGGCCGACCTTCTACGACATCCGCTTCAAGGGCGGCGCGGACTGGTACGAGCGCGTCGGCGAGGCGCGGGCGCGGCCCTACGGCATCACCCGGGTGCCGCTGCACTTCGAGCCGCCGGTGAGCGGCCCGGCCGACCTGACGGTCGTCCAGGCGGAGAGCGCCGCCGCGCCCGACAGGATCCGCTGCTGGCTCCAGGCCGAACCCGCGCGCCGATTGCCGAACCTCGCCCGGGTGCCGGCGGTGATCGTGACCGCCGAGGCGTCGTTCCGGGCGACAATGGACGATTGCACGGCGGCCTTCCTGACTCAGGCGGGCGCGAAGCCGGACCGGCTGGCGCTCGCCGACCACGGCATCCGCGGAAACGGCCACATGATGATGCTGGAATCGAACAGCGACGCCGTGGCGGATGCGATCTCCGGCTGGATCCGGGGCCGGGTCCAGGGCCCGGTCCAGGGCCAAGTCGAAGCACCGGCCCGGCCTTAACCCACCGCTTACCCTGTCGGGCGAGGGTGCCCCCGTCATCCGACGAGGGACTGCATGACCGACATGACCGACACCGTGGGCGTCGCGGGCGACCGCATCCGCTCGATCATCGAGCGCGTGGAACGGCTGGAGGAGGAGATCAAGGACCTGATGGAGGCCAAAAAGGAGGTCTTCGCCGAGGCCAAGGGCGAGGGTCTCGACGTGAAGGTGCTCAAGGAGATCCTGAAGATCCGCAAGCAGGACAAGGACGAGCGCGACGAGCAGGAGACGCTCCTCGACGTCTACCTGCGCGCCATGGACGCGCCGTCGCCGGCCCCGATCGCCGCGGCGGCCTGACAGGCTCCACCGGGTGCGGCGCCGGGCGCCGCACCCCCTGTCCCGACCCCGAGGCTACGCCGCGAGATAGGCGGCGATGTTGCGCCGGATCCGCTCCAGGGGCTCCTCGGCCGGGTCCGGCAGGACGAAGCGCTTGCCCGTGATCGTCTCGTAGGCGCGGATGTAGACCGCGGCGGTCTCCAAGACGACCTCGGCGGGGATCTCAGGGATCGGGTCCTTGTACGGGTCGCAGCGGGCGACGACCCAGTTGCGCACGAAATCCTTGTCGAAGCTCTCCGGAGCCGAACCGGCGGCGAAGCGCTCGGGATAGCTCTGCGCGAACCAGTACCGGCTGCTGTCCGGCGTGTGGATCTCGTCGGCGAGGACGATCCGGCCCTCGGGATCCGTGCCGAACTCGTACTTCGTGTCGGCCAGGATCAGGCCGCGCTCCGCCGCGAGCGCCGTCCCGCGCGCGAACAGCGCCAGGGCCGCCCTCGACACGGTCTCCCACTGCGCGCGCGTCAGCAACCCGCGCTCGAGGATCTCCGCCTCGGTGAGCGGCTCGTCGTGGCCGCCGTCGAACGCCTTGGTGGTCGGCGTGATGATCGCCTCCGGCAGGCGCTGGTTCGGCCGCATCCCGTCGGGGAAGGTGTGGCCGTACATGTCCCGCTCGCCCGCGCGGTAGCGCGTCAGGATCGAGGTTGACGTGGTGCCCGCGAGGTAGCCGCGCACCACCACCTCCACGGGCAGGATCTCCAGGCGCCGGCCGACCACCACGTTGGGATCGGGATAGGCGAGGACGTGGTTCGGGCACAGGTCGGCGGTCTGCTCGAACCAGTAGCGGGCGGTCTGGGTCAGGACCTGGCCCTTGAACGGGATCGCCGCGAGCGCCCGGTCGAAGGCGCTGATCCGATCCGACGTGATGAGGATGCGACGGCCGTCGGGGAGGTCGTAATTGTCCCGGACCTTGCCGCGGTAGTGCCGGGGCAGCTCGGGCAGGGTCGCGTCGCGCAGGACCTGATGCGCGTGCGGGGCGAGATCTGCCGTGTTCATCGGGCTTTCCGTCAGGCTGAACGGCGATCGCGCCGCCGGACTTCTGTGCGCGGACGGGCCGGGAAATTCCAGTCCCGGCCTCACCGAGGGCGCCCGGTGCCGGCCCTCGCCCTGGTCGCGCCCGACCGGGACCCTACACTTACGCGGGGACCAACGACGGTGGACGACCGGCCGCGCGACGCCGAGCGCTTCTGCCGGACGGCCGAGGCGCGATGAACGAGACACCCCAACCGTCGGTCAGAGACCCGTTCCTGCGCCGGATCGAGACCGTGGCCCTGTTCCGGCTGTCCGACGCGGAGCGCGCCGCCCTCGTCGCGCTCCCGCTGCAGGTCGCCCAGTTCGAGCCCAACCAGGACATCATTCGGGAGGGCGACCGGCCGTCCCGGAGCTTCACGCTGCTCAGCGGTATCGCCTGCACCTACAAGTCGACACGCGCGGGCAAGCGGCAGGTGATGAGCTACCACGTCCCCGGGGACGTGCCGGATTTCCAGAGCCTGTTCCTGGAGGTGCTCGACATCAACATCGCCACGGTGAGCGCCTGCCGCCTCGGCTTCGTCCAGCACGACACGGTCCGGGCGATGCTGCGGGCGCACCCGCGCCTCAACGAGGTGTTCTGGCGCGCGACGCTGATGGACGCCGCCCTGGTCCGGGAATGGATGCTCAACACCGGGCGCCGGGAAGCGTATGCGCGGATGGCCCACCTGTTCTGCGAGCTGATGACCCGCCTCGACGCCGTCGGGCTGGCACCCGACCGGACCTGCGACCTGCCGATGACGCAGCCTGAACTCGCTGATGCCCTCGGGATCACATCGGTCCACGTCAACCGGACGATCCGCGATCTCAAAGCCGCCGGCCTCATCACGCTCCGGGGTCGCCGTCTCACCGTCCACGACTGGGCCGGGCTGCAGGAAGCGGCCGAATTCGATCCGACCTACCTGCACCTGCGCGACGCGGAGACGCGCTGATCAGGACGCGCGGACGCCCGCGACCTGCAGCCGAGTATTGTCAGAAAATCGAGGATCCTGCCGCCGGCTCTACCGATCCGATGGTCGGGCGCTCAGCGGGATGATGGTGCCCAGGGACGGAGTCGAACCGCCGACACTGCGATTTTCAGTCGCATGCTCTACCAACTGAGCTACCTGGGCGTCGTCCGCGCCGGTGCCGGCCTCGGACGTCGCGGGGTATAGTGAGTGCTTGGCGGCCTGTCCAGCCTCGCGTGACATCGACGGGACCGGAAGGCCGAAAAATTCAGCGCTCCGGATCCGGCGGGGGCGGCGGCGCGTCGGGATCGAGCTCCTCGGGGATCGCGTAGCGCTCGTTGAGCCAGCGCCCCAGATCGACGTCGGCGCAGCGCTGGGAGCAGAACGGCTGGAACTCTGGCGCGGACGGTTTCCGGCAGATCGGACAGGGCGGCGGCCGGCGTTCGCGGTTCATGCGAGGGCGCCCCACCCGGCCCGCACAGGATACCCCTCGCCGTCGAGCAGGCTCAGGGTCTCGTAGAGCGGCAGGCCGACCACGCCGCTGTACGAGCCGACCAGCTTGACCACGAAGGCCCCGGCCAGGCCCTGGATCGCGTAGCCGCCGGCTTTGCCGCGCCACTCGCCCGAGGCCACGTAGCCCTGGATGTCCCGGCCCGAGAGCCGCTTGAACCGGACGCGGCTCTCGACGATCCGCTCGCGGCGCCCGCGGGGCGAGAGCACGCAGACCGCCGTGTAGACCCGGTGCTGCCGGCCCGAGAGCAGGCGCAGGCAATCCGCGGCCTCGTCGGGGATCTCGGCCTTCGGCAGGACGCGCCGCCCGACCGCGACGACCGTGTCGGCCGAGAGAAGCCAGGTCGGCGTCGTCGTGTCCTCCAGGTGGAGTGCCGCCTCGGCGGTGGCGAGCTTCGTCCGCGCGAGGCGCCGCGCCAGCTCGCGCGGCGGCTCGGCCTTGCGCGGTGTCTCGTCGATCTCGGCGGGCAGGAGCGCCGCGGGCTCGATCCCGATTTGCTGGAGCAGCGCGAGACGGCGGGGCGAAGCGGACGCGAGCACGAGTCGCGCCGTCGGCTCCTGCGTCGCGCCGATCGCTTCAGGTTTGGCGTCCATGATGTCCCGTTCGCACAATCGACCGGAGCCGCGCGACCGGAGCCGTGCGCGCCCTGCGCGGCGGCACTTCGTCGGCCGGGACAGGCTCGATGCGCCTGCCTGATAAGGGAAGGGGTCCGGCTTGTGAACTCGAGCGGGTGCCGACGCCCTGGCGAACGCGCGTGGATTCGCCTGGGCGATCCCGCGCGGCCCGGTGCGTCCGCGGGCAGCGTTGCTCAGGTCTGGCGGCGCCTCGGCGTGACCGGGGGCGCCGGCGAATCCAGCTCAGAGCCCGGCGCGAAAGCGTCCGCAAGAACAGCGCAAGATGTCGAGGCGGCACGTAACCCATCATTAACCACGATCGACCCAGGATGGCGTCACTCCAATGGGATCGTCATCGATGCTGAACGCTGACCCGCTCGTGCCGCGCCCGAAGCTCGTCAATGCGGCCCTGCTCGCCCGCGCCCTCGACGGGCTCCGGCCGCAGGTCGCCTCGCCGGTCGAGATGTGGCAGCGCCTCACCGATCAGTACGTGGTCGACCTCGACGCGGTCGCGGCGCTCCTGCCCGCCGACGAGCCAGAGACGCGCTGGCTTCCCGCCCGCGACTGAGTCCGGCCCGGACGGCGTTGCACCTCTCAAGGGACGCGTCGTGCTGCGCTGGCACATGACGTGCTTCAAGTCTTCAGCAACCGGAGGAAGCGACCAGGCAACGACAACGCGGTGGCTCGCACGCCGGAGCACCCCGCGGACCTTTCGATCACTCGAAGCTGAGGTCCGTCATGTCGGAATTGCTCTCCGTTGCCCTCGTCTGTGCCGGCACGCTGCTGGCCCAGGACTGCTCGCGCGACACCGCCCTCGACGTCATCGTCGCGCCGGCGCACACGCCGATGGAATGCCTGATGCACGCCCAGACGATGGCCGCCCAGGCGAGGTTGCCCGGGGGCAGCGACCGGTACCTCAAGGTCGCCTGCGAGCATCGTCGGAGCGAGTCCGACCCGCGCCCGGTCATTCGCCGCTCCTCGTGACGGCGGGGGTGTGCCGGGCGATTCGGCACACCCGAATGTGATCGGCGCGGCGCGTGGTGCATCAAAGTCACGTCACGACAATTCTTGTTCGCATCCGCCTATCGGACAGTTGCCGCCTCCGGGAACGGGACCCATCCTGCACGGCCACGCTGATGCAACCCTCACTCCGGCATCCGCCAACGTTGCCGCCCCGATGGCCCGCGTGCCGGGCAGGGCTCAAGCGAGTGCCTGCCCGATGCTGTACGACGCGTTCGATCTGCAGACCGACATGGCCGCCCAGACCCGGGCGTGGGGGCGGCTGCTGAACGACATCTGGTCGCCCTGGGTCGGGTGGGGCGAGCCGGCGACCTGGATGTCCGCCGGGGCCCGGATGATGATGCGCGCCGGCCTGACCTTCGCGCGGCCGCCCTACGGCATCGAGTCGGTGAATGTCGGGAACCGGAGCGTCCCGGTCTCCGAGGAGGCGGTCGAGGTCACGCCCTTCGCCACGCTGCTCCACTTCAAGAAGGACATCCACACCGAGCAGCCCAAGGTGCTGATGGTGGCGCCGATGTCGGGCCACTTCGCCACGCTGCTCCGCGCCACCGTGCGCACGATGCTGCCCGATCACGACGTCTACATCACCGACTGGCACAACGCCCGGGATGTGCCGCTCTCCGACGGGACCTTCGGCTTCGACGACTACGTGAGCCACCTCATCCAGTTCCTGCGGACCATGGGCGAAGGCGCCCACATGGTGGCGGTGTGCCAGCCCGCCGTGCAGGCGCTGGTGGCCGCCGCCGCGATGGCGCAGTCGAAGGACCCGGCCGCCCCGCGCAGCATGACCCTGATGGCCGGCCCGGTGGATTGCCGGATCAACCCGACGGGCGTGAACGAGCTCGCGACCTCCAAGCCGATCGAGTGGTTCGAGAAGAACCTGATCGCCACGGTGCCGTCGCGCCACAAGGGGGCCGGCCGCAAGGTCTATCCGGGTTTCGTGCAGGTCTCGGCCTTCATGGCGATGAACGCCAAGCGCCACGTCCAGGGCCACGCCGACCTGTTCTGGCACATGGCCAACGGCGAGCACGACAAGGCCGAGGCGATCGAGACCTTCTACGACGAGTATTTCGCGGTGCTCGATCTCGCCGCCGATTTCTACCTCGAGACGGTCAAGACCGTGTTCCAAGACCACGCCCTGGCCCGGAACGCGGTGTCGTATCGGGGCGAGCCGATCGACCTGCGCGCGATCCGCCGCACGGCGCTGATGACGGTCGAGGGCGAGCGGGACGACATCTGCGCGGTCGGGCAGACCATGGCGGCCCACGACCTGTGCTCGGACCTCGCCCCGTACATGCGGACCCACCACCTCCAGGCCGGCGTGGGCCATTACGGCGTCTTCGCCGGGCGGCGCTGGGAGTCGCAGATCTACCCGCAGGTGCGCAACTTCATCCAGGCGCACAACTGACCGGCGCGCCGGTCGGGCCGCCGTCGCGCCGATTTGACCCGCCGACCCGCGCGGCCCACCATGCTAGGCACGTGTGACGGGGCCCGCCGGGGGCGGCTCCGTGGGCCACTCCTTCGGCGTGAGGCGGAACGGTCGGCGTGATCGGCAGCAACGGCACCGAGAGCAAGACCCGGGTGGGCGGAGCGGACGCGGCGTCCACGCGGCTCGACCGGCTCGTGGCGCAGGCGCGGGCAGCCGCCCTGTGGGAGCAGGCCTGGCCCGTGCTCTGGCGCGGTATCGGCGTCTTCCTGCTCTTCCTGGTCGTCTCCTGGGCGGGCGTCTGGCTCGACCTCACGCCGCTCTGGCGCCAGATCGGCCTCGGCGGCCTCGCCATCCTGCTCGTCGCCGCGCTCCTGCCGCTGATCCACATCGCCCGGCCGGACCGGCGCCTCGCCCTGGCGCGGCTCGACCGCGAGGCCGCCTCCCGCGATCCGAAGCTGCGGCACGGGCCGGCCTCGGCCGCCCAGGACAGCCTCGCCGTCGGCGCCGCCGATCCGGGGAGCCGGCTGCTGTGGGACCTCCACCAGCGCCGCGCCGCGCAGGCGATCTCGGCCCTGCGGGTCGGCCTGCCGCGGCCGGGCATGACCCGGCACGACCCCTTCGCGCTGCGCGCCGGCCTGGTGGTCGCGGCGGTCGCCAGCCTGTTCGTGGCCGGCCCCGAGTGGCGCCAGCGGATCGGCGCCGCCTTCGACTGGCAGGAGCCGGCGGCGCCCGGCCCGAACTTCCGCGTGGACGGCTGGATCGACCCGCCGCTCTACACGCGGCTTCCGCCGCTGCTGATCGCGATGGACGGGAGCGACCAGCACCTGCGCGCGCCGGTCAACGCGCAGCTGATCGTGCGGATCGCCGGCCAGGGCAAGGCCGCGTCCGAGACGACCCTCACGCCCAATGCCGGCCTCGTCCCGGTGCCGGGCCAGGAGGCGCGCGCCGACCTGCGCGAGGAGCGCTACCGCATCGTCGGCGGCGCCGCGCTGACGATCGTCACCCCGGCGGGCAAGCAGCGTCTCACGGTCGACGCGATCCCCGACCGGCCGCCGGAGGTGACCGCCGTGGGCGGCCCCGAGGTGAACGGGCGCGGCACCTTCAACCTGACCTACCGGGCGAAGGACGATTACGGGATCAGCTCGGCCGAGGCGGTGATCGAGCCGCTGAAGTCCGCGCGGGCCCTGGTCCCGGTGCCGCAGTTCAACCTGGCGCTGCCGGGCGACGCGAGCGGCGACACCGATACCAAGACCCTCGTGGACCTCACCGAGAGCCCGTGGTCCGGCGCGAAGGTCCGCTACCACATCGTCGTCAAGGACGAGGCCGGCCAGGAGGGGCGCACGCCGGACACCGAGATCGTCCTGCCGGCGCGGCCGTTCCGCGAACCGCTGGCGCGGGCGCTCGCCGAGCAGCGCCGCCGGCTCGTCATCGCGCCCGACACGGATCGCCGCTGGGTCCAGGGGGCGCTGGACGCCCTGCTGGTCGCGCCCGACACGTACACGCCGCAGCCCGCGATCTTCCTCGGCCTGCGGACCGCGACCGAGCGCCTGCGCCGCGCCCGCACGGATGCCGACCTCGTCGCGGTGGCCGACCTCCTCTGGGAGATGGCCCTCAAGATCGAGGACGGCGACCTGTCGGACGCCGAGAAGCAGCTCCGCCAGGCTCAGGACCGGCTGAAGGAGGCGATCGAGCGCAACGCGCCCGACGACGAGATCAAGCGCCTGACGCAGGACCTGAAGCAGGCGCTCGACAAGTTCCTGTCCGAGATGGCGCAGAAGCAGGGCCGCGAGCCCCGCGAGCAGAGCGAGCGCGGCCAGAACAACGGGCAGACCAAGACCGTCACGCCGGAGGATCTCGACAAGATGATCCAGGACATGGCGGAGGCGATGAAGCGCGGCGACACCGCCGAGGCGCAGCGCCTGATGGAGCAGCTGCGCAACATCCTGGAGAATCTCCAGACCGCCGAGCGCGGCGGTCGCTCCGATCAGGCGTCCCGCGAGATGCAGAAGCAGATGCGCGATCTCGACGCGATGTCGCGCGAGCAGCAGGGCCTGCGCGACGAGACCTTCAAGGACGGCGAGGAGCAGCGCGACGGCCAGCGCCCGCAGAACCGCGGCCAGCCGCAGCAGGGACAGCGCGGCCAGCAGGGCCAGGGGCAGCAGGGCCAGCGCCAGCAGGGTCAGAAGGGTCAGCAGGGGCAAGGTCAGCAGGGGCAAGGCCAGCAGGGTCAGGGCCAACAGGGCCAGAACGGTCAGGGGCAGCAGGGCGAGGGCCAGCAGGGCGGCGTCGGCGAGCGCCAGCAGGCGCTCCGGCAGCGGCTGGAGGACCTTCAGAAGCGCATGAAGGAGAACGGCATGCGCGGCGAGCAGGGCCTCTCCGACGCCGAGGACGCCATGCGCGAGGCCGAGAACGCGCTGAAGGACGGCGATTCGGACGGCGCGGTCGACGCGCAGGGCCGCGCCCTCGACGGCCTCAAGCGCGGCGCCGACGGCATGGCCCAGCAGATGCAGGAGATGGCCGAGGGCCAGGGCGAGGGCCAGCAGGAGGGCGGCCAGCAGCCGGGCCAGCAGGGTCAGGCCGGCGCCCGCGACGACGATCCCCTCGGGCGCCCGACCCGCGGCCGCGACATGAGCGACGGGCGGGTCCGCGTCCCCACGGCCGACGAATCCGCGGTCCAGCGCGCCCGGCGCATCATGGAGGAGCTGCGGCGCAAGCTCGGCGACCCGAGTCGCCCCCGCGAGGAACTCGACTATTTCGAGCGCCTGCTCCGCCGCAACTGAGCGCCCGAGACCTCAACGACGCGCCGAGCCGCATCGCGGCTCGCGCCCCACCCGGATCCCCGACCGCATGTCGTCCAACACCCTCGTCCTGATCGCCTGCCTCGCCGTCGCCGCGGTCCTGGTCGCGGGCCTCGCCAACATGATGCGCGGCGGCAGCGTGAACCTCTCGCAGAAGCTGATGCGCCTCCGGGTGCTCCTGCAGTTCGTCGCGATCGTGATCATCATGGGCGTCGTCTGGTGGCGCTCGGCGTGAGGTCGTCGGGCCGGGTGTGACCGCGCCGCCGCACCGAACACCTTTCGATCCGGTGAAGGATGAATAGGCCGCCCCGCCGCGCGGGCCTCTGCTACGCTCGGTAGAAGCAAATCGCTGCGCCTAACCGGCCGAGCCCGCATGACTGCCCCTTCCCGCCTCCGTCTGTTCGGCCTTCTGACCGGGGCGGCGATTCTGCCGGCTTCGGCCGCCGACCTCGCGCCGCCGCCGCCCGCCGCCTACGCGGCCCCCGTCCAGCCGCTCAGCATCGTGTCGGAGATCCGGATCGGCGGCTCGGTGCAGGATCCCGGGAGCGCCGAGGGCAAGCTCCCCGGATTCAGCAAGGCGAACGTCAACGGCGAGATCCTGTTCGCCAAGCCGCGCATCAGCGACGATCCGTTCTGGCAGGCCTTCGTGCCGCGGCCGACCGTCGGCGGCAGCTACAACACCGGCGGCCGGACCAGCTACGCCTATCTCGGCGCGACCTGGACGCTCGAGATCTTCCCCGAGACCTTCAACCGCCGCGTGTTCCTCGACGGGTTCTTCGGCGGCGTGGCCCATAACGGCTGGACCGGCCCGAAGGCCGAGACGCCCTACGGCTTCAACACCCTCGGCTGCTCGCCGATGTTCCGCGAGGCGGCCGCCCTGGGCTTCCGCCTCACGGAGCACTGGAGCATCATGGCGACGGTCGAGCACATGTCGAATGCCGGGCTCTGCGCCAACAACCGCGGCCTGACCAATTTCGGCGGCAAGATCGGCTACACATTCTGAGGTACGCCACCCCGTGGTCAAGCTCAACCGCATCTACACGAGGACCGGCGACAAGGGGACGACCGCGCTGGCGGACGGGCAGCGGCGCTCGAAGGCGGACCTGCGGGTCGAGACCTACGGCACCGTCGACGAGACCAATGCCTGCATCGGCATGGCGCGCCTGCACACGCAGGGCCCCCTCGACGGGATGCTGGGGGCGATCCAGAACGACCTGTTCGACCTCGGCGCCGATCTCGCGACGCCGCCGACCCCGGAGCCCCTCCCCTACGAGCCGCTGCGGATCGTGGCGAGCCAGGTCGACCGGCTGGAGCGCGACATCGACGCGCTCAACGCCGCGATCCCGCCGCTGAAATCCTTCGTGCTGCCCGGCGGCTCGCCGGCTGCCGCGGCGCTGCACCTCGCCCGGACCGTCTGCCGGCGCGCCGAGCGGCTCGCGGTCAGCCTCGCTGCGCGGGAGGACGAGACGGTCTCACCGGAGGCGCTGCGCTACCTCAACCGCCTGTCGGACTTCCTGTTCGTGGCGAGCCGGGCGGCGAACGGCGACGGGGCCGACGACGTGCTCTGGGTGCCCGGCGCCAATCGCTGAGCCGGCATCGCGGTTTTCGCGGGGCCGCCACGGCGCCGCGTTGACAAGGCGGAAATGTGGCCGTTACGGTCCGGCGCCTTGCGTGCCCCGGCCACGCTGCGCCTCGCGCGCCCGTGGGAGTGGCCTGCACGACGACAAGAATCCTCCGGGGAAGGATCGTGACCGCCATGAAGGTGCTGGTGCCCGTCAAGCGGGTGGTGGACTACAACGTCAAGATTCGCGTGAAGGCCGACGGCTCCGGCGTCGAGCTCGCCAACGTCAAGATGTCCATGAACCCCTTCGACGAGATCGCCGTCGAGGAGGCGATCCGCCTGAAGGAGAAGGGCAAGGTCACCGAGATCGTGGCCGTGTCGATCGGCCCGCAGCAGGCGCAGGAGACGCTGCGCACGGCACTCGCCATGGGCGCCGACCGGGCGATCCTGGTGAAGACCGACGTGAACTGCGAGCCGCTCGCCGTCGCGAAGCTCCTGAAGGCCGTCGTCGAGAAGGAGAGCCCGGAGCTCGTCATCCTCGGCAAGCAGGCGATCGACGACGACTCGAACCAGACCGGCCAGATGCTCGCCGCCCTGCTCGGCTGGCCTCAGGGCACCTTCGCGTACAAGATCGAGCCCGGCGAGGGCAGCCTCGACGTCACCCGCGAGGTCGACGGCGGCCTGCAGACCGTGAGCCTCAAGCTGCCGGCCATCGTGACGACGGACCTGCGCCTCAACGAGCCGCGCTACGCGTCGCTGCCCAACATCATGAAGGCCAAGAAGAAGCCCCTGGAGGAGCTGGCACCCGACGCGCTCGGCGTCGACGTCACGCCGCGGCTCACAGTGCTGAAGACCGCCGAACCGCCGGGCCGCTCGGCCGGCGTCAAGGTCGCCTCCGCGGCCGAGCTCGTCCAGAAGCTCAAGGTCGAAGCCGGCGTCATCTGATCCGAGGCGGGGCTCCCGGTCGACGGTCGAGCCCCGCGCCACCACCTTCGAGGGCACCAGCAGACCATGACGACACTCCTCTTCGTCGAGCACGGCAACGGCCAGATCAAGGACAGCACGCTGAAGGCGCTCGCCGCCGCCAAGGAGATCGGCGCGCCGGTCCACGCCCTCGTGCTGGGCACCGGCTCCAAGGCCGTGGCCGAGACCGCGGGCAAGCTCGACGGCGTCGAGAAGGTCCTGAACGCCGAGGACGGCGTCTACGACCACGATCTCGCCGAGCCGGTCTCGGCGCTCATCGCCGCCATCGCCGAGCCCTACGACACGATCATCGCCTCGGCCTCGACCACGGGCAAGAACGTGCTGCCGCGCGTGGCCGCCCTGCTCGACGTCGCGCAGGTCTCCGACATCATCAAGGTGGTCTCGCCCGACACGTTCGAGCGGCCGATCTACGCCGGCAACGCCATCCAGACCGTGCAGGCGCCCGCCGGCAAGAAGGTGATCACGGTGCGCACGGCGGCCTTCAAGGCGGCCGAAGAGGGCGGCGCCCCGGCGCCTGTGGAGGCCGTCTCGGCGGCCGCGCCCGAGGCGGGCGGCTCGAGCTTCAAGGGCGAGGAGATCGCGAAGTCCGACCGGCCGGAATTGGCCTCGGCGCGGATCATCGTCTCCGGCGGCCGCTCGCTCGGCTCCTCGGACAAGTTCCACGAGCTGATCGAGCCGCTGGCCGACTCGCTCGGTGCCGCCGTCGGCGCCTCGCGCGCCGCCGTGGACGCGGGCTACGCGCCGAACGACTGGCAGGTGGGGCAGACCGGCAAGGTCGTGGCGCCGGACCTCTACGTCGCGGTGGGCATCTCGGGCGCGATCCAGCACCTCGCCGGCATGAAGGACTCGAAGGTCATCGTCGCCATCAACAAGGATGAGGACGCGCCGATCTTCCAGGTGGCCGATTACGGCCTCGTCGGCGACCTGTTCCAGGTCGTTCCCGAGCTGCAATCCGAGATCGGCAAAGCCAAGGGCCAGTAACGGCACCGGATCTGGCAACCCGCGAGCATTGTCGCAGAACGCGGCTTCACGGGTTCCTTCCGGATCGAGGATTGGTCTAGAAGGCAGCAGCGGCGAGACTTCGCGCGGTGCCGTCGCGTCCGTGCCGTCCAGAGAGCTGGGCGGCAGCGCTGCGGCATCCGCCTTGGGGGCACAGGTCGGCACATGCAAATGGAGATCAAGCGGGTCGGCATCGTCGGCGCGGGCCAGATGGGCAGCGGCATCGCGCAAGTCTGCGCCACCGCCGGCTTCGAGGTTCTGCTGAACGACCGCGATCCCGCCCGGCTCGAGAACGGGCTGTCGGTGATCGAGGGCAGCCTCGCGCGCCTCGTCTCGAAGGGCACGCTCACCGAAGGCGACAGCGGCGAGGCCCGCTCGCGCATCGTCCCCGCCCGCGACTTCGCTGCCCTCGGCCCGTGCGATCTCGTCATCGAGGCGGCGACCGAGAACGAGGCGACCAAGCGCGAGATCTTCACCACGCTGTGCGGGTCGCTGCGGCCGGAGACCCTGGTGGCGACCAACACGTCGTCGATCTCCATCACCCGGCTGGCGGCGGCGACCGACCGGCCGGAGAAGTTCATCGGCATCCACTTCATGAACCCGGTGCCGGTGATGCAGCTCGTCGAGCTGATCCGTGGCATCGCCACCGAAGACACGACCTACGAGTCGGCCAAGGCGTTCATCGCGAAGCTCGGCAAGACGTCGACGATGTCGGAGGATTTCCCGGCCTTCATCGTCAACCGGATCCTGCTGCCGATGATCAACGAGGCGATCTACACGCTCTACGAGGGCGTCGGATCGGTCGAGTCGATCGACACCGCCATGAAGCTCGGCGCGAACCACCCGATGGGGCCGCTGCAGCTGGCCGACTTCATCGGCCTCGATACCTGCTTGTCGGTCATGCAGGTACTCTACGAGGGCCTCGCCGATTCGAAGTACCGGCCCTGCCCGCTCCTCGTGAAGTACGTCGAGGCCGGCTGGCTCGGTCGGAAGGCCAAGCGCGGCTTCTACGATTACCGCGGCCCGACGCCGATCCCGACCCGCTGAGAGGGTCGGCCGCGGGACGGCGCATCCCGTCCCGCGCGTGACGCCTTACTTCGGCGCGCCGTTCGCGCCCGGCTGGGCCGGCTGCGGATAGGACGGGTTGCCGCCCGGAACGGCGGTGCTGTTCGACGGCGACGACCCGCCGGACTGGCCGTTGACCGAGCCCGTCACCTCCTTGCGCGACGCGTCCTGGCTCTGGCTGGCGTAGTCCTTCGGCGAGTTCGCGCCGTTCCACGTGAGCAGGCCCACGGTGGCGATCGCCAGCAGGACGAGACTCGCCACCAGGACCCAGAGCACCGGCTTACCGCGCTCGCCCTGGCGGCTCTCGTTGGGGTTCAGTCTCTCGGCCATGTGCAAAACCTTCCTCGGCGGGACGCCACACGCCGGAACGGGCGCTGTGCGACACAATCTCGTTACCGGCCGCCAACGCGGGGCCGCCGAGGCAGGTTCCTGACGGGGCCGGCTCAGCGCCCTGTCGTCAGCAGGATCTTGCCGAGATGGGCGCTCGATTCCATCAGCTCATGCGCCGCCCGCGCCTCTTCGAGCGGGAACGTGGCGTGGGTGACGGACCGGATGCGTCCGGCCTCGAGTTCGGGCCAGATGTCCCGGCGGAGACCGTCGGCGATCGCGGCCTTGTCGGCCTTCCCGCGCGGCCGGAGCGTCGAGCCGGTGAAGGTCAGGCGGTTGCGCATGATCGGCGTGATGTTCAGCCCGTCGACCTTGTAGCCGCCCATCAGCGCGATCATCACCAGCCGCCCGTCCGGTGCCAGCGACTTCAGGTTCCGGGCGAGGTAGCTGGCGCCGATCATGTCGAGGATGACGTCGACGCCGCGCCCGTCGGTGAGGCGCTTCAGTTCCTCGGCGAAGTCGGCCTGCTTGTAGTCGATCGCGGCATCCGCCCCGAGATCCTCGCAGAACCGGCACTTCTCGGCGGAGCCCGCCGTCGCGAAGACCCGGGCGCCGACATGCTTGGCGATCTGGATCGCCGTGGCGCCGATGCCGCTCGACCCGCCGTGGACGAGGAAGCTCTCGCCGCGCGTCAGGCGGCCGCGCTGGACCACGTTGGAGTAGACCGTGAAGAAGGTCTCCGGCAGACCGCCGGCATCGACCAGCGAGACGGCCTTCGGTCGCGGCAGGCAGTGGGCCGCCTCGGCCACGGCGTACTCGGCGTAGCCGCCGCTGATCACCAGGGCACAGACCTCGTCGCCGGCCGACAGGCCCTCGACTCCGCTGCCGAGCGCGACCACGCGGCCGGCGACTTCGAGGCCCGGAATCTCGGTGGCGCCGGGCGGCGGCGGGTACACCCCGGACCGCTGCGCGACGTCGGGCCGGTTCACCCCGGCCGCCACCACCTCGATCAGGACCTGGCCGGGCCCCGGGCTCGGCACGGGCGCGTTCTCCAGGCTGATCACCTCCGGTCCGCCGGAACCCGCGTAACGGATCTGGCGCATGGTCCCGGGCAGGTCGGTGGTGGCCATCAGCGATTGTCCTTCGCGCGCACGTCGTCTCGGCCGCGCTCACGGTGTCGCGGCCCGGCTCTACTTGCGGCAACGGGCGCGCTTGGCAAGCCGCGCGCCCGTTGCCGGGCCGGAGAGCCGCCTAGCGGGCCGCCGCCTTCACGGCCGCCGGGAGCACGATCGCGCCCTGCGCGAGGCTCTTCGGCCAGACCGCGACCTGCTTGCCGTCCTGCCACTGCGCCATCAGGCCGGTGACGAAGCCCGGCCCGTACTTGATCGAGTGGGTGAATTGGTCGTCCTTGCCGTAGAACTGCGTGCGCCCGACGGTGCCGACCCAGTCGGTCTTCTCCAGGGCGTCGACGAGTTTGTCGGCCTCCGTGGTGCCGGCCCGCTTCACCGCGTCGGCCGCGTAGTAGACCTGATCGTAGGCCATGTACCCGGCGTAGGACGGGTCGCTGCCGAAGCGCTTCTTGAACGCGGCGCTGAAGGCGAGCGACTTGTCGGTGATCGCCGCGCCTGGCACGGCGATGCTCTGGAAGATCACGCCCTGGGTCGCGCCGTTGGTGTTCGACCAGAAGGTCGAGGAGGTCGCCTGCGAGTTCATGCCGGTCATGGCGAGCGGCACCTTCTGATTCTGCCACTGCACGGTCGGCTGCACGCCGACATGCGAGATGCCGGTGACGATCAGGTCGGGCTTGGCCGCCTCGATCTTGTTGTAGATCGGCGTGAAGTCGCCCGTGTCCGGCGAGAAGCGGATGTGGTCGACGACCTTCACGCCGATCTCGGGCAGGCACTTCTCGTAACCGACGTCGAGCGGCCGGGTCCAGGCCGCGTCCTCGCTCATGATCGCGGCGGTCTTCACCTTCATCAGGTCGATCAGCATGTCCTTGGTGGAATCGCAGATGGACTGGGCGAGCGCCGCCGAGGTCAGGTAGCCGTGGAAGGTGTACTTGTTGCGCGCGTAGTCCTTGTGGACCGCGGCGCTGATCTCGTTCGAGGCCGCGCCGGGCGTGATCATCGGCGTCTTGAGCCGGGCCGCCCAGGGCATCAGCGCCAGCACGACCTCCGAGATGTAGCTGGCGATGACGAGGTTGACCTTGTCCTCGGAGACCGCCCGCTGGAAGGCGCGGACCGCGTCGGAGGCGGAGGACTTGTCGTCGTAGGTGACGACCTGGATCTGGCGCCCGTCGACGCCGCCCTGGGCGTTGATCTCGTCGGCGGCGAGCTGAACGGCCTGCGGGATCGAGGCCCCGACCACCGACTGCGCCTCGGCGATCACGCCGATCCTGATGGGATCCGCGGCCCGCGCCTGCGTCGATCCCAGTAATCCGGCCACTGCGAGCAGGGCCAGGGCCCGGCTCGAGACGCTGCGTTCCATCCGCATGGGCTTCCTCCTGCGGCCCGTGCGGCTTTTGCCGCCGCATCGGGTCCAGGACAGGATAGTGCAGCACGCGGATGCTTGAATACAGTGTGCAGATGCGGAAAGCCGTGACAGACGGGCGCTCACCTGTCCGCCCGGCCGAAGATCAGGCTCAGATTGTTGGCGGGCATGGCCACGCGCCGGACCAGGCTGAGCCCGTGCCGGGCCGCTTCCGCCGCGACGGCGTCGAGGTCCCGCACGCCCCAGGCGGGATCCCGCGCGCGTAAGGAGGCGTCGAAGGCGGCGTTGCTCTCCGCGAACGGCCGGTCCGCCTCGCGGAACGGCCCGTACAGGAACAGGACGCCGCCCGCGCTCAGGGCGTGTCCGGCGCCGGCCATCAAGCCCTCGGTGGCGGCCCAGGGCGCGATGTGGATCATGTTGATGCACACGATCCCGTCGACCCGCGCGACGGGCCACGCCGCGGCGGCGGCGTCGAGCGCAAGCGGCGGCCGGATATTGGCGAGCCCGGCCCGGAGCGCGTGCGCGGCGATGCTGCGCCGGGCGGCGGGTTCGGGATCGCTCGGCAGCCAGTCCAGGCCCGGCAGGGCCGCGGCGACGTGGACCGCGTGCTCACCGGAGCCGCTGGCGATCTCCAGAACGGTGCCTCTGTCGGGCAGGATCTCGCGGAGCACGGCCAGGATCGCGTCGCGGTTGCGCGCGACGGCCGGCGCCGTCAGGGCCTCGTTGACGTCGACGTCCCAGCCGAGCATGGAGGCCTTCCATCGATCTGCGCAGTCCGTCGACGGGATGGCGGCCGGACGCGTCACGCACCCATATTGCGCGGGCGGACCCGTTGCCATACCGCATTCCACCGGTGCTCTGCCCGTTCGACGCGCTGTTCGCGCCCGCCTCCGCGTCTCTCGCGGTGCGAACCGTCCCGATCGGTCCGGCAGGGTTGAGAGCGCCGCCGCACTTCCGGACTTGCCGTCCTCCGAGACGTCCAGGGATTCGCCCATCGTGCCCGACCCGCAAGCCGCCCGGACACTGCCCAAGGTCGCGACCGGCATCACCGGTTTCGACGACCTGACCCATGGCGGTCTGCCGGCCGGGCGGCCGACGCTCATCTGCGGCGCCGCGGGCTGCGGCAAGACGCTGTTCGCCACGACCTTCCTGGTCAACGGCGCGACGCTCTACGGCGAGCCCGGCGTGTTCATGAGCTTCGAGGAGCGGGCCGAGGATCTGGCGGCGAACGTCGCGTCGCTCGGCTACGACCTCGACGGTCTCGTCGCCGCCGGCCATCTTGCCATCGACCACGTGCGCGTGGAGCGGAGCGAGATCGAGGAGACCGGCGAGTACGACCTCGAGGGCCTGTTCATCCGCCTCGGCTTCGCGGTGGACTCGATCGGGGCCAAGCGCGTCGTCCTCGACACGATCGAGACACTGTTCGCGGGCTTCACCGATCCGACCCTGCTCCGCACCGAGCTGCGCCGCCTGTTCGGCTGGATCAAGGATCGCGGCCTGACCGCGATCATCACGGGCGAGCGCGGCGACGGGCCGCTCACCCGCCAGGGCCTGGAGGAGTACGTCTCGGACTGCGTCGTGCTGCTCGACAACCGCGTCGAGGACCAGATCACCACGCGACGGTTGCGCGTCGTCAAGTATCGAGGCTCCGCCCACGGCACCAACGAGTACCCGTTCCTGATCGATCACGCGGGGATCAGCGTCCTGCCGGTGACCTCGGCGGATCTCGTCTACGGGGTGCCCGACGGCATCCTCTCGACGGGGATCGCCGGGCTCGACGCCATGCTGGGACCGCGGGGCTTCCATCGCGGCTCCGGGATCCTGATCTCCGGCGAGGCCGGGACCGGGAAGAGCATGCTCGCCGCCTCGATCCTCGACGCGGCCTGCCGGCGCGGCGAGCGCTGCATGGCCTTCGTGTTCGAGGAGAGCGGTGCCCAGATCATCCGCAACGCGCGCTCGATCGGGCTCGACCTCGCCGCGCACGTGGCGAGCGGCCGCCTCCGCTTCGAGGCCGCGCGGCCGAGCCTGTTCGGTCTGGAGACGCATCTCGCGCGGATGCACCGCGACCTCGACCAGTTCCGGCCGGACGTGGTGGTGCTCGACCCGATCTCGGCCCTGCGCGGGTCGTCGGGCGAGCTGCAGGCGACGCTCCTGCGCATGATCGACCTGATCAAGACCCGCGGCATCACGGCGATCTTCACGACCCTCCGCGGCGACGGCTCCCTGATCGAGGACAACGATCTCGGCGTGTCCTCCCTGATGGATGCCTGGATCAAGCTCCAGAACATGGAGGCGAACGGCGAGCGGACGCGGACCCTCTACGTCATCAAGGCGCGGGGTATGAGCCACTCCAACCAGATCCGCGAATTTCTGATGTCGTCGGACGGGATCCAGTTGGTGGATGCCTATATTGGTCCTTCAGGTGTTCTCACCGGCACCGCGCGCCTGGTTCAGGAGGCTCAGGAACGCGCGGCCGCGCAGCAGCACCGGGACGCGACCGAGCGCCGGCTCCGGGATATGGCGCGCCGACGCTCCGCCCTGGAGCGTCAGATCGAGGAGCTCAGGGCCGGCCTCGAGGCGGCCGTGGACGAGGAGGAGAGCCTGCGTACCGAGGACGCGGCGCGGGGCGTCACGCTCGCGGCGGAGCAGCAGGCGTTGAGCGCACGACGGAGTGCCGCGGAATGAGCGATACGACATCGGACGACCAAGCACCCGAGACGGATCCCGACCGCGATTCCGGCCACTATCACCTGCGCCTCTACGTCGCCGGGCAGACGGCCAAGTCTCTCGCTGCCCTGAGCAACCTGAAGCGCTTCTGCGAGGAGCATCTGGCCGGCCACTACGACATCGAGGTCATCGACCTCATGAAGAACCCGCAGCTCGCCGCCGGCGATCAGATCCTCGCGATCCCGACCCTCGTGCGCCGGCTGCCGTCGCCGCTCAAGCGGATCATCGGCGACCTGTCGAACACCGAGAAGGTTCTGGTCGGCCTCGACATCCGTCCCAAGGCCGACCGGCCTTGAACGCGGCCGCCTCGTCTCCGACGGACGCGGAGCACGTCCGGTTGCGGCTGTTCGTGGCCGGAACCGCGTCGCGCTCGCTGCGCGCGGTCGAAGTGCTGCGCCGCATCTGCGAAGCCCACTTCCCGGGCCGCTACGAGCTGGAGATCGTCGACATCTATCAGCAACCCGACCTTGCCGAGCGCGACGGGATCCTCGCCGCGCCCACACTCCTGAGACTGGCGCCGGGGCCGGAACGGCGCCTCTCGGGCGACCTCCTGGACGAGGGCCGCGTGCTGCGCAGTCTCGAGATCGCGTCCGCCGCGGAGCCGCTCTGATGGGTGTGGACGCTCTGCTGCCCGGCGACGAGCCCGGGCTCGACGCCTATCGCGCCCATATCCGCGAACTCGAGGCGCGGCTGGAGGAGAGCGAGGAGACCCTCGCGGCCATCCGCCGGGGCGATTTCGACGCCGTCGTGGTGGAGGGGCCGAACCACGAGCGCCTCGTCTACACGCTCGAGAACGCGGACCTGCCCTACCGGGCGCTGATCGAGCAGATGCAGGAAGGCGCGTTCACGTTGGCGCTGGACGGGACGCTGCTCTACTGCAATCGGCGGCTGGCCGAGATGCTCGGCGAGCCGCAGGAGCGCCTGACCGGCCGCACGCTCCAGGGTTTCGTCCACGCGGACGTCGACCTCGGGCGCCTGATCCGGCACGCGATGGACGGGCCCGTCCGCGAGGAGATCGCGCTGCACGCGGCGGGATCGGAGAGCGCGACCTTCCTGTCGCTCAGCCGCTTCGCCTGCCAGGGCGATCAGCCGCTCCTCTGCGGGATCCTGACGGATCTGACCGAGCAGCGACGCAATATGCAGGCGTTGGCGGAGGCTCATGCCAAACTCCAGTCCGAGAGCGCCGAGCGCGAGCGCGTGGAGGAGGCGCTGCGGCAGTCGCAGAAGCTCGAAGCGGTGGGGCAGCTGACCGGCGGCGTCGCCCACGACTTCAACAACCTGTTGACGGTGATCAAATCCTCCACCGACCTGCTCAAGCGCCCGGACCTGCCGGAGGAGCGCCGTCGCCGTTACGTCGAGGCCATCTCCGACACGGTCGACCGCGCCGCCAAGCTGACCGGCCAGCTCCTGGCCTTCGCGCGTCGCCAGGCCCTCCGGCCCGAAGTTTTCGAGGTGGGCGCCTCGCTGCGGGCCGTGGCGGAGATGCTGGATTCGGTCACCGGAGCGCGCATCAGCGTTCTGGCCGAGATCCCCGCCACCCCCTGCTACATCCGCGCCGACCTCAGCCAGTTCGAGACCGCGCTGATCAACATGGCGGTGAACGCCCGCGACGCGATGGGCGGTGAGGGCACCCTCACCCTGAAGCTATCCGGCGACCGGCCGATGCCGGCGATCCGCGGTCACGCGGGGTCGCGCAGCACCTTCGCGGCGGTGTCGCTGTCCGACACCGGCATCGGCATTCCGGCCGACGTGCTGCCGCGCATCTTCGAGCCGTTCTTCACCACCAAGGACATCGGCAAGGGCACCGGGCTCGGGCTGTCCCAGGTCTTCGGCTTCGCCAAGCAGTCCGGGGGCGACGTCGACGTGTCGAGCAGCCCGGGCCACGGCACGACCTTCACGCTCTACCTGCCGCAGGCGGAGCACGCGCCGGACATGTCCGTCACGCCGCGGAGCGAGGAGAACGGGCTCGACGGCGCCAGCCTCTGCGTGCTGGTCGTCGAGGACAACATCGAGGTCGGCCGCTTCGCCACGCAGATCCTGGAAGATCTCGGGCACAAGACCGTCTGGGCGACCAATGCCGAGGAGGCGCTCGTCGAGATCGAGAGGATCCCCTTCCGCTTCGACGCCGTCTTCTCCGACGTCGTGATGCCCGGCATGGGCGGTATCGCGCTGGCCCGCGAGCTGCAGCGGCGCCTGCCCGACCTGCCGGTGGTCCTCACCTCCGGCTACAGCCACGTGCTGGCGCAGGAGGGCGTCCACGGCTTCGACCTGATCCAGAAGCCCTACTCGGTGGATCAGCTCTCGCAGACCCTCCGCAAGGTCGTCGGCAAGGGCCGCGCCGGAGCCCGGCGTCGGCGCTGAGGCCGGCTCCTAGCGGGTGCCGTACATCCGGTCGCCGGCGTCGCCGAGGCCCGGGACGATGTAGCCGTGGTCGTTCAGGTGGCTGTCGATCGCCGCGGTCCAGACCGGCACGTCCGGATGGGCGGCCTGGAACTTGGCGAGGCCCTCCGGCGCCGCCAGTAGGCAGACGAAGCGGAGGTCGGAGGCGCCCCGGGCCTTGAGGCGGTCGAGGGCCGCGATCGCCGAGTTGGCGGTCGCCAGCATCGGATCCAGCACCAGCACCGTCCGGTCGGCCAGATCGGACGGCGCCTTGAAGTAGTACTCCACGGCTTCCAGCGTCTCGGGATCCCGGTAGAGCCCGATATGCGCGACGCGGGCCGACGGGACCAGCGACAGCATGCCGTCGAGAAAGCCCACTCCGGCGCGGAGGATCGGCGCGAGCACCAGCTTCTTGCCCTGGATCTGCTGCCCCTGCATCGGCTGGAGGGGCGTCTCGATGGTGACGGGCTCCAGCGGGAGGTCACGGGTCACCTCGTAGGCCAGCAGCATCCCGATCTCGTTGAGGATCTGCCGGAAGCCCTTGGTCGAGCGGTTCTTGTCCCGCAGATGGGTCAGCTTGTGCTGCACCAGCGGGTGATCGACCACGGTGACCCGAGCCGTCGACATGCCCCGAACCCTCCCCTTGCGGTTGAGGAGCAATGCAGGAGCGAAGGCCGGGGTGCAACTCGTCCCGGTGATCCCGGCGGAAGGCCGGATCGACGGAGGTGCGTGAGGACTCTGGTAGGCATCGCGGCCGGGCGCTGAATCCTCTCGGAAGGATGGGGGCTCGGTCGGCGCGGTCCGTCGCGTGCGGGTCCGGCACAAACGTCACTTGTCTCGTCGCCGTCAACGCTTTCGTCTGGATAAGAGAGATTTTCGGGCGAACCGGATACCCGAACCTGCGCGACGGTTCACCTTTATCTGATATGATAATGTAGCTTTGCTCGGTAAATTATCGGTTTCTGCAGTATTTTTATAAGCAAAAATCGTTCTGTGATGTTTCTAAGGCGCGAGTTGCGCGGGATCCCGAAGTGGCTAGATGCAGTCGCCTGCGTCGGGCCGCCCGATGCGACCGTCCCGCACTCGGATCTGGCCGAGGATCGTCATGCGCGCATCCATTCCACTCAAAGCAATCCTGGCCCTTCTCTTCGCGGGACTTGCCCTGATCTCCGCGGCGCAGGGCGGTCTGTCCCTCCGTCAGCTGGCCGGGATCGGGCAGGCTGCGACGGCGCTGGCCAGGGACTGGGTGCCCTCCCTCGAGAAGGTCGGCGCGATCGAAGTGGCGGCCTCCGAGGTGCGCATCAAGCAGTACCGGCTCATCCTGCTGTCGGATACGCCGGAGCACCGGGACGCCAATGAGGCCGCCCTGGCGACCACGCACGCGCGGCTGCGCGACGCGCGCCGGGCTTACGAACCGCTGATCACCACCGCCGAGGAGCGGCGGCACTACGACGCGTTCGGCGCGTCCTGGACCCGATTCGCGGAGGTGGATCGGGACGTGCGGCGCCTCGTGGAGGCGGGGCGGCAGACGGAGGCGACCGCGCTGCTGATCCGGCCCGACGTCGTGGCACTGTACGACGGTGCCCGGGCGGCCCTGGCCCGTCTGGCGGACCACGACGAGAAAGCGGCGCAGCAGGACGCGGACGCGGCGATGATCCGGGTCGAGGCCGCGTCCGCCGCGGCCGTCGCCAGCATCGGCCTCGCGCTGGTGTCCGCCCTGGCGGCGGCGATCTTCGGCCTCCTCTACATCTCGCGGCCGATCGCCGCGATGACCGCCGCGATGACCCGACTGGCGCGGGGTGAGGCCGGCACCGAGGTCCCGTTCCGACACCGTCGCGACGAGATCGGCGCCATGGCGGCGGCCGTGCAGGTGTTCAAGGACAACCTGATCCGCACCCGGCAGCTGGAGGCCGAGGCCGAGGCGGCGCGGCAGGACGCGGAGCGTCAGCGCGGCCTCGCGATGCGGCAGGTCGCCGACCGGTTCGCCGACGCCGTCGGCGGGATCGTCGCGCAGGTCTCGACCGCGGCGGCCGGCCTGCAGGCCACGGCCCGCGGCATGACGGAGACCGCGGCCGAGACCGCGGGGCAGTCGACCACCGTCGCGGCCGCGGCCGAGGAGGCGGCCAGCAACGTCGGCACCGTGGCGGCGGCGGCCGAGGAACTCGGCGCCTCCGTGCAGGAGATCGGCCGGCAGGTCGACGGCTCGGCCGGCCTCGCGCGGGCGGCGGTCGCGGAGGCCGACCGGACCGGCGCGCTGGTCCGGGACCTGAGCGAGGCCGTGGCGCGGATCGGCGACGTGGTCGGGCTGATCTCGACCATCGCGGGCCAGACCAACCTGCTGGCGCTCAACGCCACGATCGAGGCGGCGCGCGCGGGC